>CAYPZP010000115.1:0-8926 GCA_964415285.1 uncultured Halomonas sp. | reverse complement strand
TCCGCGTCGCCGTGTGCGTCTCCGGACTCGAGGAGGCCAACTGCGCCAGCTACGGTTCGGCATCCAAGCCCGAGGGGCTGATCCAGGCCAACTACGAAAAGCTCCGCTACAGCGTGTTCGGTTATCTCAACCAGGACGGCAGCAGTCGCGATGGCGCCGCACTCCGCGCGCGCCAGAAGTTCGTCGGGCCGACCCTGCCGGGCGGCGGAGCCAATCCCCAGAGGGAATGGGACCCGGCCACCGGCGTGCTGTACCGCAACCCGGACGCCGACGATGCCGCAGACACGTCCAGCGAATTCGGAATCACGATCCGCGACAGCGGGGTTATCAATTACCTCAACAAGTTCGGCCAGATGACCAACAACAACCACAAGAGCCAGGACCCGGTCAGCGAGCTCTTTTATGCCGCGGTCCGCTACATCCGCGGAGAGGCCAATGTGGACGCGTACACCAACGGCACCACATTCGGCCGTGCCGATGGCTTTCCGGTGATTACCGACTGGGACAAGAACGGCCACGACCCGGTGCAGTTTTCCTGCCAGATCAACGTCGCGCTGGGAATCGGCGATATCTACACCCACCGCGACAAGAACCTGCCGGGGCCGACCAGCGGGTCGGACGAACCAAACAAACCGTCACGCGTACGCAACGACGACTGGATCGACGTCGTCGAAGTCGGCGGCCGAATCGATGCGATGGAAGGCAGTACCAACATCGGCACCTCGGGCGGCAGCTGGACCGGGCGCAACAATTCCGCCTACATCGCGTCGCTGGCCTACTGGGCCAACACCACCGACATGCGGCCCGAAGAGCCCGGCAAGACCACCATGTCCACGCACTGGGTCGACGTGCTCGAAGCCCAGAGCCTCGAAACCATTCCCTACAACCAGTACATCCTGGCCACCAAGTACGGCGGCGCCGACGTGCCCGACGATTTCGATCCCATGACCGACTCACTGGAGCAGGACTGGTGGCACACCAATGGCCAGACGATTTCGCCGTTCGGCGGTCGGGGCCGCGGCCAGACCATGCCCAAGCCGGACAACTACTTCCTGGCCGGCAACGCGGGCTCGATGGTCGAAGCACTGTCCGACGCGTTCGAGACCATCCTCTCGGAGACGACCAACGTGGTGACTTCGGTTTCCACAACCTCGACCCGGCTCGATACCGAAACGCTTGCGATCCAGGCCCGGTTCGAATCGGATTTCTGGTCGGGCGAACTGCTCGGCCTGGACCCGCTCACCAACGCGGTTCAATGGCGCGCATCCAACTCGCTGCCGTCGTTCACCAACCGCAACATCATCACCTGGGACAGCACGGGCTCGGGAACGCAGCGGGATTTCCACTCCGGTATGCCCAATCCGCTGAAGACCCGCATCGCGTCGAGCACCGAAGGACAGCCGATCAATCAGGTCATCGATTTCCTACGCGGCGATCGCAGCAATGAAGCCAGCGGGTTTCGCCTCCGGGGAGATACCGTGCTCGGCGACATCGTCAACTCGCGCCCGGTCCTTGCCGGTCCCTCGAACGAAGGCTGGTCGCGCCTGGACGGTACCGCCGGGAGCAGTTACAACAGTTACGTGGACGGCACCAAGACCACGCGAGACCCGGTCGTCTACGTCGGCGGCAACGACGGCATGCTGCACGGCTTCAACTCCAAAACCGGAAGGGAAGTCATGGCCTACGTGCCGGGTGCGGTACTCGACGGCATCGGCGCACTCGCCAATCCCACCTACCAGCACCGGTTCTTCGTCGACGGACAGATGGCGGTCGGCGATGCTTACAACAGCGGCTGGAAGACCGTACTGGTCGGCGGCCTGGGCGCGGGCGGCAAGGCGATCTACGCGCTGGACATCACCAACCCGTCCAGCCCGAACGTGCTGTGGGAGTTCACCAGCCAGGACGACCCCGACCTGGGATATACCATCGGCGAGCCGGTCATCGATCGCATCGGCAACAAGTGGGTCGCCATCTTCGGCAACGGCTACGGCAGCCAGGACGGTCAGGCCTACATGTACGTGGTGGATCTGTTCAGCGGCAACCCGTTGCACAAGATCGCGCTGGGCGACCCGGGCGGCAACGGCCTGTCCGGCGTGGCCGGATTCAAGAACCCGGAGACCGGGACCGAACTGATCCGCGCCTACGCGGGTGATCTGAACGGCACGGTCTGGCGCGTCGATTTCAACGGCGCCTCGGCCGGCATTCCGTCCGGATTCAGCTCGGGACTGTTCAACGATCCGCAGGAACGGGCGATTACCGCGACTCCGGCGCTGGCCGCAAGCCCCGGCGGCGGGCTGATCGTGTACGCCGGAAGCGGTCGATTGCTGGAAACATCGGACCGCACCATTCCGCCCAACGATCCGGACGTTTTCTGGGCCCTGATCGACAGGAACAGCGCGATCAACGGCACCAACAAGCTCAACGAAGTCTCGATGACCGAATCCGGCGGAGAGCGCGTGATCGTCGGTGAAACGGGTGAAGATGGATGGTTCCTGGAACTTTCCACCGGAAGCAACTCGGGCGAGCGCGTGCTCAACCGGGCACGGGTCATCTTCGGACAACTGATCTTTTCTTCGTTCGAGCCCGACGACGACGCCTGCGCAACCGGAGGACAACAGCGGATCTACGTGCTCGATGCGATCTCCGGAACCGGGCAGCTGGATAATCGCTGCAACAACTGCGGTGTGATCGAGATCGGAATCGGCGCGCCGGTCGAGCCGCCGGTCGTGCTCAAGCCGCCGGGCAACACCGCCCTGACGCCGGGCAACCCGGGCGGCACGGATCCGACCGATCCGGATGCACCGGATCTCCCGGACGGCAGCAACGTCGGCGCGGTTTCCGGTTGGTGCTCGTCATTCGGCGTGCTTGGCGCATCCGGCTTCCTGGAGCTCGGCAACATCTGCGACGGTCGCCAGGTCTGGCGCCAGCTTCGCTGATGCTGTTCCGAATCCGACCACAGTCACCCAGTAACAATGCAACGCAGGCGGAGTAGCGATGGACACGCAAGCTGAAAATCACGTGGGTCGCCGATTGCGGCATCGCAGCAATAGGCGCGATACTGCTTCGGGTTTTACCCTGATCGAACTAATGATCACCATCGGGATTCTGGCGATCATTGTCGGGGTTGCGATTCCCAGCTACACGCAGTATGTTCTGAAAGCGGGGCGTTCCGACGCCCAGAACGTCCTGATGCAGGCTTCGCAGACGCTGGAGCGATGCTTCACCCGATACAGCGCCTACAACGACGGGGACTGTCCGCTCGCCAACGGTGCCACCGTCATGTCGGAGAACGATAAATACCAGCTCACGGTGGCCTCGACCGCCACAACCTTCGACCTCACGGCTGCGCCTCAGTCTCCTCAGGACAAGGACACGGAGTGCGGCAGCTTCACGCTCGACGAAACCGGCGCACGCGGGATCAGTGCCAGCAACGATCCCGACGACGTGGCCGAATGCTGGTAGACCGCACCGGGTCCCGGGAAACATCGATGGTCCGGGCCTTCCTGTTGCCCGTCTGACCCGGCATCGAGAGATTCCGCGCGGATTTGAGCCGGTGCCCGATTCCGCGTAGGCTTGCGCCAGGCCCCACCGGGAACACCCGATTCGGTGAAGACAAGCGTCGAGAATTCTCCGGTCGTCCTGCCGGATTTCTGCCAGCCGACCGCGGTGCTGATGCTGGTGCTGCTGGCCTTGATGCTGGCGCTGCTGCTGACGCTGGCCGCCGCACCGACCTTCGATCGGTTCTGGGTCACCCTGGGCCTGACCTCGCTGATGGTCGAATGCGTGGTGCTGGCTTCCTCCCTGCTGCTGTGCACCGGCCGCAAGTGGCTGATGCGCCTGCCGGCAACGGCTTCGGTCGGCGCGATCTTCATCGTCATCCAGGCCATTACCGTCGTGTTCTCGGGGGTCGCGGTGAACCTGTTCCCGGCGCTTTTGTATACCCACGACTCCATCGAGGCTTGGGGCTGGATCGGGCGCAACCTGATGATCTCGCTGATCGCGTCGCTGGTGTTCGTTCGCTACCTGTCGCTGTATCGCCAGTGGCGGCTTCAGGTCCGTTCGGAAGCACACGCCCGGCTGGACGCGCTGCAGGCACGAATCCGGCCGCATTTCCTGTTCAATTCCCTCAATACCGTCGCCAGCCTGATCCGCACTCGACCGGTCGAGGCGGAGGAATCGCTGCTCGATCTTTCCGATCTGCTGCGGATCGGGCTGCAGCCGGGAACCACGCACGCGCTGGCCGACGAGCTCGAGCTCGTGCGCGGCTACCTGCGCATCGAATCGCAGCGCCTGGGAGACCGGCTGAGAGTCGACTGGCGCATTGCCGACGACCTGCCGCTGGACCAGGAAATGCCGGCGCTGCTGATCCAGCCGCTGGTCGAGAACGCGATCGTGCACGGCATCTCCAGGCGTCCGGCCGGCGGAACGCTGGTCATCGAAGCGAGCCGGATCGGTCGCGGCCGATTGCGCATCCGCATCGACAATCCCGTCGCCGCGCCCGAAGACCGCCGCGTCGATGAGGACGGCAATCGCATGGCCCTGGGCAATATCGTGCAACGCCTGGAGCTTGCCTACGGCGAGCGCGCGCGGCTGGCAACGCGCATCGAAGAAGATCAATTCATCGCCGACATGACGCTGCCGATCGAGGGCCGCTGAATCGCGACCCGCCCTGCGCGGCAATCCGCGCCCGTCAGGCGGCGCGTGCCGACTCGGCCGCGCTTTCGTCGCTGTCTTCGGGGCTCTCCGGGTGCATTTCCAGCGCTGCCGGCGAGGTCGCGAATTGCGGCACGAAGTCGCTCTGATCTTCCAGCGCGACCGGCTCGCCGGTCGACATCCGGTAGCGAGCGAACATGGCCGGTATCAGCGCACTCGCGCCGATGAACAGCATCACCGACGCCGCCCCGGCGCGCTGCATCAACACGCCCGCCAGCAACGGCCCGGCGATCGCGCCGACGCTCCACAGGAGTTGCAGGCTGGAGGTCACCTCCAGGATCTGCGCGCGCTCGAGGTGATCGTTGGTATAGGCCACGGCCAGCGAATACATGCTGAAGGCGAACGACCCATACAGGAATCCGCCGAGCATGACCCAGTGCGATCCCCACGGCACCATCGCCGCCGTCAGCGTGGCACCGATCGACGCGATTGCACACGCCAGGGCGAGTACGTCGCGGCGAGGATAGCGGTCCGAAAGGCGCCCGACCGGCCACAGCATGACGATGCCGCCGAGAATGGTCATGCCCATGAATGCGGCCACGCCTCGCGAATCGAGCCCGATCGCGCTGGCGAACACCGGCCCGAGGCCCCAGAACGTCCCGGCGCCGAGGCCGGCGAAGATGCAGGCGACCACGCCCAGCGGCGAGATCCGGTACAGCTTCCTGAGACCGAGCCGATCCGCTTCGACGATCCCCGGCTCATGCACTTCGGTCATCGCAACAGGCACCAGACCCAGCGAAAGCAGCACCGAAGCCAGCGCGAACAGCTCGAGTCGGGATTCATCTCCGGCGATCAGCAACAGCTGGCCGATGCCGAGGCCGATCAGCGTGGTCGTCATGTAGGCTGAAAACACGTGGCCGCGCTCTTCGTTGCTGGCGCGCTCGTTGAGCCACGACTCGATGACGATGTACAGGCCGACGATGCAGATCCCCGACAACAGTCGCAGCAACAGCCACACTCCCGGCTGGATGTACAGGCCGTGAAGCAGAGTCGCTACCGATGCCAGCGACGCCAGCGCGGCGAACACCCGGATGTGACCCACCTGCCGGATCAGTCGCGGCACCACCCAGGTACCGATGACGAAGCCGACGAAATAGCCGGACATGATCAAACCCAGCACGCCGGGCGAGAGACCCTCGAGCTGTCCGCGAACGCCCAGCAGGGTGCCGAGCAACCCGTTACCGGCCAGGATGATGGCCACGCCGAGCAGCAACGTGAATACCGACAGGATCGCGTGCATCGTGCAGACAGGCGGTGTGATCTACAATCCGTCAGCGTAGCATCGCGCATGCGCCCCCGGCCGCAGCGGGGGCAACTTTTTAGCACTGGACCGGCATCGAGATGGAATTCAGGCTCACCGCAAAAGTGTTTTCCGGACCCGCCGGCCCGTGGCTGCGCTTGATGCGTTTCGATCGCCCGATCGGCATCGCGCTTTTGCTCTGGCCGACCTGGTGGGGCCTGTTCATGGCCGGCAACGGCCGGCCCGGCCTCGAAAACGTCGTGATTTTCACGCTGGGCGTCGTCGTCATGCGCGCAGCCGGCTGCGTCATCAACGACTGGGCCGATCGGGATCTCGATCCGCACGTCGCGCGCACCGAGGGTCGGCCGCTGGCCAGCGGCGAACTTCGCCCCGACCAGGCGCTGGGCCTGTTCTTCGGTTTGCTGGCCGTGGCCTTCGGGCTCGTGTTGCTGACCAACGCGCTGACCGTGCTGCTGGCTTTCTTCGGCGCGCTGCTGGCCGGAAGCTACCCGTTCTTCAAGCGCTTCACGCATCTGCCGCAGATGGCGCTGGGCATCGCTTTCGCCTGGTCGATTCCGATGGCCTTCGCCGCTGAAACCGGCCGTATTCCGGAACCGGCCTGGTGGCTGTTCGGCCTCAACATCCTGTGGGTGCTGATCTACGACACCGAGTACGCGATGGCCGATCGCGAGGACGATCTCAAGGTCGGCGTACGCTCCACGGCGATCCTGTTCGGGTCGCTGGACGTACCGATCATCGCCGCGCTGATGGGCCTGCTGACCGCCGGGCTGGTGCTGTTCGGCGTCCGCTTCCTGCCTTCACCGGCGTGGTTCGCTGCGGTCGCGATCGCATTCGCGCTGTTCCAGCACCAGCTCTGGCGGATTCGCCGCCGCGACCCGGCCGCCTGCTTCCAGGCCTTTCTGAGCAACCACTGGGTCGGCTTCACGCTCTGGGCCGGCCTGGCCGCGGCGCTGTGGATGCAGTAGCGCCTTCGTCACCGGCCCTGAGCAAGACCACGCCGACGCCGATGAACCAGACGATCTGGGCCAGGCCGAACACGGCGCCCAGTCCCGACCACGGCGGCACGACCGTCGCGATTCCCGCCAACCCGACGATGATGCCGATCCCGTTCAGTGCCTTCGAAAACAATCGGCGGGCCCGCAACGACGCGACGCTGACCAACAACACCCAGACCCCGCCCACGAACTCGACGCCGCCACCCAACCCGCGCTGAACCACGCTCAGCGTCGACCAGAGTCGCGCCGCTTCCCGGGGATCCGAGGCATACAGGCTCGACACCTCGGACAAGCCGACGCTTGCAATCATGCCGCTGGCGACGACCAGGCCGGCCCAGATGAAGCCGAACGGCGTCGCGGTCGGCATCCACAGCGAGCCGGTCTGTTCGAGAGCGCGGTGCAGCACGGTCGTCAGAACCACGAGCGCGGCGCCGAACACGACGTAGATCACGAGATTCCACAGCTGAAACAGCGCTTCGCGCTGCAGCACGAACTCCAGCTTCTGGACCGACGTCCAGCCGGCCGTATCGCCTGGATTCATGACTGTGACCAGCAAGACGAACCCGAAGACATAACAACAGGCTTGCAGCAGCGCCGCGTAACCGCCCGGTCTTGTCATCACGCACACCCATTGAAGACGAAGCAGCAATCTACGCGGCATCCCGGACCCGCCGCATGTGCCGAAGGTCCACATCGCGCAACCGCGAGCGCAGGCAGACTCTTGCAGTCGGGAGTTCGCCCGCTTCCGAAGAAGCGCACCCATGCGGAAAGTCGTACCATAGCGCTCGGCGCGTGCAGGAGCGAAGCTGAGACCTCTCCATGCGTGGGTGCCGGCCGGGTCGGGCGATGTTGACCGGCATCGAACGCAGCAGCTTGAACGGAGAACTCGAATCCACCCGATACAGACCCTTGCTCGCCTACTCCTCAGGCTGTTCGGCTGGTCCGTTCGTAACGAGGATCCAGGCACGCGCCGCTACGTGCTGATCGTGGCGCCCCACACCAGCAACTGGGACTTTCCCATCGGCCTGCTTGCGGCCTGGGCGCTCGGTCTCAAGGCGCACTGGATGGGAAAGAACACGCTGTTCGAAAGCGTCCTGGGGCCGCTTTTTCGCGCCTGGCGCGGCATCCCCGTATATCGCGACCGGCCCGGAAAGACCATCGAGAAGATGGCCGAACGGTTCGCAGCCGCCGACCATTTCGTCCTCGGCATCGCGCCGGAGGGTACGCGGCGGGCCGCCGATCACTGGAAATCGGGTTTCTGGCACATCGCCCGAGCCGCCGGCGTCCCGGTGGTCATGGCCTACGTCGACTACGGCTGCAAGCAGGTCGGCATCGGCGGCGCCTTCCTCCCGGGGGACGACATCGAGGCCGACTTCCGGCGGCTGCGGGATTTCTATGCCGACAAGCGGGGCCGCTATCCGGAGCAGGAAAGCGCCATCCGTCCGCGAAGCGCGTGACGGGCGTTTTCCCGGCCCTGCCTTGAATCAGGCCATCGGTGTCCAATATCCTCGATCTCGACCCGGTCAACGTGCATCGACGTCTCTGAAGCGCCGGAACAGAAAAGGGCACGCTTCGCCCCGAGTGAATTGCCGATTCCCCTGGATCTCGTTCCCGACCATGACCCATTTCTTCCTCAAAACGGCTGCGCTCATCCTCGGTTCGATGCTCTTGGCGCTGCTGGGCGCCGGACCCGCACCGGTGACCGCGGAAGCCGGCCCTCCCGGCATCGTGGAGCAACGCACCGGCACCGTCAACGTGCTCGTACCCCTGATCAATCTGCAGGATGACCTCGATCAGGCGCGTTCCCGCGAGTGGGTCGAGACGATGATGTTCGGCCCGGCAGAGCCGGAATCGACCGCGACCTGGTTCGACGAGGCGTCGTACGGACGCATGCAGATGGTCGGAACGGTCCTGGATTGGTCGACGTTGCCCGCCGACGGCTCGAACTGCGGGGCCT
>CAYPZP010000114.1:0-10544 GCA_964415285.1 uncultured Halomonas sp. | reverse complement strand
ATCTACACGGCTCTGAACACTCTTTCCCTACACGACGCTCTTCCGATCTTGACCCAGACCTTCGGTGTAGACCGTCTGCGCATTCCCCCAGACGTTCGCGATGGTCTCGGCATCGCGACCCTCGACCCGCGGATCGTCGCGGTCCTGAATCAGCAACAGCTCGGCGTCGCCATGGTTGACGAAGACCGCGCACCGATCCATGTCTTGCCAGCTCATGCCGAACTCCCCGGCATAGAAGGCCCGGCACCGTTCCAGCACCGAGGCGCGCAGGTTCAGGTGCTGCTTCAATTCATTGACCGGAATGTACGGTCCGCGCGGGGTCGCGAGAAACACCATTCGGCGCGGGTTCAATCCGTGGCGGAGGCTCGCCGCGGCCAGGCAGAGGCCCGCGGCCGAATGGCAGACCCAGGCCGCAATGTCTCCCTGAAGCGCGTCGTCGAGCGCATTGATGTCATCGCTCAGCCGTCGAAAACCGATCCGGCGTCCCGGCGACTCCCCGTGGCCCTGTGCATCGAACACCACGACCTCGAAACCGGCCGCCGCGATGGCGTTGGCCAGTTTGACCATCTGGCCGGCCCGGCCGCCCCAGCCATGAGTCAGCACGACCGTCGGCCCGGAACCCCAGCGCCAGGCAATTCGCCGGGGACTGCGGCCGAACTCGAAGCGCGTGGCCGCGTCCAGGACGCGACGGTCTTCGGGCTTGAGCGCCAGCCGGGGTGGTAAGCTCGCGAGGTTGACTGCCAACCGGAACGCAGCGCTTTCGGGCAGCAATGGCATCAAGGCACGGACGATGGGAATGATCATCGCGGGTCCATATAGAACAACATTCTAGAATGATATTCCAGAACTCCCCATGAAGCAAGAGCGCGCGTCTACCCGCCTTCGCCGCCGCGCCGTGCTGGGCGCCGCGCTGGACTGCTTTTCCGAACAAGATGTCGAGTCGGTCTCCATCGCCGAGATCTGCAAGCGCTCCGGCGCCAGCGTCGGCAGCGTCTACCACCACTTCGGCAGCAAAGAAGGAATCGTCGCCGCGTTGATCGCCGATGGCTTGCAGGCTCACCTCGACGCCTTGCAGGACGCACTGGCGCAGGCGGGCGACGACCCACGCCGGGGCATCGAAGCGATTGTCGGGAGCCTGATCGGCTGGGTCGAATCCAACCCCGGCTGGGCGATGTTCATCTACGCCAACCTCAACCACAGCGGCGCTTCGTCAACGAATGCCGTGGCCCGCGTCAACCAGCGCTACGCGCAGACCATCAAAGGCTATTTTGAACCGCTGATCGAAGCCCGGCGACTGCGCGCCGTGCCAATGGAATGCTGGCCATCACTGATGACCGCGCCGGTCCACGATTACGCCCGTCGGTGGCTGCGGGGCCAGGTCGAGCACGCGCCGTCGATGCACCGGCAGGTGTTTGCCGACGCCGCTTGGCGCATCGTGGCGCCGGGGTGAAGCCAGGCGCCCCGCCCGGCTGGCGTCCGCAATGCGGCAGCGCCAGCCGAGCGGAACGCTGGCGGCAACAGGCGGCGCCTACTTTCTGAGCAACTCGAAGGCGTGGTTGCCGTTGAAGCCATTGTCGAACAAGTGCTTGATCCAGACCATCCCCATCGGCTCGAGATAGCGCGATGCGGTCAGGCCTCCCAGGTCGATCGGCGTCGGCCAGCCGAGGTCCCGGGCCAGAAGGCCGGCGATGGCCTTGGCGTCGGCGTCGTTGCCGCAGATGAGCAGGTCGGGCTGCTGGTCGCCGAAGTCCGGATCGACCATGTGCATGTAGCCGACGGTATTGAACCACTTCACGACCCGTGCCTGCGCCAGCCAGCGCTGAACCTGCTCCCCGCCCGAATCGCTGTGGCCGGTCACCAGCCCGGGCGGACAGCCTTCCTGCTCGAAGGCGAGCGGGTTGCTGGCATCGAGCACGACCTTGCCGGCAAAATTGCGCGCACCGGCCAGCTCGATCGCCGAAGCGGCGTGCGCCCAGGCGCCCGGCGCCGGGCTCGCGCGTGCCGATCATCACGTCGTGGCCGGCTTTGACGAAACCCGCCGCCAGCATCTTGCCGACGTCACCGGTGCCGAGGATTCCGATCTTCATCGCACCCTCCTTTGCGTCCGAGGGATTGCTTGACGCCTGACATCCTGGCCGACAACCCACCGCAGTCTCTCTGCTCGCGATCGGCCGACCGAGCAGACGGCTGATCGACTACGGCTTCCAGGGCGGCTTCGGCAACGCCGCGATCAGCAGGAACCGGGCCCGCCAGAAGGAACACTGGAGCTACTACCAGGCCGTCGGACCGCGGGACTCCGTACCCGGCCCCGGGCACGCGTTTCCGCCGTCCGGAAAGATAACGATCAAGGAATACACGCCCTGGGTGCTGCGCGGCAGCTACTCCGCCCGGATGGTCGACCTGGCCCAGGCCGATCTCAGCGTGGACGACCCGGTATTGCCGATCATCTACAACCTCTCGGACCGCTTCAACGTCATCGGACCGTGGCGCGGCGACGACCGGGCCCGGTTGATCGAACCCGACGATCTCGATCGAAGCGTTCGCGAAGAAGTCGGGAACTTCCTCGGCTGGACGGCCAGCGGCGAGATGCCGGTCCCGGATTCGCAAGGCTCGGGCGGGCCGCCCGGCGCTTCGACTGGCAGCGTTGCAAGGCGCCGGCAAGAGCTGCGACTGCAGCTGCAACCTGGCCGACTCGGCCCCACCGGCGTACCGATCGCGCTGCGAAGGCACCTTCACCGCGTGCTGCGGCGAGCCCACGCCGATGATCTCCGACGAACAGATGGCCGAAGCCGCGTCGCTGGACGAGCGCGTCGCCGAATACATCCGGGCGCTGCGCACGCGCTTCGAGGCGCACTTGGAACAACGCTTCGGCGCCAACCCGTCGTTCGACCGGGTCCTGGAGTCCTACCTCGAATCCTTCGACGATGCCGCCGACCTCGACGGTCGCGTCTCGATCACCGCCAGTACCGGTATGCCGGTCGAATGCCCACCGCCCGAGGACATCGCCGACCGGATGAAGATGTCGACGCTGATCTACTGCACGATGGCGCCGAATCTGAAGGACCGGTGATCAGGACGTTGCCGCCGCGCCGCGACTGGGCAGCACGGCTCCCTGACGACTCACCCGTTCCTTTCGCGGAACCCGTCTCGCCGGAACAGCCGGATCCAGAACGCACCTTCGAGCAGCAATCCGACAACGATCAGCACCACGGCTTCCCGTGCGCTTCCCGCGATGTAAAGAGCAATGGCCCCCAAGAGGCAGAAGACGGTGATCAGATGCTTCATGCTTTTTTCTCCACGCGACCCCGGATGCGAATGCAGGGGTTCGATTTCATCGACCACGGTGCCTGGTTGCGGCGGGATTGGCGGGCAGTGGATCAATCATCGGCGACAACCCTTTGCCAGGCGGCAAGCCACCGCGGATCGGAAAAATCTTGAATCCAAACGTCGCACCGTCCCTCCAGCCGTTTTCCGACGCCGATGAAGTCCCATCCCAGTTCCGCGGTCGCCTTATGATCCCACGGGGCGTCTCCGAAATAAACCGCCCGCCTGTGACCGGCACCAATTTTCCCCAGACAGTGTTTCATGATGCCTGTGCGCGAGACGGCATCATCACTGCTGGAAAGAAATTCCGGCGCGTCGATCCCGGCGTGTTCGAGCTTCAATCTTGCCGTTCGCGCCCAGCCGCCGGTTGCCACGCCGAACGGCATGCCGGCAGTACGCAGATCGCTCAGCGTTTCCTTGGCCCCGGGCACCGCACGACAGGCGGCGCCGGACGCCAGGCAAGTGTCGACCTTGTGGAAAAGCAGCGCGCGCACTTCGTCAATGAAACCGGCCTGATCGGTAATCCGCAGTCTGGACAGCAGTTCAAGCAGCAATCCGGTGTCGGTGATGTGCGTATAGGACTCCCAATTCGTGTCGAAATCCGAGTGGCCCAGCACCTCGGAAATCGCCTCCTGGAACAACGTTGCATCCAATTCGGCGCTCTGCACCAGCGTGCCGTCGAGATCGAAGACCAGAACGTCGGTCGCAGTGATCATCCTGCTGCGTGACCCCGGCGATCAGTATTGCCGCGCGCCGGCAACCGGTGGCTCTGCGCGGAGCGCGTTTCATTCGGGAAAGTCCCGGACCGGGTGTTGCCGCTTGTCATGACCATCGGGCTCTCTCGTCTGGAACAACCGAATCACGCTCGCCGATGCCACAACGAGCCGTTCCGCAAAGGCCCGTCGCGCCCGCGCAGCGTGATTCCTGGGCTCTCTAACTCAATTCAACCTTGCGCACCTCGGGAAAGCGCGCGTAATAATCGACGATCTCGCCGCACGACGCTTCCGCGTGTTCCGGCCGCGGCACGAATTCACCGATCTTGATGTAGCCGAGACAGTTGTCGACGCAGCCCTTCCGGTACCCGTACTGCGCCAGGTCGTGTCGGTCGAACCAGCGCTCGAACTCGGCGACGACTTCGGCCTCGCCGGGCCCTGCGCATTCCGACCAGGGCGCATCCCTGTCCCCGGAAAACAGGCTCAGCACACCTCTCGAAATGAATTGCTGCGGCGTCGCCGAACCTCCGTTCCGAAGAAGGTCGATGTCACCGCTCTGCCAGATCTGCAGCAGGCTCTTGCCCGTGGTCGCGTAGTTCAGGAAGAGATCGCCGAAAGACGCCGAAGCCTGAAACAGCGGCTTGACCTCGTCGGGCAACGGAATGTGTTGCCTGCCGGACGGCACGGATAGCGATGCCGAAACGTGGTCGTTTCCGCCGTAGTAGCCGGGGAGCTTCGACTCCAGGCCGTGTACCGATTCGTTGATCCGCTCCAGGCGAAAGATCGCGCGCCGATGAACCAAGCGTGCGGCAAGCCAGCCCTTGCCGAGCAACGCGTGATGGTACTGCTCAAAGAGCGAATGGATGCGATTGAGCAGCTTGAGATCCTGGCCGAGCGAGCGAAGCCCGAAGCGCGGAATCGGCTCGCGGCGTTTGTGCCCGATGGATCGATTGAAGCGATCGATGTAGCGATTGATCGGGCCGATGTCCAGATCACTAGAAAACGCGAGCGTCGGATTCGACGGCACGTAGTCCGTCTCGTCGAAAATGCCGAGCCAGAGTTCGGTCGCCCGGTGGTTCAGCAGCCGATAGCGAAGGGTGGTCCGTTCGCCTTCGTCATTCGCCAGGTGCACGGTGTAATGCCGATTCATGGAAATGACCCGTTACCGGATGGCCGGTTCCTCCATGCGCGGTTCGACCCTGCGGATGGGTGGCCGGGCCGCACCTATCTGCCCCGCAGGAAAAGCCGGTCCAACTGCCCCATGTCCAGCTCGACCCAGGTCGGTCGGCCGTGGTTGCACTGGTCCGAGCGCTCGGTTCGCTCCATGTCGCGCAACAGCGCGTTCATCTCGTCGATCGTGAGCTTGCGGTTGGCGCGCACGGAGCCGTGACATGCGGCAGTCGACAGCAGCTCGTCGACTGCGTCGGCCACACGTCGGCTGCCGCCCAGCTCCACCAGGTCGGACAACACGTCGCGCACGAGACCGGCAGCGTCGGCTCGCGAAAGAAGCGCGGGCACGGCCCGGACGACCACGCTTTCCGGGCCAGCAGGGTCGGCGTCGAAGCCGAGCCGGGCAAGCGCATCGCGATGTTCCTCCAGCGCCGCGACTTCACGCGCGGAGACCGCCAGCGTCTCCGGAACCAGCAACGGCTGGTTGCGGACGCGATCCTCGGCCCAGGAGGTCTTCATCCGCTCATAGGTGATGCGCTCGTGGGCTGCGTGCATGTCGACAATGGCCAGACCGCGTGCGGTCTGGCTGAGAATGTAGACGCCGTGAATCTGGGCCAGGGCAAATCCCAGCGGCGGAACGTCGTCGTGCGAAGGCCCCGACGCCGCGCCCTGCCCGATCCGGTCCGGAGCACGGGCCAGTTCCCCGTAGCGCGCGATCGCCTCGGCCACCGGCAGGCCGAGCCCGGACTGGCGGCGCGCGTCGGCCGAACCGGAATGCCCGACCGGCGCCCGGGCCGGATTGGCCGGGGCCGTGCGCCCCGCTTCGCCGCCGGCATAGGTCTCGGCCAGCACGCGGTTGAGCATCGAGAACAGGAAATCGTGCACTAGCCGACCGTCGCGGAACCGGACTTCGGTCTTCTGCGGGTGCACGTTGACGTCGACGCGCGCCGGATCGATTTCGAGCATCAGCACGTAGGCCGGGTGGCGCCCCCCGTACAACACGTCGGAATAGGCCTGACGGATGGCATGGGTGACCAGGCGATCGCGAACAAGCCTGCCGTTGACGAAGAAGAACTGCATGTCGGCCTGGGCGCGCGAAAAACCCGGCCGAGCGACCCAGCCGGTCAGCCGGAGTTCGCGGTGCTCGGCATCCACGCCGAGAGCGCTGTCGACGAATTCGCTGCCGCAGACCCGCTTGACGCGGTCCAGCCGCGCCGCATCGTCTTGCGCCGGAGGCAGGCTGCGGCTGGCCTTGCCATTGTGGCGAAGTTCGAACGCAACGTCCATGCGCGCCAGCGCGAGGCGCTTGACGAACTCACCGATGTGGTTGAACTCGGTCTTCTCGGTCTTGAGGAACTTGCGCCGTGCCGGGGTATTGAAGAACAGGTCGCGAACCTCGACGACGGTACCCGGCGGCATCGCGCACGGCGCCACGTCCTCGACCCGCGACCCCTCGGCGATAATGCGCGCACCGGCGTCCGAGCCGGTCGTGCGCGAAGACAGGCCGAGTCGGGAGACGGACGCGATACTGGCCAGCGCCTCGCCGCGAAAACCCATGGTCGCAACGGACTCGAGGTCTTCCAGCGTCTCGATCTTGCTGGTCGCGTGCGGCCGAAGCGCCAGTTCCAGCTCCGACTCGGCGATGCCGCCGCCGTTATCGATGATGCGGATGCGCCGCGCTCCGCCGCCGTCGACTTCGATGCCGATCCGGTCCGCACCGGCGTCGAGGCTGTTCTCGGCGAGTTCCTTGACCACCGACGCAGGCCGGTCGATGACCTCACCGGCCGCGATCTGGTTGACCAGGTGGACCGGAAGCCCGCGAATCGCCACCGGTCAGCCGACCGGTTCGTCCGGCAATTGCAGCCGAGCGACCGGCTCCCCGCCGATGAGATGGCGCTGGATGATCTCCTCGAGATCCTCTTCGTCGATGAAGGTGTACCAGACACCGTCCGGGTAGACGACCAGCGTCGGTCCCAGTTCACAGCGGTCGAGACAGCCGGCGGTGTTGGCCCGGACGCCCCCGGCGCCGGTGAGGCCGAGCTCCTTGAGCCGCTTCTTTGCCCACGCGCGCAATTCGGGCGACCCGCATTGCGCACACGAAGGCCGGTCTGCGCCGTCGGGACGCTGGTTGGTGCAAAAGAACAGGTGCTTTCGGTAGTACACGAACGTCGTCCGATACTTCGCCGCCTACTCGAAACTGTAAACCAGGTTCACCGTCGTGAGATAGTCGGTCTTTTCACGACCGGGCTCGACGTCGGTGTTGTGGCGAACGGAAAACGCGGTCTTGAGCGCCAGCGAATCGTTGATGGACACACTGAGCGCGGTCTCGTTTTCGAGGAAGGTGTTCGAGCTGCCGGTTTCGACCAGCGCCACGTTGGTGAGCTCCGTGGTATCGGATATCGCTCGACGATAGTCCAGGGAGCCGCGTCCGATCAGGTCGGTTTCGGTCTCGCCGGTCGATCGCACCTCGGTGTAGCGCACGCCGGGCCCGAACTCCAGTGACAGCGCCTGGCGGTCGGTGTCGATCAGCTTCCGGCCGTATCCGATCGAAGCCGAAGTCTGGAATTCGAACGAGGAGAACTTGTCGCGGTCGTAACGAAGCGTGCCGATCATGTAGCTGACCGGCGACAGTTCGTAGTTCGTATCGTTGGTGGCCACAAACCGGCTTGCATCGACGTCGCCGTTGGTCTCCGACCGGAGGAACGAAAACTCGGTGGCGTTGATCCACTTGCCGCTGGTGTATTCGAACCCGAGGCTGCCGTTCAGGGTCTCGGTTTCGGTATTGCCGCGGGCAAAAACCAGCCCCAGTTCGCCGCCGCCGGACCAGTCGGCCTGGACGAGTCCGGGGAAAACCGCCAGGACGGGCATAACGCACAGCAAGGACGCCGCAGCAGCGTTTCGCGCACGAGCGGCCGCGGATTGCATCGAGATGTTGTTATTCATGAACTCGCTGACCTCTATCGGATCGGGAACGGGATTCGAATGGTGAAACTCCGGAAACGGACCGGCCTGCAGAGCACCGGCGCTTCACAGTCCCCCTGTGCCGGATGGTAGCATTAAGCCATAGTTCAGGCGCGGTCTCGGGCCGATCGTCCGCATTCGTGGGATACCACGCGCGACCGCGGCGAACGGGGCCGAAGGCCGAATCGCCCGACGGCCCATCTCATACACCTGCAATACATCGCGATGGAACAACACACGATCTCCGACCGGGAATCGGCCGTCGAGGCGTCGGGCGAAGCTGAATCCCGCGACGCGCTGCGCGCTCGCTTCGACGCAGTGCGCGAGGCCACCGAGGCGCTGGTGTCGCCGCTAAGCCCCGAGGACCAGAACCTGCAGTCCATGCCCGAGGTGAGTCCGGCCAAGTGGCACCGGGCCCATACCACGTGGTTCTTCGAGACCTTCGTTCTGGAACGATTCGACCCGGGCTACCGCGCCTTCGACCCGGCGTTCGCGGAGCTGTTCAACTCCTACTACAACGGTGTCGGCCGGCAATACCCGCGGCCGGAGCGCGCGCTGCTGTCGCGCCCCGGCTCGGAAGAAATCGGGCGCTACCGCGAATCGGTCGAGCACGCCGTGCACCGCTTCATCGAGCGCGCCGATTCCTCGCGTTTCACTGATGCCGCGAGCGTCATCGAGCTGGGGCTGCATCACGAACAACAGCACCAGGAACTGATCCTGACCGATCTCAAGCACGCGTTCTCGTACAACCCCCTGGCGCCGCGACTCGGCAGTGCAGACCAAGCAGGAAACCACGCCGCGGAAGCAACCGCATTCATCGACTTTCCCGCCGGCACCACCGGGATCGGCGCGGACGGCTCGGCGTTCTGCTTCGATAACGAAACGCCCCGTCACCCGGCACTGCTGGCCAACGATTTCAAGCTGGCCAACCGACCGGTCAACTGCGGCGAGTTTCTCGAATTTATCGCCGACGGCGGCTACACGGAGCCGCGGCTGTGGCTGTCCGACGGTTGGACATGGGTGCGCGAAAACGACATCGAGGCACCGCTGTACTGGCGCCGCGAAGACGGCGAGTGGCGCATCGATACCCTCGCCGGCCGTCGCGCACCGGATCTGGCCGAACCGGTCTGCCATGTCAGCTTCTACGAGGCACACGCATTCGCCGAATGGGCCGGCTGCCGGCTGCCCACGGAATTCGAATGGGAACGCGCGGCCGCCCAGCGCAGCGTGGTCGGCCACTTTGCCGACAGCGGTCGATTCCACCCGGCGGCACCGGCCGGGGCAAACGGCCTTTCGGCGCTGTTCGGCGATGTCTGGGAGTGGACGGCTTCGCCGTACGCGCCGTATCCCGGGTTCAAGCCGGCGGCAGGCGCCATCGGCGAGTACAACGGCAAGTTCATGGCCAACCAGATGGTCCTGCGCGGCGGAAGCTGCGCAACGCCGCCGGGGCACGTGCGCGCAACTTACCGGAACTTCTTCTATCCGCCCGACCGCTGGCAGTTCTCCGGGCTGCGGCTTGCAAAGGACGCTTGAGTGAACCGCGAAGAAATCGACCAGTTCCACGCCGATGCGCTGGCCGGCCTTGCTGCCGAGCCGAAGTCCCTGCCGTGCAAATACCTCTACGACGAGCGCGGTTCCGAGCTGTTCGAATCGATCTGCGAAACCGCCGACTACTACGTCACTCGCGCCGACCTGGCCCTGCATGAGGCGCATCTCGACGAAATCGAGTCCGCCATCGGGCCCGACGCGCACGTCATCGAATTCGGTTCCGGCGCTGGCATCAAGATCCGCAAGATCCTCGGCCACGCCGATCACCTGCGAGCCTACACGCCGATCGAGATTTCGGCCGAGGCGCTGGCGCAATCGGTAGCCGCGCTGGCCGAGCAGTTTCCGGAAATGGAAATCCGGCCGCTGGAAGCCGATTACACGCAGGACATCCCGGCCGAGCATTTCGATCTCGATCCGCCGGCCAGACGCCGCGTGATCTATTTCCCGGGCTCGACGATCAGCAATTTCACGCATGCCGAGGCGCACGCGTTCATCACCCGGATGGCGAACATCGCAGGACCGGGCGGCGGCGCGCTGATCGGGGTCGACCTGATCAAGCCGACCGAGCGGCTGGAACGGGCCTACAACGATGCCGACGGCGTGACCGCGGCGTTCAACAAGAACCTGCTGACCCGGCTGCAGAACGAACTCGGCGCGTCGCTGTATCCATCGGCCTTCGATCACGAGGCGCGCTACAACACCGTCGAGGATCGCATCGAAATGCACCTGGTCGCGAACCGCGAAACGGCCATCGAACTCGACGGCCGGCGCTTCGAAATCGCCGCCGGTGAAAGCATCCACACCGAGAACAGCCACAAATACTCGATC
>CAYPZP010000113.1:0-10561 GCA_964415285.1 uncultured Halomonas sp. | reverse complement strand
GCACGCTGCTGCAAGCACCCTATCCGTTCGGTGTCGAAGGTACCCGCGACTGGTTCACCGCCGCGGCCGACGCCTGGGGCATCGGTCGCGAGCGCGTCGACGAGGTCACGGCACCGGCACGCGGTCGAGCCGAGCGGGCGCTGGCGCACTACCGCGAGCGCCTGGCCGGCAAACGCATCACCTTCCTGCCGGACTCGCAACTGGAGATTCCGCTGGCCCGCTTCCTGCAGCAGGAGTGCCGAATGCGGCTGGTCGAGGTCGGCACGCCCTATCTGGATCGGCAGCTGGTCGCCGGCGAACTGCACCAGCTCGCCGAGACCTGCCGGCTGTCCGAGGGCCAGGACGTCGATCTGCAACTCGAGCGGCTGCACCAGGACCGCCCGGACCTCACCGTCTGCGGCCTCGGCCTGGCCAATCCGCTGGAGGCCCGCGGCCTGAGAACCAAATGGTCGATCGAACTGGTGTTCACGCCGATTCACGGCTTCGACCAGGCCGGCGACCTCGCCGAACTGTTCGTGCGCCCGCTGGACCGCACCGAGCGATTGGCGGTCTGACCATGCAGCTGACACTCTGGACCTACGAGGGACCTCCCCACATCGGCGCGATGCGAATCGCCACGTCGATGGAAGGCGTGCACTACGTGATCCACGCGCCCCAGGGCGACACCTACGCCGACCTGCTGTTCACGATGATCGAGCGCCGCGACAAGCGCCCGCCGGTCACCTACACCACGTTCCAGGCGCGGGACCTGGGTGCCGATACCGCCGACCTGGTGCGCCGGACCATCACCGATGCCTACGAACGCTTCCTGCCGCGCGCGCTGCTGGTCGGCGAGTCCTGCACCGCGGAGCTGATCCAGGACCAGCCCGGTTCGATGGCGCTGGGCATGGATCTGCCGGTACCGGTGATTCCGCTGGAGTTGCCGGCCTACTCGCGCAAAGAAAACTGGGGAGCGGCGGAAACCTTCTATCACCTGGTCCGCGGCCTGCTCGCCGGGCGCGTACCCGAACCCGGCAGCGAGCCGCAGGCCCGCGAATCCACGCAGCCTCCGCGCGTCAACCTGCTCGGGCCGAGCGCATTGGGATTCCGGTGCCGCGACGACATCATCGAAATCCGCAATCTGCTCGATCGGATCGGCGTCGAAGTCAACGTCGTCGCGCCGGAGGGCGCCAGCCCCGAGGACCTGCTGCGCATCCCGGATGCCGACTTCAATATCTGCCTGTATCCGGAAGTCGCGCGCACCGCGTGCAAATGGCTGGAGCGGAATTTCCGGCAACCCTGGATCCGCACCGTCCCGATCGGCGTCGGCGCCACGCGCGACTTCCTGACCGAGATCGGCGAACTGACCGGCCTCGACGTGAGCGCGGTCCGCGACGCGCCGAACTCCCGGCTGCCGTGGTACTCGCGGTCGGTCGATTCCACCTATTTCACCGGCAAGCGCGTTTTCATTTTCGGCGACGCCACGCATGCCGTGGCCGCCGCCCGCATCTCGGCCGAGGAACTGGGCTTCGACGTGGTCGGCCTCGGCACCTACAGCCGCGAGCTGGCGCGCGAGGTGCGCGCCGCCGCCGAACACCACGGCGTCGAGGCGCTGATCACCGACGACTACCTCGAAGTCGAGCGCCACGTCGCCGAGCTGGAACCGGAACTCGTGCTGGGCACCCAGATGGAACGCCACATCGCCAAGCGCCTGGGCATCGGCTGCGCCGTGATCTCGGCGCCATTCCACGTCCAGGATTGCCCGGCGCGGTATTCGCCGCAGATGGGCTTCGAGGGCGCAAACGTGATCTTCGACTCGTGGGTGCACCCACTGACCATGGGGCTGGAAGAACACTTGCTGGGAATGTTCCGCGAAGACTTCGAATTCCACGACCAGGCCCCGCCTTCCCATCTCGGTCCGAGCCATTCACCGCGTGAGCAACGGCCCGACGAGGAACCGCCCGAAGCGCTTGCCGAAACGGCGCTGCGCTGGGAAGCGGACGCGGAGCGGGAACTGAAGAAGATTCCGTTCTTCGTGCGCGGCAAGGCGCGTCGTAATACCGAACGCTTCGCCAGCGAGCACGGACAACAGACCATCACCATCGAGACGCTCTACGATGCCAAGGCCCACTTCAGTCGCTGAACATCCGGACGTCCGCGTCACGATCGTGACGATGGACCGTCATCTCGCAGCGGCTGCGGCGCGCGCCCAGCGGCTGCTGGCCGACGACCTGCCGGGGCTTTCGTTGCGACTCCATTCGGCCTCGGACTGGGAGCACGACCCCGATTCGCTGGCCGCGTGCAAGGCCGACATCGAACGCTCCGACATCCTGGTCGCCAGCATGTTGTTCATGGAGCCGCATTTCGAGCCGATCCTGCCGGAACTCCAGGCCCGGCGAGAACGTTGCGATGCGATGGTCTGCTGCATGTCCGCGACCGAAGTCGTGCGCCTGACGCGCATGGGCGGCTTCGACATGGGGCGCCCGCAAACCGGTCCGCTGGCATTGCTCAAGCGCCTGCGCGGCCGCAGCAAGCCGGGACAGGACAACGGCGCCAAGACCCAGGGCGCCAAGCAGATGGCCATGCTGCGGCGGCTGCCGCGGATCCTGCGCTTCATCCCGGGAACCGCCCAGGACGTGCGCGCCTACTTCCTGTCGCTGCAGTACTGGTTGGCCAGTTCCGACGAAAACCTCGCCAGCATGGTGCGGCTGCTCGTCAATCGCTACGCCGACGGGCCGCGGCGCGCGCTGCGCGGCGCGCTGCAGACGCCGGCGCCGACCGAATACCCGGACACCGGCCTCTACCATCCCGGCATCGCCGGGCGGATCGCCGCCAGGCTGGCCGATCTGCCCGCAGGCGAACGAACCGATGCCGGCACCATCGGCCTGCTGGTGATGCGCTCCTACGTGCTCGCCGGCGACACGCGGCACTACGACGGCGTGATCGCCGCGCTGGAAGCGCGCGGATATCGGGTCATCACCGCATTCGCCAGCGGCCTGGATTCGCGCGAGGCGGTCAGCGCCTACTTCACCAACGAGGACGGCAGCGCGAGCGTCGATGCCATCGTCTCCCTGACCGGATTTTCGCTGGTCGGCGGGCCGGCCTACAACGACGCCGGGGCCGCCGAAGCGATGCTGGCCCGGCTCGACGTGCCCTACTTCGCCGCCCAGGCCGTCGAGTTCCAGAGCCTGGCGCAGTGGGAGCAATCCGAGCGCGGCCTGATGCCGGTCGAATCGACGATGATGATCTCGATTCCCGAACTCGACGGCGCGACCGGCGCGCTGGTCTACGGCGGCCGCGCCGGCGCCGGCGAGACCGTGCGCGACATGCGCCCCCACCCCGAGCGCGTCGAGACGCTGGCCGCGCGCGTCGATCGCTGGGTGCGGCTGCGGCGCAAGCCCCGATCCGAGCGCCAGGTCGCGATGACGCTGTTCTGCTTCCCGCCGAATGCGGGGAATATCGGCACCGCGGCTCATCTTTCGGTGTTCGAATCGCTGCACCGATCGCTGGTCGGTCTGGCCGAAGCCGGCTACGAGGTCGAGGTGCCCGAATCGGTCGACGCCCTGCGCCGGCGCCTGCTCCAGGGCAACGCCGCCCAGTACGGCGCCGACGCCAACGTCTACAAGCGCATCAGCGCCGAGGAACACGTCGAGCGCGAGCCCTACCTGGAGCAGATCGAAGCCCAGTGGGGTCCGGCGCCCGGGAAGCAGCAGGCCGACGGCCGGAATATCCACGTGCTGGGCGAGCGTTTCGGCAACGTGTTCGTCGGCATCCAGCCCGCGTTCGGCTACGAAGGCGATCCGATGCGGCTGCTGTTCGAGGGCGGATTCGCGCCCACGCACGCGTTTTCGGCCTATTACCGCTTCCTGCGCGAGGACTTCGCCGCCGACGCGGTGCTGCATTTCGGTACCCACGGCGCGCTGGAATTCATGCCCGGCAAGCACGTCGGGATGAGCGCCGCCTGCTGGCCCGATCGCTTGATCGGCGACCTGCCGAACATCTACCTCTACGCGGCCAACAATCCGTCGGAAGGCACCATCGCCAAGCGCCGAAGCGCTGCGACGCTGGTCAGCTACCTGACGCCGCCGCTGGCCCAGGCCGGGCTGTATCGCGGCCTGATCGACCTCAAGGACTCGATGGACCGGCTGCGTCAGCTCGATCCGCAGTGCGGCGACGAGCGCCCACGCCTGCTGGAACTGATCCAGGCGCAGGCCGCGGAGCTCGAACTGGCCTCGCCCGAACCGGTCTGGTCGGGCGAAGACGCCGATGCGCAAATCGCGCGGCTCGCCGATCGCATGCTCGAAATCGAGGAAACCCTGATTCCCGAAGGGCTGCACGTGGCCGGCCAACCGCTGTCGGCGCGGGCGCGGATCGACATGCTGCTGTCGCTTGCCGAAGCCGGAATCGGCCGTCGTCCGCCGGAGGCCCTGATCGAACAGCTGCTCCAAGGCAAGCCGGCACAACGCGCGTTGCAGCAAGCGGGTCTCCCGGTCGACGAAGCACACCTGGCCGTTTGCGAGCAGTTGACTCGGACCGCGAAACTGCTGGCCGAAGACCACGAACTGCCCGCCATCCTGCGCGCGCTCGACGGCCGTTTCGTCCCGCCGGTGGCCGGCGGCGACATGATCCGCAACCCCGATATCCTGCCGACCGGGCGCAACCTGCACGGCTTCGACCCGTTTCGCATTCCCAGCCGCTTCGCCGTCGAAGACGGTGCACGCCAGGCCGAGCGCCTGCTGGCGCGCCACCGCGCCGACGGCGTGGACATGCCCGAATCGATCGCGCTGGTGCTGTGGGGTACCGACAACCTCAAGAGCGAGGGCGGACCGATCGCCCAGGCCCTGGCGTTGATGGGCGCACGTCCCCGCTTCGACAGCTTCGGGCGACTGGCCGGTGCCGAGCTGATTCCGCTCGAGGAACTCGGGAGACCGCGCATCGACGTGGTCATGACGCTGTCCGGCATCTTCCGCGACCTGCTGCCGCTGCAAACGCGGCTGCTGGCCGATGCGGCATGGCTGGCCGCCAGCGCCGACGAACCGGTCGAACACAATTTCATCCGGCGCAACGCGCTGGTCTACCAGTCGCACCACGACTGCGACCTGGAAACCGCGGCACTGCGCGTGTTCAGCAACGCCGACGGCACCTACGGCGCCAACGTCAACCACCTGCTGGACAACGGCCGCTGGGACGACGAAGACGAGTTGGCCGATACCTACACCAGCCGAAAGTGCTACGCCTACGGCCGCGACGGCAGCCCGGTCAAGCACAAGGAACTGCTCGGCGAGATTCTCTCCGGCGTGCAGTTGAGCTATCAGAATCTCGATTCGATCGAGCTCGGCGTGACGACGATCAGCCAGTACTTCGACACGCTGGGCGGGATCAGCCGCGCGGTCAAGCGCGCAGGCGGCCAGGACATTCCCGTCTACATCGGCGACCAGACGCGCGGCGAGGGCCAGGTGCGCACGCTGGGCGAACAGGTGGCGCTGGAAACACGCACGCGGATGCTCAACCCGAAATGGCACGACGGCCTGCTCGAACACGGCTACGAGGGCGTGCGCCATCTCGAGGAACACCTGACCAACACCATGGGCTGGTCGGCGACCACCGGCCAGGTCGAACCCTGGGTCTATCAGAAGATCACCGAAACCTTCGTCCTGGACGAGGAAATGCGAAACCGGCTGGCCGATCTCAATCCGGCGGCCTCGGTGAAACTCGCCAACCGTCTGCTGGAAGCACAGGAGCGGAGCTACTGGTCCCCCAGCGCTGAAATTCTGAATGCCCTGCAAGAGGCCAGCGCCGACCTCGAAGACCGGCTTGAACAAATCGATTTGGAGGCATGCGCATGACCACGACCTACGTACCGGTGTCCGGCATCGGAAAGAACGGAAAACCGCCGGAGGACGGTGACGGCAGCGTCCAGGTGAAGCTGGACCCCAGCGTGGCCATCGATTCGGCCAAGGTCTTCGCCGTCTACGGCAAGGGCGGGATCGGCAAGAGCACGATCTCCAGCAACCTGTCGGTCGCGTTCTCCAAGCTCGGCAAGCGCGTGCTGCAAATCGGCTGCGATCCCAAGCACGACTCGACGTTCACGCTGACCAAGACGCTGGTGCCGACCGTGATCGACATACTCGAAGGCGTCGAATTCCACTCCGAGGAGCTGGAAATCGAGGACTTCGTCTACGAGGGCTACAACGGCGTGATGTGCGTCGAAGCCGGCGGCCCGCCGGCCGGCACCGGCTGCGGCGGATACGTCGTCGGCCAGACCGTGAAGCTGCTCAAGGAACACCATCTGCTCGAAGACACCGACGTGGTGATCTTCGACGTGCTCGGCGACGTCGTGTGCGGCGGATTCGCCGCCCCCCTGCAGCACGCCGACCGCTGCCTGTGCGTGACCGCCAACGATTTCGACTCGATCTTCGCGATGAACCGGATCATCGGCGCGATCCAGGCCAAGGCGCGCAATTACAAGGTGCGCATGGGCGGCGTGATCGCCAACCGAAGCGCGGCCACCGACCAGATCGATCTGTTCAACGACCAGGCCGGCATGAGCAAGCTCGCCCATTTCCCCGACCTCGACATCATCCGGCGTAGCCGCCTGAAGAAGTCGACGCTGTTCGAAATGGAGTCCTCGCCCGAACTCGATTCGGTGCTGGACGGCTACCTCGGCATGGCCCAGGCGCTATGGGACGGCGTCGATCCGATGGTCGCCAAGCCGATGAAGGATCGACAGATCTTCGACCTGCTGGGATTCGACTGACACCGTGAACAGCGTCTCCTACGAAGCCAAGCGAGGTCAGCTCCAGACCTATTTCGACCGCACCGCGGTCGAGGCCTGGACTCGCCTGACTTCCGACGACGCCGAGATCAGCAGGATCCGCGCCACGGTCCGGGCCGGTCGCGAACGCATGCGCCAGGCCCTGCTCGACTGCCTGCCCGAGACGCTCGCCGGCTGGCGAATCCTGGACGCCGGCTGCGGCACGGGCGCAACCGCAGTCGACCTGGCGCGCCGGGGCGCCGATGTTGTCGCCGTCGATCTGTCGCCGACGCTGATCGACCTGGCGCGCGAACGCATGCCCGCCGACGTTCGCGCGTCCATCGACCTCCGCGCCGGCGACATGCTCGACCCGGCGCTGGGCCGCTTCGACGCCGTGCTGGCGATGGACTCGCTGGTTCATTACCGCTCCAGCGACATCCTTGACGTGCTGTCCGAGCTCGGCGAGCGGGTCGAGCGTTCGATCGTGTTCACGTTCGCCCCGCGTACCGCGCTGCTCACGCTGATGCACGCAACCGGCCGTTTCTTCCCGCGCGCCAACCGCGCGCCGATGATCGAGCCGGTGCGAAAGCGCAGCCTGTGCCGGATGATCGAAGCCTGCCCGGCGCTCGACGACTGGCGGATCGGGCGCGACACCCGCGTCAACTGCGGCTTCTACATTTCGCACGCGCTGGAGCTGCAGCGATGAAGCGAACCAGCGAAGGCATTGCCAAGGCATGGACCCGTTTCGGTCCGGAGATGCTGCCGTTCGCCGACGCGGCCAGCGACGACCTGCCGCTCAAGCGCCTGCTGCGCCTGGCGCTGTTCCAGATATCGGCCGGCATGTCGATCGTCCTGCTGACCGGCACACTCAATCGCGTGATGATCCTCGAGCTCGGCGTATCGGCCTGGCTGGTCGCCCTGATGGCGGCGCTGCCGCTGGTGTTCGCGCCGTTCCGCGCGCTGATCGGGTTCCGCTCCGATACCCACCGCTCGTTTCTGGGCTGGCGCCGCGTGCCCTACATCTGGTTCGGCACGCTGATCCAGTTCGGCGGGCTGGCCATCATGCCGTTCGCGCTGATCGTGCTGTCGGGCGATACCCATGGTCCGATCTGGATCGGTACCGCCGGGGCCGCGCTGGCGTTCCTGCTGACCGGCGCCGGCCTGCATACCGCGCAAACGGCCGGCCTGGCGCTGGCCGGCGACCTGGCGCCGGAAGAATCGCGGCCGCGCGTCGTCGCGCTGCTCTACGTGATGCTGCTGCTGGGCATGGTCGTCAGCGCCCTGCTGTTCGGCTGGGCGCTGTCGGAATTCACGCCGCTGAAACTGATCCGGGTGATCCAGGCCGCGGCGCTGTTGACGATGGTGCTCAACTGCGTCGCGCTGTGGAAACAGGAGCCGCGAAATCCCGACCGGACCGTGCGCGATGCGGCGCGGCCTTCGTTCGGCGAAGCCTGGAGCCGGCTGGTCAGCCAACGCGGCACGCCGCGCTTCCTGGTGGCCGTGGGACTGGGGACGGCTGCGTTCAGCATGCAGGACATCCTGCTCGAACCCTACGGCGGCGAAGTCCTGGGCCTCAGCGTCAGCGCAACCACGGTCTTGACCGCTTTGCTGGCCGGCGGCGCGCTGGCCGCGTTCGCGGTTGCCGCCCGGCTCCTGAGTCGCGGAGCGGACGAGCACCGACTGGCGGCCTCGGGACTGCTGATCGGCATCGCCGCGTTCACCGCGGTGATCCTGGCCGCGCCCCTGGACTCCGATCTCCTGTTCCGGATCGGTACGACGTTGATCGGGTTCGGCGGCGGCCTGTTCGCGGTCAGCACGCTGACCGCGGCCATGGGAATGACCGGCGGCGACAGCGGGCTGGTGCTCGGCGCATGGAGCGCCGTGCAGGCCACCGCAGCCGGCGCCGCCATCGGCCTCGGCGGCGTGCTGCGAGACTTCATCGACGGACTTGCGGTACAGGGACAGTTCGGCCAGGCTCTGACCGGCCCGGCCACCGCGTACGGCTTCGTCTACCACTTAGAGATTCTGTTGTTATTTGTTACGCTAGCAGTCGTCGGCCCGCTGGCTCGACCGTGGCACAGCGACCGTTCGGTCGCCCGTGCGCGTTTCGGCCTCGACCAGATGCCCGGCTAGCCAGGTCCAAAGGAGGACATGTCATGCCCACAGGTGCTATTACAGGTTATATCGACGTCGCACAGCTTGTGCTCTACGGCTTCTGGATCTTCTTCGCCGGACTGATCTTCTACCTCCGGCGCGAAGACAAGCGCGAAGGATACCCGCTGGAATCGGACCGCAGCGACCGGGCGCCCCGCGTCAAGGTCGTCGGCTTCCCGAAGCCACCGGAGCCGAAGACCTTCCTTCTTCCGCACGGCCAGGGAACGCGCACCTCGCCGCCCGACGACGAAGCGCCGCTGGGCGACATCCAGGGCACCCGCCTCGACCATCCGTGGACCGGCGCCCCGCTGGAGCCCACCGGTGACCCGATGCGCGACGGCGTCGGCCCGGCCAGCGCCGCGCCACGTGAGGACGCGCCGGACCTGACCGTCGACGGTCACCCGAAAGTCATTCCGATGCGTCTCGCCGAGGGCTTCAGCCCCGACCCGAACGATCCCGATCCGCGCGGCATGGATGTCGTCGCCGCCGACGGCAACGTGGCCGGCACGGTCAAGGACCTGTGGGTCGACCTGGCCGAGCCGCGCATCCTCTACTACGAAGTCTCGCTGTCCTCGGACGGCGACGAAGGCGGCACCACCAATCCGCTGCTGCCCGCCGGTTTTGCGCGCGTGCGCTTCGGCCAGGGCCAGATCCACGTCGCCTCCATCCTCGCCGATCAATTCCGCCACGTGCCGCGCACGGCCAGCCCGGATCAGATCACGCGACTGGAGGAAGACCGCGTGACCGCTTACTTCAGCGCCGGCCACCTGTATGCCAAGCCGTCGCGCCAGGAGCCGCTGATTTGAGCGAGGCAGACGTTCGACCCCCGCGCGGTCTGCCGGAAGCGCTACCGGACGGCGAGCGGATCCTGTGGCAACGGTCGCCCGCGTGGCGACCGTACGCCCGGCGGGTGTTTCAGCTCTACAAGGCGGCGCTGTACTTCGGCGTGCTGGTCGCCTGGGTCGCGATCAGCGCCGCCGGCGACGGCGGTGCGGACGCGGCGCTTCGCTCGCTTGCCTGGACCCTCCCGCCGGCGCTCGGCGTCCTGGCGATCCTGGCGCTGTTGGGCTGGCTGTACGCCCGCACCACGATTTACACCGTGACCGACAAGCGCCTCGTGATTCAGTCCGGACTGGCGGTTCCTGCATCCATCAACCTGCCCTTTTCCCGGGTCCAGAGCGCGGATCTCAAGGCGTTCGCCGACGGAACCGGTGATATCGAACTCGAAATTACCGGCGATCGCGTGCTCTACAGCATGCTGTGGCCGAACCTCAGGCTGTTTCGGCTCACCCGACCGAAACCGGTTCTGCGCGCGCTGACCCAGCCGCAGCAGGCAGCCGAGATGCTGGGCGAGGCCCTTCAGCTCACCCAGCAGGCCGAAGCCCGGCCCTCCGACCCGGCACACGGCGACGGCGAAGGCGACGGCTCGGACCGTCGTCGCGCCATCACCGCCTGAGCGACGAATGGCCGAGCACGCGCATCATCATCAGATCCGGGTTCCGCGTGGCGCCTTGATCGGCGCTGCCGTTTTGATCGGCTTGACGATCGCCGCGGTCGCCACGGTACGGGTGTCCGGAATCGGCCCGACCGCGCAGGTTCCGGCACCGGTGGCGCCGGTTGCGAGCCGCGCGTTGAAATTCGTGGCTTCGCGTTCCGCCGGTACCAAACGCATCG
>CAYPZP010000112.1:0-10579 GCA_964415285.1 uncultured Halomonas sp. | reverse complement strand
AAACTAGCAGAGAATTCCCACATTGCACATGGCTCGGATTACAGGGGTACGGTCAAACTGCCTTCTCGATCCGCCCGTCGATGCAAGATTTTCTGCTGGCGGCGGTCTCCTGAGCGTGTACTGTTATCGCGTTCTCCAATTCACGGGATCCTGAACATGACCCACTTCGACTCTCGCATTGGTTTGATTGCCCTCCTGTTCTTCAGCGCCTGGTCCTTCGCCGACGAGCCAGGCCGGGCGGAAGCGCCTTCGTTCAGCGCATCGTCGGCGGCGGGTGACTCGATCGAGCTGCCGATGCAGCAACAGGGCATCGGGCTGTACCTGTTCTGGGCATCGTGGTGCCCCTACTGCAAGGCTCTGATGCCGCACCTGCAGAGCATCGAGGACGAGTTCGGCGACCGAGTCACGGTCTATGCACTGAATTTCCGTGACCAGAACGATCCGGAGAAGTACATCGACGAGCGTGGCTTCGATTTCGTCTTGATACCGGACGCCGACGAGATCGCCGCGCAGTGGGGCGCGCGGGCGACCCCGGCGCTTTATATCGTCGACGATGAAAAACGCATTCGCTTCAGCTTGTACGATGTTCTGACCGAAGACCCGCCGGGATACGAGCAGCTCGGACACAGCCAACGCGCCGAACGCCGGGCCCCGTTCTGGGCAGCCAGGATCCGCCAGGCCCTCGATTCGCTGATCCACAACGACGCCGGCTCCTGATCAGGCCGAGCCTCGTTTCCGCGCTCGACACGGTTCCGGTTTCTGCTGCCGATCCTTCCCCCCTGAACTCCAGTCCCCCGCGCGCGTGGCGACGCGGCCGATGGTGGCCACGTCGCGAACCGGCTGCCGCCCCTAGATCCGCGCTGTTTCGGGATTGAAGTTGTACCAGGCGAACCAGAACAATCGGATGGCCGCCCACTCGTTGCCCTGGGCGTCTCTGGCCACCACGGTGCCGTCGTTGTTGCGGTTGATCATCAGCGATCGCCCGGCAAAATCGACGTCCAGGGTTCCCTCGCTCAGCGATGTCTCCATGACGGCGAGCTTTTCCCCGGCGATCTCGAATCCGAAGACCACGCTTTTGGGGTGGATTGAAAAGTCTCGTTTCCCCGCGGGAAACATCAGGCGGTCGGATTCATCGTAGTCGCCGTAGGGCCTGCGCGAATAGTCGATTCCCCATCGGGAGGGTCTTTCCAGCACCTGGCCGTTCGGGTGCTTATCGGCCCATTGGCCGAACTCCGAAAAGCCCAGCGGTACGGTGTCCAGCGTCTGGCCGCGTTTCGGCCCCATGAAGGCTTCGCCGGTGATCTGCTGCCACAGCGTCTCGCTTGTGCGGTCGTACATCACCAGATCCGAGCCGTGCAGCAGACCAGATACGCCGAATTCGACCACCTCGCCGTCGATCCGGCGCTCGAACGCCACGCCGGAACCGCACAACGGGCACCAGGTAACGGCCACTTCCCGGCCGCCGATCGTATCGTTGACGATCTCGTGGCGATCCAGGATCTGGACCGGGAACGCTCGCTGGTCGCCGTTCACGTCGATGGTCATGACCAGCGCGTCTTCATCCAGCCACCGGACTGCGGCCTCGACCGCCTCATAGCCGGGCTCGTCGATCGAAGGAATGCAGTCCCGACGCGGACATCCCTGGTAGAGCTCGCCGATAGCGACACTCGATGGGCTCGATTCGTCATAGCCGAAGCTGTCGACCAGGATGTCCTGCTCGAAGCGATTTCGCGGCCGTTCGTCCTGCGCGAAGGCGGCTTGAACCAGCAGGACTGCGGCAACGGCAACGGCAACGTTTACTGCAACAGCAATTCGTTTCATCTTCCATCCCGGTTTCAGGCGGCGGTTCCGTCGGCGGGTTTGGGTACCGCCTCGCCGGAATCGTCCGCGTTGAACGTATCCAGATCCAGGTCGTCTTCAGAGCGGGCCACGATGCACGTCACCGTCGCATCGCCGCAGACGTTGACCGCGGTCCTCGTCATATCGAGAATCCGGTCGACACCCAGAATCAGTGCGATTCCCTCGGCCGGCAGGCCCACCGACGCCAGCACGCCGGCAAGCAGGATCAGCCCTACGCCGGGAACGCCGGCGGCGCCGATCGAGGCCATGATGACCATCAGAATGACCATCAGGTACTGACCCAGACCGAGATCGACGCCGTAATATTGCGCGATGAAGCCGGTCGCGATGCCCTGCATGATCGCGGTGCCGTCCATGTTGATCGTCGCGCCCAGCGGAACCGTGAACGACGCGACCCGGTTGTCGGCACCCAGCCGGCGCTCGACGGTGCGCAGCGTGACCGGAATCGTTGCGCCGCTGGAAGCGGTGGAAAACGCGAATGCCAGCACTGCCCGCATCTTGCCGAAGAAGCGGAGCGGGCTGAGCCCGCCGAGCACCTTCAGCAGCGTCGAGTAGGTCAGCGTCGCGTGCAGCACCAGTACCACCAGTACGAGGATCACGTACTTGAGCACGCCGACGAAGGTCGACCAGCCGGTAGTGGCAGCAAGAACGGTGATCAGCGCGAACACCCCGTAGGGCGCCATCAGCATCACGAACCCGACCAACCGCATGACCACTTCGTTGAAGTCCGAAAAGAACCGCCCGACCCGCTTGCCCGGTTCGCCTGACATCGCAATCGACAATCCGATCAGGATCGCGAACACGATGATCGGCAGCATGTCCCCGTTGGCCATCGCCTCGACCGGGTTGCGCGGCACCATATCGACGAGAACCTGCGAGAACGACGGTTGAGCCGCAATCTCGCGTTCGACCACCTCGGTCGGGTTCGCACCGACGCCGGGCTGGAAAATCAGCGCCGCGAACAGCGCCAGCGTCACCGCGATGCCGGTCGTCAGCATGTACAGCCCGACCGCCTTGCCGCCGACCCGGCCCAGCTTCTTCGGATCCGACAATGCGCTCACCCCGGTGATGAGCGAGACGAACACCAGCGGCACCACCAGCATGCTCAGGAAGCGCACGAAAATCTCGCCGACGACCGTGAACAAGCCGTCGATCAGGAAATTCTTCGCCCAGGCCTGGTCGGCGACCGTGAAATTCAGCGCGATGCCGAAGGCGAGTCCCAGCACCAGACCGCCGAGGATGCGGTTGGAGATCTTGCGGTGGTCGAAATGGGTGTCGGTCATGGGCCCGTTGCGTGGTTGGGGATTCGCGGCAGTATCGCAAATCCCGGCTTGCATTGAAACTTGGCCCTGCAGCCCCCGGACCAGAGGCTGACCACCCCTCGATCGGCTACAATCGATGTCGCTTCGCTCCGCAGCCCATGACCATGACCGAAACGACACCGGACGACGCCAGGCCGGCGCATTTCATCCGCACACGCATCCGCAAGGAAATCGAATCCGGCCTCCACGATCACGTCGTCACGCGTTTCCCGCCGGAACCGAACGGCTACCTGCACATCGGCCATGCAAAATCCATCGTGCTGAATTTCGCGATGGCCGAGGAGTTCGGCGGCGAGACCAATCTCCGCTTCGATGACACCAACCCGATCAAGGAAGAGCAGCGCTACGTCGACGCGATCCGCGAGGACGTCGCCTGGCTGGGCTACCGATGGACCCGCGAGTGCTACGCCTCGGACTATTTCCCGCAGCTCTACGACTATGCGCTGCACCTGATCGACAACGGCCTGGCCTATATCGACAGCCAGGACGCCGACACCATACGCGCCCAGCGCGGCACGCTCACCGAGCCCGGCGTCAAGAGTCCGCATCGGGATCGCGCGGTCGCCGACAGCCGCGATCTGTTCGAGCGAATGCGATCCGGCGAATTCGAAGACGGCGCCCACGTGCTGCGCGCGAAGATCGACATGGCGGCAGCCAACATCAACCTGCGCGATCCGGTGCTGTATCGAATCCGTCACCAGGAGCACCCGCGCACCGGCGACGCCTGGTGCATCTACCCGAGCTATGACTTCGCCCACGGCCAGTCGGATGCGATCGAGCGCATCACCCATTCGCTGTGCACGCTGGAGTTCGAAGACCACCGACCGCTGTACGACTGGCTGATCGAGCATCTGCCGGTGCCCAGCCGCCCGGTCCAGATCGAGTTCTCGCGCCTGAATCTGGATTTCACGGTGCTGTCGAAGCGCCGCCTGATGCGGCTCGTCGACGAGGGCCACGTGTCGGGCTGGGACGACCCGCGCATGCCCACGTTCGCCGGTATTCGTCGACGCGGCTTCACGCCGGCGTCGATCCGCAATTTCTGCAACGAAATCGGCGTCACCAAGTCCGAGAGCATCATTCCCTTCGGCGCGCTGGAGCGCAACCTGCGGGACGACCTCAACGAACGCGCGCCGCGGCGCATGGCGGTGCTGGAACCGCTCAAGGTCGTGCTGACGAATTTCCCGGAAGGCGAAACCGAGTGGTTCGAGGCCGCCAACCATCCGCAGAATCCCGATATGGGTATGCGCCGGGTGCCGATGACGCGCGAAATCTACATCGAGCAGGCCGATTTCCTCGAAGACGCACCGAAGAAGTTCTTCCGCCTCAAGCCCGGCGGCGAAGTCCGGCTGCGCAACGCCTTCATCATCCAGTGCAACGACGTCGTCAAGAACGAAGACGGCGAGATCGTCGAGCTTCGCTGCACCTTCGATCCCGAAACGCGATCCGGCCAGCCCGGCGCCGATCGCAAGGTCAAGGGCACGATCCACTGGGTCAGCGCCGAGCACGGCGTTCCCGCAGAAGTCCGGCTCTACGACCGGCTGTTCTCGGTGCCGCATCCGGCCGGCGACAAGGATCGCGACTTCACCGAGCACCTCAATCCGGAGTCGCTGCGCGTCATGAATGCTGCTTGGCTGGAGCCGGGCCTGGAGCAGATCGAACCGGGTGAGCACTACCAGTTCGAGCGCACCGGCTATTTCGTCGCCGACCCGGACTCGACACCGGAAAAACCGGTATTCAACCGCGCCGTGACGCTGCGCGATACCTGGGCCAAGCTCGAAAAACAGCTTCGCGCCGGCGGCGGCTGAATCCTCCGCGCGATTGGGTTTCGCCGGCGGATGCCGGTAGACTAGGACGCATCGTCCTGAGGGAGTGATTCGCCATGGAATGGATTCTGCTCGGCCTGATCGTCGCGCTGGTGTTTTTTGCGATCACGATCTACAACCGCCTGGTCACGGCGCGCAACCGCTACAAGAACGCGTTCGCCCAGATTGACGTCCAGCTCACGCGTCGCCACGACCTGATCCCGAACCTGGTCGAGGTCGCCAAGAAGTACATGGCGCATGAAAAGGACACGCTGGAGGCAGTGATCCAGGCGCGCAACGCTGCCGTGACCGGTCTGAAGAACGCCAACGCCAACCCCGGCGATCCCAAGTCGATGGAACAGCTCAACCAGGCCGAGCAGGGGTTGTCGGGTGCCCTGGGCCGGCTGTTCGCGCTTTCCGAGGCCTATCCCGACCTCAAGGCCAACGAGAACATGATGCAGTTGTCCGAGGAAATCACGACCACCGAGAACAAGGTCGCGTTCGCCCGCCAGGCCTACAACGACGCGGTCATGAACTACAACATCCTGCGCGAGTCGGTGCCGAACAACTTCATCGCCGGCCCGTTCGGCTTCGGCCCGGCCCAGCTGCTGGAAATCGACGACCCGGCCAAGCGCGAAGCGCCCCAGGTGGATTTTGGCTAGAAGCGGGATTTCGGTGTTCGGTTTTCCGTTTTCCGCAAGCGGTGGTTCCATTTGGACCGGCCGATTCGCTCTGCGTAGCTTGATCCTGGCACGGGTTGCGGAAACCTGAAACCTGAATCCGGAAAGCCCGCGACGCAGTCGCGCTTATGAATTTCTTCGAACAACAGGATCGGGCCCGCCGGCAGTCGAAAAAGCTGCTGGCGCTGTTCGTGCTCGCGGTCGTGGCGGTCGTGGTGGCGATGAACCTGGCCATGCTGGCCGTGTTCGGCAAGTTCCGAAGTGCCGAGCAGGGGTGGCTGTCGGCCGACTTCTGGCTGGGCAACGGCCAGGTCGTGATCTGGACTTCGATCATCACGGGGCTCGTGATCCTGCTGGCCAGCGCCTACCGCTCGGCCCAGCTTCGCGGCGGCGGCGCGCGGGTGGCACGCGAACTCGGTGGCGTCGAAGTCACCGGCGACAGCCGGGATCCGCTGCGCCGACGGCTGCTCAATGTGGTCGAGGAAATGGCCATCGCCTCCGGTGTGCCGGTGCCGCAAGTGTTCGTGCTCGAACAGGAACCGGGCATCAACGCCTTCGCCGCCGGCTGGACGCCCAGCGATGCGGCGGTTGCGGTCACCCGCGGCGCGCTGGAAAGCCTGGACCGCCACGAGCTCCAGGGCGTGATCGCACACGAATTCAGCCATGTGTTCAACGGCGACATGCGCCTGAACATCCGCTTGATCGGCGTGCTGTTCGGCATCCTGGCGCTGGCCGTGGTCGGTCGCCGCATGTTGACCTCGATGCACCTCACGCGCGGCGGGCGCAACAAGAATGCCGGCGGCATCGTGCTGGTGGCCCTGGCCGTCGTCGTCATCGGCTACGTCGGCCTGTTCTTCGGGCGCTGGATCCAGGCCGCGGTCTCGCGCCAGCGCGAGTACCTGGCCGATGCATCGGCGGTTCAGTTCACGCGCTCGCCGGAGGGCATCGCCGGGGCGCTGAAGAAGATCGGCGCGCGCGCGTCGGGTTCGACGCTCAAGGCCAACTCCGACGAGGTCGGCCACATGCTGTTCGGGCAGGGGTTCCGGGGCCGGATGTTCGCGACCCATCCGCCGCTGGAGGACCGGATTCGAAAGGTCGATCCGTCGTTCCAGGCCTCCGAATTCGCCGAACTGGCCCGCGACATGGAGCGCCACCAGCAGTCGATCAAGGCCGAACGCGAGCAGCAGCGCGCCGAAGCCGAGCAGAAGGCCGCGGCGCTGGAACTGCCCGGCGGGATCACCCTGGACCCGGCCGAACTCATCCACCGGATCGGCGAGCCGGGCCTCGGCCAGGCGTTGATCGCCGCGGCGCTGATGGAGCGCATCCCGACGCCGCTGGAGCGCGCCGCGCACTCCGACGAGTGGGTCCCCGAACTGCTGCTGTATCTGTTGCTGGACAACGATGGCGGCACGCGCGAGAAGCAGCTGCTCATCATCGCCGAGTCGCAGGGCGGCGAGAGCGAGGCCCAGGTCCGCGACCTGCTCAACATCCAGCCGACGTTGCCCAAGGCGCTTCGGCTGCCGCTCATGGAGCTGGCCTTCCCCACGCTTCGGCGCCGGCCGCAGGAAGACCTGGTCGAGCTGATGCGACTGGTCGATTCGCTGATCGAGGTCGACGGCCGCGTCGATGTGTTCGAATACGTGCTCGCCCGGCTGCTCAACCGCGAAATCGAAGAGGTGCTCAGCCCGCCGCGGCGGTCGCCGGGCGGGCGCAAGAAGCTGGCCGGATGCGCCCGGGCCGTCGCGGATCTGGTCGCCATCGTGGCGATGCACGGCAGCTTGGGCGACGCCGAAGCTGCCGAGCAGGCGGCTCGACGTGCATTGACGGGAATCGGCGGCGTGCCGCTGTCGGATCCCGAAACCTGGCGCCAGGGCTGGACGGACCGCCTGGACGAGATCTTCCGCGAATTGCGCGCGCTGGACATGGATGCGCGGCGGCGACTGATCGAATGCCTGCTGCGCTGCGCTCGCAACGACGGCGAGGTGATCGTAGAGGAATACGAGCTGCTGCGCCTGGTCGGCGGCATGCTGCAAGTCCCGCTGCCGGCTGCCGGCGGCCAGTCGGCCTGATATGCTCCAGGCTTCCGAGATTTGATTCGACGCAGGTTGCCCAGCCGTCTTCTGCGCGATGATTCGGGCGGTTGGAGAACAGCAAAAGGAACGTACATGGCTTATCCGATGACCCGCATGCGCCGCGCCCGCCGCACGCGCTTTTCCCGTGACCTGATGCGCGAGACCACGCTGAATCCGGCCGATCTGATCTATCCGGTCTTCGTACTCAACGATCCGGGCGGGACCGAATCCGTACCGTCGATGCCCGGCATCGAGCGCCAGGGCATCGACGTGCTGCTGCGCACCTGCGAGACCATGCTTGAACTCGGCATTCCGATGGTGGCGCTGTTTCCGGTCATCGGGCTGGAGCTCAAATCCGAAGCCGCCGAGGCGGCCTGGGACGACGACGGCCTGGTGCCGCGCGCCGTGCGTGCAATCAAGCAGCGCTTCCCCGAACTGGGCGTGATGACCGACGTGGCGCTGGACCCGTATACCTCGCACGGCCAGGACGGCATCATCGACGGCGAAGGCTACGTAGTCAATGATGAAACGGTCGAGGCGCTGGTGCGCCAGGCGCTGAGCCACGCGCGCGCCGGTGCCGACGTGGTCGCGCCGTCCGACATGATGGACGGCCGGGTCGGCGCGCTGCGCGAAGCGCTGGAGGCCGGCGAACATATCCACACGCTGATCCTGAGCTACGCGGCCAAGTACGCGTCGTCGTTCTACGGGCCGTTTCGCGACGCGGTGGGCTCGGCGGCGAACCTTGGCGGTGGCGGCAAGGAAACCTATCAGATGGACCCGGGCAACCGCGACGAGGCGCTGCGTGAGGTGCAACTCGATCTGGACGAAGGCGCCGACTGGGTCATGGTCAAACCTGCGCTGCCGTACCTGGACATCGTCGCCGACGTCAAGGCCGAATTCGGCGTGCCGACCTTCGCCTACAACGTTTCCGGCGAATACGCCATGCTCAAGGCCGCCGCCGCCAACGGCTGGCTGGACGAACGCAAAGTCGTCCTCGAAGCGCTCACGTCAATCAAACGCGCCGGCGCCGACGGCATCCTCACCTACCACGCCCTCGATGCGGCCAAGTGGCTGCGGGGTGAGGGTTGAAAATCGGCAAAATCCCAAATCGGTCCACAGATGAACACAGATAAACACGGATAAAAATACAAGCTTGATGATGGGAGCGGGGCTGTCTCTCAAGGACTTGGAAAAACAGAAACTGAATTGAACCGCAAATGAACGCGAATGAACGCAAATGAAAACAAGGGATTAAATTTCTGACTGTTTTACTGATTCCAGAATCAATTTGCTGTTTGCTTTTATTTGCGTGTATTTGCGTTCATTTGCGGTTCAAATTTGCTTTTTTTCCGTGTTTATTTGTGTTCATCTGTGGACAAAGATTTTTTGAGGAAACGGCAAAATGCTGAAACTCGCCGTGTTCGGTCATCCGGTCTCGCATTCGCTGTCGCCGCGAATTCACGCGATGTTCGCCGAGGCCGCCGGGATTAAGATTCAATACCACCGTATCGACTGCCCGGCCGGAACCCTGGCCGGGGCGCTTGAGGCGTTTCGCGCCGACGGCGGGCATGGCTGCAATCTGACCGTGCCGCTGAAGGCCGAGGGCCTGGCGCTTGCCGCTGAGGTGGCGGCGGACGCGCGTGATGCCGGCGCCTGCAATACGCTGGTCTGGCGCGGTCATGGCTGGTTCGCCGATAACACCGACGGCGCGGGCCTGATGGCCGATTTCGATCGTCTGGGTCTGGCCGTGGCCGACCGCCGCGTACTGGTGCTGGGCGCCGGCGGCGCCGTGGCCGGCGTGCTGGGGCCGCTGCTGAAGCGGCATCCGGCGCGGGTCTGCCTGCTGAACCGCAGCCTCGAACGCGCGCAACAGCTCGCGTCCAGATTCAGCGGGCAAGGTCTCGGCGTCGAAGCGCGTAGCCCCGACAACGCGCCGCCGGAAGCCCGGTTCGATCTGGTGATCCAGGGCACCAGCCTCGGCCATCAGGGGGTCTGCCCCGAAATCCGGCCGGACTGGCTGGCCGCCGGCGCGGTCGGCTACGACCTGAACTACGGTCCGGCGTTCGCGCCGTTCGCAGAGCGCTGCACCGAACTTGGCATCCCTTGCCATCCTGGCCTCGGGATGCTGATCGAACAGGCGGCGGCGGCATTTGAGCGGTTCACCGGCGTGGTTCCGCAAACCGGTGCGGTACATAAGGCGCTGGGTGATCCAGCCGCCTGATCGGTGCGCGCGGATTATCCGGCCAGGTCTACAGCGTGTTCTGCGAGCGGACCGTAGACATGCTCGATCAGAAGCCGCCGCGTGATCTGGTGTTGTTCCCGGTTCCCGAAATTCTCGCTGGTGACCACGACCACCAGGCCATGCTCCGGGACCACTTGAACGGTGTTCCCGCCGGCGCCGTTCATCGCCCGGGCGTGCCAGACCTGCCCGCAGATCGGGAACGGCATCAGCCACCACAGGTAGCCGTATTCGATTCCCGTCTCGGCATCCACCGACGCGTGCGGCGTCCACGAGCGTTGAATCCAGTCGGTCGGCAAAAGCTGCCGGTCGTCGACTCGGCCGTCGTCGAGATAGAGCTGACCGAGCCGCAGCAGATCGCGGCTGCGCAAACCCAGGCCGCCGCCGCCCTGGGCCAGTCCCAGCGGCGAGAATTGCCATTCGACTTCGCTGATTCCCAGCGGCTCAAAAAGCCGCTCTGCGGCGTAGTCCTCCAGCGGCCGACCGACCGCGTCCTCGATCGCGGCCCCGAGCGTGGTGACGCCCGCAGTGCAGTAGCGGAAGCTGCGTCCGTGCGGTGAGTCCGCGGGCTTGCTCATCCAGCCCGGAAAGCCCTGGATCGGAA
>CAYPZP010000111.1:0-10606 GCA_964415285.1 uncultured Halomonas sp. | reverse complement strand
CGGGATCAGCCGGCGTGGCTTCGGCGAGCGTGGTTTGGTGATTCCAAATCAGCGAGTCCGATGGTCATGACAAGCGGCGCCGGATGGCCCGCAAAGGCCCGCCCCATATGGCGATTGTGATGACAAGCGGTCGGAAAAGCCGCATCTCGCGTGGTGCGCCACTCGGCCGTAGCTACGGCTACTGTCGCTCCGATTGTCATGACGCCTGTCATGACAAGCGGCACCACTCGATCTACGGCTTTTCCGACTGAAACGCGCTCCGGGCAGAGTGATTCAGAGGTTCCCTAGGCGCGCGCTCCGGCCACGCGTTCGCGCAGCGCGTCGGTCAGGTGCGGTTCGATGGCTTTGCGCATCGGCGTGATCAGTTTGAAGGGCGCGGCCAGGATATGGCCGGACTTCAGCCAGTTTTCGCCGCCGGTCACGTCCATCACCACGCCGCCGGCTTCCTGCACCAGTAGGGCGCCGGCGGCAATGTCCCAGGGCTTGAGGCCCAGTTCCCAGTAACCGTCCAGGCGGCCGCAGGCGACGTAGGCCAGGTCCAGCGAAGCCGCCCCGGCGCGACGGATATCCTCGCATTGATCGAACAGCTCGCTGAACATGGCCATGTAGGCCGGGAGCAGCCGGCGGTTCCGGAACGGGAAAGCGGCGGCCAGGACCGCCGACGACAGGACGTTGCGCCCGGAGACCCGGACGCGACGGCTGTTCAAGGTCGTTCCCTGCCCGCGGCTGGCGGCGAAAAGCTCGTCGCGGACCGGATCGTAAACCACCCCGTGCTCGACCCGGCCCTTGATCGCCAGCGCGATCGAGATGGCGTAGTGGGGAATGCCGTGCAGGTAGTTGCTGGTCCCGTCGATGGGGTCGACCAGCCAGACGTGATCATCGCCGGCGCTGCGCCCGTGTTCCTCGCCGATGATGGCGTGGTCCGGATAACGACGCTTCAGCTCGGTCCGGATGAGTTCCTCGCAGGCGTTGTCGATTTCGCTGGCGTAATCGCCGCGCGCCTTGCGCTCCACCGGAATCGAATCGATCCGGTCGCGGTACTTCATCAGCAGATCGCCGCCTTTGTGCACGGCATCGATTGCGGTGTTGAGGAAGGGGTGGGTCACTGCGAATCCTTGCAACCTGGCGGGACGCTCGCGCGGCAGGAGGGCATGGTAGCAAATTGTCCCCGGACCCATGCCGCCGGTGCGGGACCTGGATGCGCCCAGCGGCTACAATTCGGTCCATGGACGCGCTGGCGCATCTTCGTATCGTTCTCGACCATACCTCGCACCCCGGCAATATCGGCTCGGCGGCGCGTGCGATGAAGGTCATGGGATTGTCCGATCTGCGTCTGGTCGCACCGGCTCGCTTTCCGCACGCCGAGGCCACTGCGCTGGCTTCCAGCGCAGACGACGTGCTCGACGCTGCCGAAGTGCATGACGGGCTCGGCGACGCGCTGGCTGGATGCGCGCTGGTCATCGGGACCAGCGCCCGGCGGCGGCGCGTCGAGCAGGAGATGACCGATGCTCGCGGTGCTGCGCAAATGGCGCTGGATGCCGGTGCACCGGTGGCGCTGCTGTTCGGCTGCGAAAAGAGCGGCCTGGACAATCCGGCGCTGGATCGCTGCCACGCGCTGATCCGGATTCCCACGAATGCCGAATACGGCTCGCTGAACCTGGCCCAGGCGGTTCAGATCGTGTGTTATGAACTCCGCATGACGGCGCTGGCGGCCGCTCCGGCCGGCGAAGCCGTGGTTCGGCCGGCCGCATCGGCCGATCGCATGGAAGTGTTCTTCGAGCGACTGGAGCGCACCCTCAGGGCCATTCGGTTCAGCACGCCGGGCCAGGACGAAACGCTTCACCGCCGTTTGCGGCGGCTGTTCCTGCGCGCGCGCCCGGACGACGACGAGTTGAATATGCTCAATGGTATTCTGTCGCGCACGCTGAAACTCGCTGATCAGAATGAGCGCACCCAGGCCCGCGGGCGAAACGACGACGGATGACCGGTATCGGCGCGTCTGGAACGTGGTCGCCGGCATTCCCGAGGGCTGCGTGCTGAACTACGGTGAAGTCGCCCGCCTGGCCGGCCTGCCCGGTCGGGCCCGATTGGTCGGCCGCGCATTGGGTCTGGCTCCGAGATCGATGAAACTGCCGTGGCATCGGGTCGTCAACGCCCAGGGACGGATCAGTTTCGAGCCGGGCGGAGCGAAACACCGTGCGCAGCGCATGCGGCTCGAGGCCGAAGGCGTGACTTTCGTCGACGACTCGATCGATCTCGAGGCTCACGCGCCGCACCAGGCGCTGGACCGAATGCTCTGGGGGCCTTGAGTTCCGAGCGTGCGGTCCGGTAGCGGGTGCGCACCGACCGCGACGTCGTCGCAACCGGAAGCCGGTTGCGACGACGTCATCGACCCATCAGTTCGCGTCGTTGCTCGCGGCCAGCTGATGCACATAGATGTCGCGCTGCGGAAACGGGATCTGACAACCGGCTTCCTCGAGCGCGGCCTTGATCTGTTCCATCAGCTCGCTGCGCACGACCCAGTAGTCCGAAGCCTGCACCCACGGCCGCACCGCGAAGTTGACGCTGGAATCGGCCAGTTCCATCAGCAGGATGGCCGGTTCCGGGTCTTCCAGCACTTTCTCGTGCGCCCGGATGGCACGATCGATGGTCGCGCGCGCTTTCTTCAGGTCGTCGCTGTAGCCGACGCCGATGACCAGATCGATACGGCGTGTGTCGTAGGCCGAGTAATTGGTGATCGTGTCGTTGGTGATCTGACCGTTGGGCACGATGATCCGGCGATTGTCCGGCGTGTTGAGCACGGTGGTGAAGATCCCGACCTCTTCGACGGTGCCCGAGGTTCCCCCGGCTTCGACGAAGTCGCCTTTTGTGAACGGCCGGAACAACACGAGCATCACGCCCGAGGCGAAGTTGCCGAGCGAGTTCTGCAGCGCCAGGCCGATGGCGAGGCCGGCGGCACCGAGCACCGCGACCAGTGGGGTGGTCTGGATACCGAGTTGTCCGACGGCTGCGATGATGACCGCAACCAGCAGAATGGAATACAGGATGGCCCCGAGAAAGCCGACCAGCATCGGATCGAGACCGCGGCCGGTCATCACGCGCTTGACCCCGTTGCGGACCATCTTCGCGACCCAGCGACCGATTACGAAGATCAGCAGCGCGGCAACGACACGCCAGCCCCACGACATGATCACCGCGGTATCAAGGTCTTGCAGGTATTGCTGGATGCTTTCCATGAGTCTCCCTCGTTGATATCAACCCTTCGATCAGCCGAACTATACCGTGGCGCGTATCCGCCCGCCAGCGCTTGTGCATCGAGAGCCCGGCAATGGCCGCGGCCGGTGAGGCGCCGGCCGCTGAGCGCAGAAGAGGGATCCGTGAGGATTCCGGGCACCGCCGGACGCAGCCAGGCGTTCGCGCAGCAAGACCGGAAGTATTTTCTAGAACCAGTCGCCGCCGTGGGTCAGGGCCTGCTCGATCTCGTCTCCCAGTTCCGCGATACGCCGGATCGTCTGGACCAGGGCCGGTTCGCTCATGTCGCGGTAGGCCATGTTCGCGCACAGCTTGAGAAACGGAACGCTTTCGAGATCACCGACCGCCAGATAGCCGACTCGCAGCATCAGGTTGATGCGAAGCGCCTTGACCGGATCGTGGTTGGCCAACGGAGCGACGGTGGTCTCGATGCGGATGTAGCGATGGTCGTCGTCGTCCTTGAGCTCGGCCAGGAACACGCTTTGATGGCGGTTGTGTTTCCCGGTCGGGATCTCGAGGCCGACCATGAACTTCTCTTCGTGAACCGTCTTGAAGTGTTGGCTCGCCAGCTCGGCGATCCGGGCGAAAGTATCCATTACGTGGGCTCCAGTCGGATGGCGCCGTCCAGTCGGATGGCCGCGCCGTTGAAGTAGGCGTTCTCGATCAGTTGCACGGCCAGCGCGGCGAATTCCTCGGGCCTGCCCAGGCGCCGCGGAAAAGGCACCGAATCGGCCAGCGCCTGCTGGATCTCTTCGGGCATGGTATCGACCATCGGCGTGTAAAACACCCCGGGCGCGATCGTGTTGACACGGATGCCGAACCGCGTGAATTCCCGCGCCATGGGCAGCGTCATGCCAACGACGCCGGCCTTGGAAGCGGAATAGGCGGCCTGACCGATCTGGCCCTCCCAGGCCGCGACCGACGCGGTGTTGATGATCACGCCGCGCTCGCCGTCGGCATTGGGATCGTTGCGTTGCATGCGCTCGGCGGCGGCCTTGGCGACGTTGAAGCTGCCGACCAGGTTGACCATGACGGTGGACTGGAAGCGATCCAGCGGCATCGGGCCGTTTCGGCCGAGCACCCGCCCGGCCCCGAGAATGCCGGCGCAGTTGATCGCGGCATCGATCCGACCCAGGAATTCCGCGGCGGCCTCGACGTTTTCCACGACCTGGGTCTCGTCGGTGACGTCGGTGCGGAAGAACTTCGCGCGCTCGGCGCCGAGTTGCTCCACGGCCCTCGAGGCGGCGTCTTCATTGACATCGAACAGCGCCAGGCGTCCGCCGCTTTCGGCGAAGCGCCGCGCGACGGCGAGTCCTAGACCCGAAACGCCGCCGGTGACGATGGCCTTGATTCCACTGATTTCCATGGCTTGCGGTTGCTCCGTTGATTCGAAAGTGCCGGGGGTCCGCTCAGTCGGCGAAGCACTTGTTATAGATCGCGGTTCCGGCGCGGCTGCCGGGCCGCCCGAGCTTGCCGGCGATCCAGTTGCCGACGCGTGAAAGCGCCTTGAGGTCGACGCCGGTGTCGATTCCCATGCCCTCGAGCATGTAGACCACGTCCTCGGTCGCGACGTTGCCGGTGGCACCGCGGGCATAGGGGCAACCGCCGAGTCCGGCGACCGAACAGTCGATCGTGCGCAGGCCGCGCTCCAGCGCCACGTGGATATTGGCCAGCGCTTGTCCGTAGGTATCGTGCAGGTGCACCGCCAGCCTGTCGGCGGGCACCGAGGACAAGACCGCATCGAGCATTGCGCGCGTCTCTTCGGGCGTGCCGACCCCGATCGTGTCGCCCAGCGAAATCTCGTTGCAGCCGGCATCCTGCAGCGCGTCGGCCACCCGCACGACATCGGCGATCGGTACGTCGCCCTGGTAGGGACAGCCAAGCACGCAGGAGATGTAGCCGCGCACGCGGACGCCGTCTTCCTTCGCGCGCGCGAGCACCGGGCGAAAGCGCTCGAACGATTCGTCGATCGAGCAATTGATGTTGCGCTGATTGAATGCTTCCGAAGCGGCCGAAAAGACCGCAACTTCCCGGGCGCCGGCGCGTCGGGCGCGCTCGTATCCGGTTTCGTTCGGGACGAGCACCGGATAGCGCGTTCCCGGCCGGCGCTCGAGCCCGGCCATGACTTCCCCGGCATCGGCCAGCTGTGGCACCCAGCGCGGAGAGACGAAACTCGTGGCCTCGACCACCGGAATGCCGCAGTCGGCGAGGCGGTGGATCAGGCGCAGCTTGGTCTCGACGGGTACGTAGCGAGACTCGTCCTGCAGCCCGTCGCGCGGGCCGACTTCGACGATCTTGACCGAATCGGATGCCATGAAGTGGAAACGCCCGCCAGTGACAATTGGTTTCAATTGTAACGGTTTTGGAATCCGCCGAACCGGCTACACGAAGAGCCGAACCGGGCACAGCCGCGCAGGGAACGGTCGGGGACAGCTCGGGCAATCCCGGAACGATTCCCGCGCACACGATGCGTGCACCGATCCCCGGCGGAACGGCGTGGGCTAGCCTGGCTCCGGCCCCCCGCGGTCCAGGATCGCGTCGAACGCCTCCAGCACCCGGCGCGATTCGGAGAGCGCGTTGGGCCAGTGCGGCGACAGGCGCAGCCAGCCGTCAGGCGAGGCGCAGGCGATGCCCGATTCGGTCAATTCCCCCAGCCAGTCCGGCGACCGCGACGGATCGGCCGGTCGCACGCTGAGGCTGCCGGAGCGGCCGGAGGGATCGTTCATGCGCGCCGATTCGAAGCCGCGTGCGATCAGCCCCGGTTCGACCGCGTCGTGCCAGGCCTGAACGTGCTCCTGAATGGCCGTCACGCCGAGCTGGCGGATCAGGTCGACGCTCGCTTCCAGTCCCGCCGCGCCCAGCGTGTTGAACGTGCCGGCTTCCACCATGCGCGCACCGTGCTGAAACGCGCGGTCGTAGCGGAGCTCGCCGGGACCGTCGGTCAGGAAGGCGAACGGCCGTTCGTGACTGAGCCAGCCCGCGACGTTGGGGTCAAGCCGCTCGGCGGCTGCCGGCGCGGCATAGAATGCGGCCAGCCCTTCCGGCCCCATCAGCCACTTGTGGCTGCCCGCGGTCAGGTAGTCGATCTGCATCTTCGCCACATCCAGCGGCACGACCCCGGCGGCCTGGATCGCATCGACGAACAGCTCCGCGCCGTAGCGCTTGCACAGCGCGCCCATCCGCTTGAGCGGCATGCGTTGACCGGTCGTGAACTGCACCGCGCTGACCGCGACCAGCCGCACGCCGCGCTTGAGTTCGTCGACCAGCCGTTCCAGCGCCGTATCGCGGTCGCGCCGGAAGCCGTCGGCCTCCAACCAGACCAGTTCGAGTTCGTGCCGGCGCGCGGCCTGCTGCCACGGCGTGATGTTGGTCGGAAACTCGCCTTCGAACACCACGATTCGCTCGCCGCGCCGCCACGGCAGGCACAGGGCGACAGCCAGCACGCCGGCCGAAGTGTTGGACACCAGCGCCGTATCTTCCGGGCTTGCGCCGATCAGTCCGGCCAGCGATGCGCGCAGTCGGTCCCGGCGGGCGGCTTCCTCGATATACCAGGCCATGCCGCGCGATGCGTAGCCGTCCAGCGATGCCCGGACCGCCTCTCGAACCGGGGTGCTCGGCGGCGTCAGCGACGCGTGATTGGCGTAGATCGGTGTCTGCAGGTCGGGGAACAGGGCACGCGAGCCGAATTCGGCTCGCGCACGGCGCGACGCGGAGTCGATCGCCGTCGGCTTGGATTCCGGGGAAGCCATGGTCGAATCATAACTCGGGTGCGGTATCGTGATCCCACTCGAATCCTGGCCCGGAGGCCTCGCAATGCCCCGTTTCCCGAACATCGCCGAGTCCGCCCAAGGCGTCAAGGGCTCGGTGTATTCCGGTCTGAAGAAACAGCCGGCTTCGGGCCGCCCGCCGGTCCCGCTTCACATCGGCGATACCTGGATGGAGCCGGCCGAAGGCTGCCGGATGCAGGATCTCACGGTCGAGGATCATCCGGGCATGCATCGATACTCGCCGGTGCCGGGCGAGCCGGCGCTGCGCGAGGCCATTGCCGGTATCCACGGTGAGCGCACCGGTGTCGCGACCGGGCGCGGCCAGGTGCTGGTCACGGCCGGCGCCACCGCAGGGCTTGCCGCAGCCGTCGCGGCGCTGGTCGCGCCCGGTGAGGAGGTGCTTCTGGTGGCACCGCACTGGCCGCTGATCGGCGGCAGCCTGCGAGCGTTCGGGGCCACGCCCGTCCAGGTGCCGATGATGACTGACGTCGACAGCGCCGCACAAGCCGTGGCGCGGCTAGAGGCTTACCGTACCGATCGAACCGTCGCGGTCTACTGGAACACTCCCCACAACCCGACCGGCCGGCTGCTGGATCGCGACTGGCTGCAAGCAATGACCCGCTGGGCGGCGCAACACGATCTCTGGATCTTCTCCGACGATGTCTACGAGGACCATGTCTACGCCGGGAAGCACGTCTACACTCGCACGCTCGCGCCCGACCACACGATCTCGGTGCACAGCTTCTCGAAGGCCTACGGCATGGCCGGCAATCGATGCGGCTATCTGGTCGGGCCGCAAGACGCGGTCTCCGCGATCCACCGGATCGTCACCAACATCAATTACTCCGCCTGCTCGGCGTCGCAGCTGGCAGCCCTGAATGCCTTGAGCGGGGCCGGGCGACCCTGGGTCGATGCCGCTCGCGAGAAGTACGCGCAGCTCGGACGCGAGGCCGCCGATGCGCTGGGTCTGGCCGCACCGGCAGGCAGTACGTTCCTTTTCCCCGACGTGTCGGCGGCGCTGGACGGACGCGGGCTGGACGGTTTTCTCGGCGACCTGGCCGAGGCCGGCGTGCTGGTCGCCCCGGGACCGAGTTTCGGGCCCTATCCGGAGCACGTCCGCGTGTGTTTCACCTCGGCTCCGCCGCACGAGGTCCGCCGGGGTGTCGAAATCCTCGCCGGGAAGCTGGCTCGTTGACCTGCAGCCGGCCCCCGGTGCATGCCATCCACCGCCTCGGGGTGGCGGGCTCAGTGCGCGATCGCCTTCGAGCACCGAAGCGCGAGTCGCCCGGAAACCGGGGCACCGCATCGGCGGGCGGGTGCTCGGCCGGATGACGCGTCATGCCCGGCTGCGCACCGCCGCGTCTGCGCTGCGCTACATGACCCGGACGCCACCGAGACTCGGCTGGTGCCCGACCTGCTCCGGCAACACGGTGTTCGTCGCCGTCGGCGACTGGCTGAGAGAAGATTTGAAATGCGCGCGCTGCCGGAGTTCGTCCAGGCAGCGCGCGATATCGGATTACCTGACGCGCTGCTTTGCCGATCTCGAGACGTTGAAGGTCTACGAGCCCTCGCCGTCGCGCCCGAGTCTTCGCTATTTCGAGCAGGCCGGCGCGCAGTACACGTGGTCGGTCTACTCGCTCGAGACGCGTCGGCCCGCCGAAGCCGGCGTGCTGATCGAAAACCTCGAATCGCTGACTTTTTCGGATGAGGCGTTCGATCTCGCCGTCTCGCAGGATGTTCTTGAGCACATCAACGACCCGCGCAGGGCATTCGCCGAGATTTCGCGCATTCTCGGACCCGGCGGGTCCCACCTGTTCACGGTCCCCTGGTATCCCGACAGACCGACCCAGCGCAGGGCCGAACGACGCGGCGGCCGGATGCATCACTTTGGGCCGCCCGAGTACCATGCGGACCCTTTCGATGACAACGGCTCACTGGTCTTCACGCGATTCGGTGCCGACATCGGCAAGATCATCGAGGAGTGCAGCGGGATGAAAACCGAGATCATCCGGGCCCAGGACTCTCGGCAGGGAATCCAGGGCGATTCCATCGTCTTGTTTCATTCGGTGAAGCCGGATATCGAGGCGGGCGAGGCATCGGCGTGATCCACTCCGGGCGCCGCCGGATCGGCTCGCGCAGCGCCCGAGTTCACCAGGCGATGCCGTAATCGTCGCCGTAGTTGCTGACGCCGCCCTGCAGCGTGCCGTTGTCTCGGTCGAACCAGATGCCCATGGTCGGATTGTAGACGCGTTCGACGACCTCGAGGTCGTAGCCCATTGCCTCGAGTGCCTCGCGCGTGTACGGCGTCGTGAATGCTCCGGGCACCACCAGCCGGCCGGGCTCGGCCCGGTGGGCGCCGAACGAACTCTGCATCTGGTAGCTGATGACGTTGCCCAGGCCCTCGGCGGCCTGCTGCACATTCATGCCCCATTCGACCATGTTGAGGAAGAACTGCAGGCTGTTCTGGTCTTGCAGGTCGCCGCCCTGTACCGAGAACGAAACCAGCGGCTTGCCGCCCCGTAGCGCCATCGACGGCGTCAGGGTCACGCGCGGACGCTTGCCCGGCGCGACCACGTTGTACGGATTGAGCCGCTCGTCGAGCACGAAGCTCTGCATGCGCTGGCTCAGGCCGATGCCGGACTCGCCGGCAATGAACGCCGGAATCCAGCCGCCCGACGGGGTCACCGAGACGACCCAGCCTTCGGCGTCGGCGGCCTGGATGGCGGTGGTGCCGGCCCGGAAGCCTGCCTCGAACGACATGAGGTTCGCCTGCTGAAAGCCTTCCTCGCCTTCGGCCTTGGCTTCCGGCGGGACGACCCGCCAGGCTTGGCGCAGTTCCTCGAACGGGTTCTCGCCGTCCTGGAACCGATACGGATCGCCGGGCAGGTAATCGGTCAGGTTGCGGTCCTCGGCAATCAGCGCGCGGCGTTCTGCCGCGTAGTCCTTCGACAGCAGGCCGGCGACGGGCTCCTCGGGCGGGATGTAGGGGTCGCCGTAGTAGAAGTCGCGGTCGGCGTAGGCCAGGTTCATGGCCTGGTACAGCGTGTGGATATAGCGCTTCGAGTTGTAGCCCATGGACTGCAGGTCGAAGCCCTCGAGGATGTTGAGCGCCTGCAGCATCACCGGCCCCTGCGTCCAGGTGGTGAGCTTGTAGACGTCGATGTCGCGGTAGCTGGTGCGCACCGGGGCTTCGATCTTCACCTCCCATTCGGCCAGGTCCTCCATCGTGAACAGACCGCCGGCTGCGCGCGTGGCCGATACGATCTCCTCGGCAATGTCGCCGGTATAGAAGCGGTCGTAGGCAGCGTAGATGGCCTGTTTGCGGTTCTTGCCGTCTTCCAGCGCCTGCCGCTCGGCATCGACCAGTTTCTTCAGCGTGTTCGCCAGGTCGGTCTGGACGAAGACTTCTCCCTCGCGCGGCGCGGCGCGCTGGTCGGGAGCCTCAGGGTCGTAGTGGGGCAGGAAGACCGCGCGCGAGCTGGGCCACTGCTCAAGCACTTCGCGGCGCTGCTCCATGTTGTCGGCCTGCGACTTCTCGATCGGATAGCCATCGGCCATCTCGATCGCCGGCGCCAGCACTTCGGCCA
>CAYPZP010000110.1:0-10612 GCA_964415285.1 uncultured Halomonas sp. | reverse complement strand
AATCATGCCAGAAATCTCTCCCTTCAGACTGTCTCAGCTGCGGGGAAGCTTACGGATGCACTCGCTTGATTTCCCCACCGGTTTCCTTCGCCCAACGCCTTACTTATCCTGCACGACCGGCGGATAACGTGCAAGCGCTGCCCGCGCCGGCGATCGGGTGACCCCTACATGAACGCGCCCGGGCGAGCCGGGCGCGATGAATGACTCAGCACAGCGGGTGGTCAATCCCCCCGATCGAGCTCCCCCAATAACACGTCGACCGCCCGCTCCAGCATCCCATCCTCGTTAGCGGCGATGCGGTTCGGATCCGGGTAGATGATCACGTCCGGATAGGTGGTCTTCCGCTCCAGCCAGTCGCCGTCCGGGTCCTTGATGCCGAGTCGCGGCGTGCCTGCGCGGATGTCGCCGGAGGCGAGCGTTTCCCAGCCGGCGTAGGTGCAGGTGCCGGTCACCGGCGTGCCGACCAGCGTGCTGACCTCCAGGTTCTGCCAGGCGGCGACGAAGCAGTGGCCGTCGGAGTAGGCGGCCTGGTTGGTCAGCGCCACCGAGGCCTTGACCCACTCGGTCAGCGGCTCGCCCTGGGCCATCCGGCCGTCGGGTACGTTCCACATGTACTGCCGGCCGCTGAACAGCTGCACCAGCCAGTCGACGAGGTCGCCGCCGCGGTTGTCGCGCACGTCGATGACGACGCCTTCTTTGTCGAAGTGGCGGCCGAACAGGTCGCTGTAGACCCGGCGGTAGGCGGAATCGGACATCTGCGGGATGTAGACGTAGCCCAGGCGCTCGCCGGACAGCTCCTCGACGAGCCGGTGCCGGGACTCGACCCAGTGTTCATGCCGCCAGTCGGTTTCCTCGTCCATGGAAGCGGGCTTCAGCACGACGTCGTAGCGGCCGCGTTCGTCGGCCAGCGTCAGGCGCACGCGCTGCCCGACGCGGTTGTTCAGCTCGGCGTACAGGTTGCCGTCGCGCCCGACCGAAATGCCGTCGACGGCGACGATGCGGTGACCGGCCTCGACGCGATCGCTGGCGCGGGCCAGCGGTCCCTGGACCAGCACCGTCGCGATCCGCACGCCTTCGACATCGCCGGCATGATCGAGGATCGCGCCGATCGCGCCGGTCGGTTCCTCGGCCTCCTGCCGGTATCCGGCGTAGGCGTGCGAGACGTTCAGCTCGCCGATGAACTCGTTGAGCAGCTCGGCGAAATCGACGTTGTTATGGATGCCGGCGAGCTTGCCCCGGTAGTGCGCGTACATGCCGTCCCAGTCGGCCTCGTCCAGCACTGCAGGGTCATAGATGCGGTCCCGCGTCGTCAGCCACACGTGGTGGAGCATGGCGCGCCGCTCGGCGTCTGCATCGACCTCCGCGACCAGTTCCAGCGCCACCGGCTCTGCGGCCGGGGCGTCGCCCTCCAGCGCGATCTTCGACAGCACCCCGTCGGCGAGCACCACGGCGGTCTTGTCGTCGCCGGTGATCGCGAGCGCGGCCTGGCGCGCGCCCAGGGTCACCAGCTTGGTCGTCTTCTCCTCGCGGAAGTCGTGCGACCACAGGTCGTAGCCCTTTTCGAAGGCGCTCAGGTAGTAGAGCTTCGATGCATCGCCGGTCAGTCGGAAGTCGGCCAGGTCGGAGGAGTGGATCGTCAGGCGAGCCTGTCGATCGGCGGCGCCTGCGGCATCGAAATCGACCGGCTTCGGCGCTTCGTCGGCGGAGTCGTCCTCGTTGTCGGCCTCGGATTCGTCTTCGCCTTCTTCGGCCAGCGCGATGTCCTCCTTGCTGCGCCGGAATCGATCGAACGCCTCCTGGTTGAGGAACTGCGCGTAGACGTCGAGCTGGGTGCCGTGGCCGCCGTGCTGACGCGGACCGTAGCGAGCGGTGGTCCATGAAATGAGTTCGCCATCGGCGTGCCAGCGCGGGCGCGCGTCCTGGTAGCCGGAGCGGCTCAGGTCGCGCGGGGGCTCGGAGCCGTCGGCGGGCACCAGCGCCACGTTGCGGAAGAACAGCCGCCCGCTGGGCTGGATGTCGACGGCCAGGTAGCGGCTGTCGGGTGACCAGTCGAAATGGATGTCGTTGTTGCCGGTCGAGAAATTGACCTCGCCGGGCACGACCGCGATCGACGCGCTCGACTCGCGATCGAACACCCGGACCTCGGCCCAGTCGCTCAAGAACGCGATCCGGCGTCCGTCCGGCGACACGTTCGGGTGCGTCGCGGCAACGCGGCTGCCGTCGGGCTGTTCCGCGCCTTCGATCAGCTCGGCTTCCTCGACCTGGGTCGCGGCGAAGAAGTAGGGTTCTTCGGAATCGGTCAGCCGGCTTTCAAAGATCGTCCACTGCGCTTCGCGCTCGGCGGCGTAGAGCAGGCCGCGGCCGTCGGGCGTGAAGGCCAGGTTGCGCTCGAGCCCGGGCGTTCGGGTGATGCGCCGCGTGGCGCCGAACTCCAGCGAGGTCACGAACACGTCGCCGCGCAGCACGAACGCGATTTCCTTGTCGTTGGGCGAGAGCGCGAACTCGCTGATCTGGCCGTCTACGTCGGCGCGAACCAGGCCGTCGCCGGTGTCGGCCGTCAGCAGTGCGATGGCCACCGGCTCGGCGTCCTCGGCCGCGCGTTCGGCCCCGGCGGGCACGACGTAGAGTTCGCCGTCGAAGCCGTAGGCCAGCGCGCCGTTGGCAGCGACGCTCAAGCCCCGCACCGGGTGCCGGGTGTGGAACGTCACCTGTTTCGCGCTCTGCTCGCCCTCGGCAAGCGTCTGGTGCCAGACGTTGAGGCTGCCGGAGCGCTCGGAGACGAAGTAGAAACCTTCTCCGTCGGCATCCCAGGCCGGTGTGTGGTCGTTCCAGCGATTGGTCGTCAGCCGCTGGTGCCGCCCGCTGGCTGCGTCCATCGACCAGATATCGCGGGCGAACGGAGAATCGTCGTGCTTGCGGTAGAAGCTGTCGCCCTTGTGGTCGGCGTAGAGGAGGCGTTCGCCGCCGGCATCCCAGCTTGCCTGGCGGGCTTCGATCGGCGTGACCTGTCGCGGCGTGCCGCCGGAAACCGGGACTTCGTAGAGCTCCGGACGGCGCTGGTGGGGGTCGGCGGCGTGACCGGGCGGGTCGTAGCGAACGCTCTCGAACAACACCGCGCTGCCGTCTGCGGAAAACCCGGTGACCACGTCGTCGGCCTCGTGATGGGTCAGCCGCTCGGCCGGTCCGCCGGACAGCGCCAGCAGGTAGACATCCCGGCTGCCGTTGCGGTTGCTGCTGTAGGCGATAGAACGACCGTCCGGCGACCAGCGCGGGCTCGATTCCACCGCATCGGTCAGCGTCAGCGGAACGGCGACGCCGCCGGCGGCATCGACGCGGTAGATGTCGCCGGCGTGGGTGAACGCGAGGACCGTGCCGTCGGGCGAGAGCGCCGGTTCGCGGAGCCAGCGTTCACCGCCGGTCTGTGCAAGGGAAGACAGCGCGAACGACAGGAGCGCGGCGAGGGTGAGGATCCATTTCATGTTCGATTTCCAGAGAACGGGAGTCGGGACCGCCGGCCGTGTCGGCCACGGCGATCAAGGGTACGCGAGTTCGCAGCGTCGATGCGCGCTACGGATTCCGGCCTGCGCAGCGAAGGCAGTCGCCGGTTCGACGCGGAGCGATCCCGGTGCGCCGCCGGCTTATTCCTGCTTGGCGCGGGTGTCGAGAAGGTCCGGCGCACAGGCGTGCTCGCGTTCCTGCTCGACCTGGCGGCTGACGGCGTCCTCGGGCGCAACGTCGGCGGTGTCGGTCGATCGCAGCGGTGACGCACGCGCTGCGGTCGGTGTCGCGGTATCGCTTGTCGTCGACAGTTCCGGCGGGGCGTTGTCGAAGCGCAGCCGGTAGATCGGTTCGGGCAGGGAGAAGCCCGCCGATTCCAGCGCATCCTTGACGGTCACGATGGCCGCCGAGCGAGCCTTGGCGAAGCTGGTCTTGCTCTGGTCGATCCAGCCGGCGAAGAACAGGACGATGTTCGAATCGCCGACCGTCTTGATGAACGCAATCGGACTCGGCGTCGAGAGAATGAACTCGAGCTCCCGGAGCTTCTCCATCCCGAGGTCGAGCGCGGCCATCGGGTCGTCGCCGGCATCCACGCCGAGCTCGAAGTCGAAGCGCCGCAGCGGGTTGCGCGTGTAGTTCAGGATCACCGCCTTGAACACCATGGCGTTGGGAATTCGCAGGTGGTTGCCGTCCAGCGTCATCAGCACCGTGGCGCGAGAGGTCAGCCGGATGACCTTGCCCTCGCGTCCATCGATCACGACATGGTCATTGGGCTGGAACGGCTGCCGGATGCTCAGCATGATGCTGGCGATGTAGTTCTCGATGGTGTCGCGCACCGCGAAACCGACGGCCAGCCCGAGCACGCCGGCCGCGCCGAGAAACGCGCCGAGGAAGGCCGTGGCGTCGAGCAGGCTGAGCGCTGCGACCGCGCCCATCGCGATGAACGCGACGCGCACGGTCGTGCCCAGCAGTTCGCCGATGAAATCGTTGGGCGTCAGGCGGCTCCACAGCCCGCTCCACCGCGACAGCCTGCCGCCGGCGAAGACGAACAGAACGAACACCAGCAGCGCCACGATAATCAACGGCGCGGCGCGGATGGCGCGCTCGGTCAGGTTCCGGGTTTCCTCGAGCGCCGGGGCCAGGCGACGCTCCAGCGAGGCGTCGCGCTGAATGTGGTTCTCGATGGCGACCACGCCCTGAACCCGGGATGCGAGCGCGGCAGCGCGCTGGGCGGCTTCGAGATCGGTGGTGGCGCCTTGCAGAACCACCACGCCGGCCGAGGCTTCGGCGCTGACATCCTTGAGACTCTTGATCTCGGCGAAGATCTCGGCGATCCGCCGCTCGATCTCGCGATCGTCGACCTGGTCGGCGGCCTCCACGACGATCGGCGCATCCGGCTGCCCGTTCTGGGCAAGGCTCGATGCGGTGCAGGCGAGCAGCACCAGGGCGGCAAGCAGGGTTGCCGCGGTTTGCCTGAGTCGGCGGTGCGGTGAGTGACAAACGCGCATCGCGATTTCCGGCCGGTGTCCCAAGGCCCAAGACTACCCCATGGCGTCGAGCAGCGTCTCCCGCTGCGTATCGTTGCTGGACGAAGGTGCCGCCGCGTTCGGCCGGTGGATGCGGAAAAACCATGGATGCACGCTCGGCGGTCGATCGTTGGTAGGGTAGAGACCAGGAACGCAATCGGACTCGATCATGACGACGAAGCGTATGGGTTGCGCCGGATCCGGGTCGAAGATCGCACGATTCCGGCGCCCCGGGCGCAGCGTCTCGCTGTGCATCGCGATCCTGGTGGCCGGTGGCATGGCCTGGAGCGCGGCTTACTCGGACACCCCGGACGACGACGCGCGATTGCCTGCCGATATCGATCAACTCGCCGTCGAAGTGGAGCGCCTGCGCGAGCGGCTCGACGAAATGGAAGCGCTCCGGGCGCGATTGAGCGAACTCGAGCAGGCACTCGAGGAGGCGCAGCGCGCCGGCGCGATCGCCCGCAGCGAGGAATCGGCCGACAAGCGCGACCGCGGAGGCGCGGGCGCTTCGTCCGATGCCGAATCGGCCGAGGCAGGCGCGGAGGAGGATGCCGACGGCGTCACGTTCAATGGCGCGGTTCGATTCACCGGCTTCTGGAGCGATTCCGACGAGGCGGTCAAGGGCACCCGCGGCGACAGCGGACTCGATGTCTTCCGCATCGGCGCCGAGGGGTCGATCGACGACTTCATGGTTTCGGCCGAATACCGCTTCTATCCGTTCATGGACGTCATCCACCACGGCTGGATCGGCTACGAGTTCGACAACCAGGACCAGCTGCAGCTCGGCATCACGCGCGTGCCGTTCGGCCTGCTGCCGTACGCGGCTCACAGCTTCTGGTTCGGCGTGCCGTACTACATGGGCTTTTCCGACGACTACGACCTGGGCGTGAAGTACATGCGCCAGGACGGTCCGCTGGACCTGCAGTTCGCGTTCTTCAAGAATGCCGAGGTCGCCAGCGCGACCGATCTCGGCCGCTACTCGTTCGACGTGGTCTCGGTCGGGGACTCGCGCAACGAGGAAAGCAACCAGTTCAATCTGCGCGCAGCCTACACCTTCGGGATGGATACCGGCTGCAGCCACGAACTCGGCGTTTCGGGTCAGTGGGGCGAGCTGTACAACTTCGACACGCAGCGCCGCGGCGATCACTGGGCCGCGGCCGGACACCTGGATACGCGTTGCGGCCGCTGGAACCTGCAGTTCGAAGCGGCCCGGTACGAGTACAGCCCGGCACAGCCGAGCGCATTCGACAACCACACGATCCGCCTCGGTGGCTTCGAGTCTTCCTACGACCTGGCCAACGAAGGCACGTTCGCCGTTGCCAATGTGGCCTACAACGTGCCGGTCGGCTGGGCCGCGATCGACCAACTGATCTGCTACAACGACTACAGCGTGCTGTTCAAGGATCGCAGCGAGTTCCGCAAGTCGCAGCTCAACACGACCGGCTGTCTCGTGGGCAAGGGGCCGATCTTCCTGTACCTGGATCTGATCCAGGCCAACAACATGGTCTATTTCGGCAACGGCTCGCTGGCCGGGGACGGTGAAAGCGGCTGGCAGCGACGATTCAACGTCAACATCGGCTACTACTGGTAAGGAAGGTGACCATGGGCAGCGAAGGCATGCGATGGATCAACCGGGCGATGCTCGTGCCGCTGTGCGTCGCCGGTCTGGCGATGTCGACACGGGCGCAGGCGGCAACCGACGAGTTGACGGCCGTTTCCTGGGGCGGTGTGTACACGCGCAGCCAGATTCTCGGTTTCGTTCGCGACTTCGAGCAGTCCTCGGGCATCGACGTCGACATGATCGACTATGCCGGCGGCATCGAAGAGATCCGCTCGCAGGTCCGCTCCTACAACGTCAAGTGGGACGTGGTCGATCTCGAGCTGTTCGATGCGATTCGCGCCTGCGACGAGGGCCTGCTGGTGGAAATCGATGCCGCCAGCCTGCCGCCTGCGCCGGACGGTACGCCGGCCACGCAGGATTTCGTCGATGGCGCCCTGATGCCATGCGGTGTCGGCAACGTGGCCGCGGCGACGGTGATCGCCTACGACCGCGAGCGCTTCGATCGCGGGCCCGAGACGATCGAGGATTTCTTCGACCTTCGGAGGTTTCCCGGGCAGCGCGGCCTCCGGCGCACGCCGATGACCAACCTGGAGTGGGCGCTGATCGCCGACGGCGTCGAACCGTCCCGCGTTTATGACGTGCTCGGCACCGAGGACGGCGTCGACCGTGCCTTCGCCATGTTGAGCCGGATCAAGCCGCAGATCGAATGGTGGGAACTGGGCGAGGACGCGGTCCGACTGCTCGAGACCGATGCCGTGGCGATGACCGCCGCCTACAACGGTCGAATCCACAGCGCCATCGAGCGCGGTGAGCCGTTCGAGATCCTGTGGCACCGGCACGTGCGTTTCTGGGACGTGTGGGCGATCCCGAAGCACACCGAAAATCTCGATGCCGCGCTGGCGTTCGTGCGCTTTGCAACCTCGACTCGCAGTCTCGCGAACCAGGCGGAGCATATCGCCTACGGTCCGTTGCGCAAGTCGTCGCTGCGCCTGCTCGGACCGGAAACCCGAAAGAACCTGCCGACCGCCGAAGAGAACGTTGCCTCCGGCTTTTCCAGCGATGCGCAGTGGTGGGGCGAGAACCTGCCGGAACTCGAGCAACGCTTCGAGCGCTGGATCGAGACCTCGGTCCAGGTTCCGAAGAAACTGCCCGGGCGCTGAACGCTTCCGAGTGCGCGCCAGGGGCGCGAATCGGGCCCGGGATCATGCCGGACGATCGGCACATGGACGGTCGAGCCCTCAGCCGGGAACCCGGCCCTTGGCGTCCGCGGCTTCGGGAAGATGGAAGGTGTCGCGCTGTTCCCGGCTCGGCGGCGGCGGAATCAACACGAACTTGCCGACGTGTCGTTTCTCCAGAAAGGCTTGCTGGGCCGAGACCATGTCATGCAGCGGAAAGGTCCTTGCCAGCAGCGGTCGAATCTCGCTGCGCTCGATGTAGCCGATGAGATTTTCGAAAACCGGCCGGTCCCACGCGGTACAGCCGATCAACATCAGATCCTTCAGGTAGAACACGCGCATGTCCATGGCCACGATCGGCCCGGCAATGGCGCCCGACGAGGCATAGCGACCGCCGCGATCCAGTACCCGGGTCATTGAATCGAAGCCGGTCCCGGCGACGTTGTCGACGACGACGTCCACGCTTTTCTCGCCCAGTAGTTCGACGGCGTTCTGGTCACGGGCGATGAGTCGGTCGGCGCCGAGATCGCCCAGCGCACCGAACTTGTCTCGACTCGCCACCGCGGCGACCCGGGCGCCTCGCCTTTTCGCCAGCTGCACCGTCGCCGAACCGACGCCGCCGGAAGCGCCGGTCACCAGCACGCGGTCGCCGGCCGTGACGTTCGCTCGATGCAGCATGTTCTCCGCGGTCCCGTAGGCGCAGGGGATCGTGCCCAGCTCGGCATCGGTCCAGTCGCAGTCGACGCCAAAGGCCTCGGCTGCCGGTACCACGACGAATTGAGCGAAAGCGCCGTCGAAATCGGATGCCATCCAGATATTGTCCAGGGACTCCCAGCCGCGCGTGCGGATGCACGGCCGCACCAGCACTCGTTGGCCGACTCGGCCCGGATCGACCTCGCGACCCGCGGCAGCGATGCGGCCGCAGCAGTCCGTGCCCTGGATGAACGGAAACGGCGTCTCCTCGTTCCATCCGCCGTCCCGGGAGTTCTTGGCGCCGGCCATGCCGGACGAATCGCGGCCCAGATCCTCGGTCCCGCCGCTGACGCTCGACGAATACCATCCCAGCCGCGTGTTGATCTCGGTGTTGTTGACGCCCGCTGCCAGCACCTGGATCAGGACCTCGTGCGGACCGGGCTCGGGGATCGGCACGTCGCAGTAGTCGAGCATGTCGTAGCCGCCGTTGCCCCGAGTGACCACGGCTTTCATGCTGATCCGTCCTGCGGTGACGTTGAACCGGTTCGGCCGACCCGGATTCGTTATCGGCATGGCTCCATTACTCCGTCATGAAGGGTCCGGACCGTCGGCGAACGACCGAGGCAACTTCCAGCCTCGCTTCGTCGCGAGGCCCTGGCCGTCGTTTCATGGCCTGGTGCCCGTGGTGCCAGACAAACGGAATCCTAACAGGCCCGATGCTGCGTACCGGCCCGGCAAATCGCCGGCCGCCCCTGCTTCGATTGTTTCGAAGCTCACGCGCCTGCGGTAGTTTTTGCACCGAGGGCGGGCGACGCGGCGCGGCCCGCGTTCCGGCTCGCGCCGGTGACGGGAAACACCACGTTGCTTGCAACATCGAGATCAAGCGCTGCGGCCCCGGCGCGGCATCCCACGGAGCGGAACATGGATCGAACGTATCGGCTGGCAGTTTTCGTCTTGTTGGCATTGACCTGGGCGGTCGGGCCGGGCATGTCGATTGCCGCCGATGAAGCGAATCGATATTCCGAAAAGCAGCCCTCGCGCGACGGCATCGGCAAGGTCTACATGGGCCGGGAAATCTCGCACGTCATGGGACATCTCGGCGCCGGCTGGCTCGAGCGGCCGGAGCGCGAGCGCCAGGAGCGCACCGACCTGCTGATCGAGCGCCTGCCGCTGGAACCGGACAACGTGGTGGCCGACATCGGCGCGGGAACCGGTTACTTCAGCGTCCCGATCGCGCGGCGTGTGCCCGACGGCAAGGTGCTGGCGGTCGATATCCAGCAGCAGATGCTCGATATCATCGAGCGCCGGAAGCGCAACGGTGCCCCGGCCAACATCGACACCGTGCTCGGCACGATGACCGACCCGAAGCTGCCGCCCGGCGCGGTTGACCTGATCCTGCTGGTCGATGCCTACCACGAGTTCTCGCATCCCCATGAAATGGGTACCGCGATGGTCGACGCGCTGAGACCGGGCGGCAAGCTGATCCTGATCGAATATCGTGGCGAGGATCCCCGGGTGCCGATCAAGCCGCTGCACAAGATGACCGAAGAACAAGCGATCAAGGAGATGCGCGCAATCGGTTTGCGACACCAGCGCACCGAGGATTTTCTGCCGCAGCAGCATTTCCTGGTATTCGAGAAACCGGCCGATGGCGACACGACCTGATCGCTCGCGAGCGGGTTCTCGATCAGGCAAGCAGTTCCCGTATCGCGGCGGCCAGTGCCGCGGGCGCGCGCTCGCGCATGCGTGCCGGGCTGACCAGTTGAGCGGCGATGAGGCGCGTGGCGAACGGCTTCGCCGACTCGACGATATCGATGTCCGGGTACAGCGCCCGCGCCACGCCCTCGACCGTGATCAACGCCTTGATGAGCAGGCCGTAGCCTTCCGGAATCGGAATGCGGAAGTCGGCCAGCATCGAAAGAAATCCCAGCGCGAAACCCCGAACGTCGGCTTTCTCCCGGCCGGCAAGATGCGCCTTCATCAACTCCCCGATGCGGGCCTTGACCGCCTCCGCCTTCTGTTCCGGAATGTCGAGGCCGAGTTCGCGCGAGTAGCGAAGCGCTCTTTCGGCGTCGCCGTAGACGGTCGCGGCCAGGACCTGCGCGATCGCGAGGCGCTCGGCCGGTTCGGTGTGCCCGACGATGCCGAAATCGAGA
>CAYPZP010000109.1:0-10750 GCA_964415285.1 uncultured Halomonas sp. | reverse complement strand
GGAGTAGTCGTATTCCTCGTTCGGAATCGAATGGCCGCCCCAGCACACGACGAGATTCGGATCACGCTCGGCGGCCAGCAGCCGCGCATTGCGCAGGATCTCGAACACGGTGTTGGTGATGCCCTCGGGCGACTGCTGATCGAAATACGGATTCGGCCGAATCTCGGTGTGAAAGTACACGATGTCCCGAACCACCGCCGAGAGCAGTTCGCGGATGCCGTAGATGATCTCGCCGTCGACGAACGCACAGCCCGGCGCGTGCTCCAGCTCGAGCCGGATGCCGCGGTTGACCTGCTGGACGCGAATCGAGTAATCGCGAAATCGCGCCAGCATCTCCTCGGCGTCGTCGCCGGCGGTTCCGCTGTTGAGCACCGCCAGCGAACACCGCCTGAGCAGATCGCCGACCTCCTCGGTGGCGTCGGACAAACGACGCACTTCCTCGCGAGACAGGATGTTGAGCGTGCCGGCCGGGTAGACGCGGGTGGAATGGGTCGTCGGGTCGACTTCGGGCTGGGGAACGGTTTGGGTCATGGGTTCGTTGTTTGGGTTATTGGTTTATTGGTTGTTTGGTCTTTTCGTTGTTCGTTGTTCGTTGTTCGTTGTTCGTTTTCAGAAATCGGCGTTCGAGCGGCTGTTCGGGTTCCGGCACATCGTGGTCGGTGATCGGTGGTCGGACGTCCGGTCCGCTGCACGGCGGTTGGATTGCCGGCATCCGACTACGGATCACTGAGGACCGGCCACGGACTTCCGAACTTCGGCCTCGTGCCTTTCCGACGGACGGGCGCCGATGATACGCGTTGGCGGACCCGGAGATGAAAGAAGCCAGCCGGTCGCCCGGCTGGCTTCTGATTGTGCGGCCGGTCGCTTGCGCTTCCGGCCTACCTGACTTCGGCTTCGATCAGAAGTCGTAGCGCAGCGTCAGGCGGATTTCATACACCGAATCGTTTCGGTCGATGAATTGCGTACGGGAGTCGTCGAACTCATTGAACCGATATACGCAGGAGCTAGCATTGACGCAGGTCGTACGCGGTGCATCACCATTCAGCGCAGTCGCACCGTCGATGCCGTTGGCCGCGACGTCAGCAACGCTGACGAGGTCAGCCTGAACGATATCAAGCGTGCCAAAGCGCGTGGCGTCAACAACCTTGCCCCAATCGCTGTCGATCAGGTTCGGGAAGTTTGCGATGTCAAGAATGAGCTTGAAATTATTCTCACCAACAAACCTACTCAGACCCGGAATGCCCGGCAGTTCCTGCTGGAATCGCAGATCCCAGATATTGTTCCAGTCGGTAATTGCCTCCGAAAACGGCGCATGAATCCCGCCTGTCGGGATGCCGTTTTCATCAATGAACTGGAAGAACCCGTCGACGTCGAAACCCGACCCGTAAACGACCAATGGATCGCCCCCTGGACTCGGAATATATAGTGGAGCGTTACCAAATGGGCTTTCACCGTTTGCTTGACCAAACAGCGATTCATTGAACCCAGTATCGAAAGAAGTACTCCAGTTATCACCCTTGAAAAGGCGGCCGAAGACGTCAATCCGCGATTGAAGGTCCCCGAACAAATTTCGCTCATAAGCAAAATTGAACTTGAAGGAATGCTCAATCTCGAATGGAGAAGTCCGCGGAAGGGGGTTGTTGCGATCCGCAGTGACCTGTCCACGCCAGTTCGAGATTCCGCGAGATGACGTCCCTTCGCTGACCACTTGAGCATCTGTGTATGCGTAGTTGACGTCAAAGGAAAAACCACTGTCGTACTGCTTGGCCAATGCCAGAGAGAGAACCGTGCTCTCAGCGCCGTCCGCGTTGGTCAGCTTCGTGAAGTTCGGGAGATCAAGATCGTCCAAGTCAGCATAGATGGGTCGGCCGTCCGGTGCGACACCGGTGGGCAAAGCGGCCGGGTTGCTCGTTTGACCAGCTAACTCCCAAACGAAGCCGTCCCTCGCCTTCGTATAGACAACCTGAGCCGTAGCCAGATAGTCGCTGCCCAAGTCGAAATCTCCAAACGCCAAGTCAAATTCCTGCTCGAGTCGGAGCGAGGCTTTCCAGTCCGAGGGAGTATCGAACCCATCATCAATGAAATCACGCGGCAAAGGAGCCTCAGACGCGACGGCGTCTAGCAACGGCTGGGGAATCGTCGACAAATTCACGCCAGCCACGTCAAAAATCCTAGCCTCAACCGTCGGGAGGTTGTAAGCATTGGAGATCCAGACGAGCGGCGGCGAGGAATTGGGGAACAGACCAATGCCACCGGTAATCGACGTCCGGCTCAGAGGTGTCCACAGGAAACTGACGCGGGGCATGAACAGGTAATTGCCATCGATATTGTTATTCGTCGAGAAGCCGAGAATATCAGCAGCAGCCTGGCTGAAGACTGGACGATCATCCTGCTCGAAGCGTTCGTAGCGGACTCCATAGGTCAGCTCGAAGTCAGGCGAAATCGCCCAGCTGTCGCCGACGTAAAGCGCCCACTGATCATATTCCCACTCCGCCACGCCGTCAGCCACGTTGTTGGATGGAACGTTCTGGTACCGAACTTGATCAGCAAACCCGTTTATCAACTGATCAAGCGTTTCAAATTCGAAGCGCCCAAGCGAAGTGTCGATAAACAGATTCCGCGCAGCGTAGTTTTGATACTCCATGCCGAAGCTGATCACATGATCGCCGGCCAAGTACTCAGCGCCAGCAAACAACTGTGTCCGCTCATCATCGAACTCGTTAGCATGTCGGAACCGATCGCAGCCTGCAGTAAAGAACTCTCGTTCGCTAAGAAGACCCTCAAGCGGCGTGCCTGCAAGAGACGAGGGACGAAAATCGAGATCGATCTGACCAACGCCCTGCCCAGCGCGACAAACCTGCGGACGGCTGTTTTCTTTGTAGTTAAAGCGGACTTCGGTTGAGAACTGATCTGTCCAATCAGAGTTCAACTGGGCGGTCCAAGCCTCGAGATCGACACCCGTGTCGTACCAAGAATTCTGAAACGTCGTCGAGCCAACGCCAGCGACATTCGCCTCTTCGGCCGACTGATAGGTGATCGAAGCGCGATGATTCAAGTTGATATTCCAGTCGAACTTGGCCAAAAGACGCTCAGCCGTTTCGGGGCGATTTACCGTTTGAGGACGACCGCCCGGGTCGAAGCCGTAGACGTCCTGAATGATCCGACGAATTTCCCCGAAAAACGCCGGATCAACACCATTCCTTTGATCAGCATCGATGAAATTGACCGTGGGGGCATTCTCGTATTCATCATAAGCAACGAAGAAGAACAGCTTGTCCTTGATGATCGGACCACCTAGGGTGAAGCCATACTCCTTTTCTTCGAACTGGCCGGGATTGAAGTCGCCGCCGTCGAAGTCGTTGCCGATGAAGCTGTCGTCCTGATAAGCGTAGTACGCTGTACCGTCGATTTCGTTCGTACCTGACTTGGTCACCACATTGACGGCCGCGCCAGTGGCACCGCTGACAGCCACGGAATAATCAGAGAAAACAAGGGTGGCCGATTCGATCGCGTCAAGGTTAATCGGTGACCGAACCGTCGCATAGGTTGAGTTCGTGCCTGCAGCATTATCGTCAACCAAACCGAAATCATCGGTCTGGAGGGAACCGTCGATCGCGAAACTGTTGAACTTGCTGCTCACACCGCCAACACTCAGGTTTCCAACACCGTCGCCCTGGGCGAGAGGGTCGCGGATCAATGTCTTGATGACATCCCGGTCGACCGCAGGCTGCGTCTCTATGTCTGCCGAAGTAAAGCTGGAGCCCACCCCGTTGTTGAGCTCAATGCCGATCCGCCCGGCAGTGACGCGTGTAACTTCCACATCGCCGGTTGCTCGCTCGATCGTGACCGCGATCGGGTTCTGCGAACCCGGCTGCAGGAATACGCCATCGCGTACAACGCCGCGGTAGTCATCGGCGGTAACCCGAATTTCGTAGGGGCCGCCGATACGCAGACCGCCCTGGAAGAATTGGCCGGAAGTGCCCGTCGTGCTGCGCGCAACCGTTCCAGACGGTAAGTGAGTAATCTCGACCTCGGCACCGGATACCGGAGAGCCTTCGGTGGATACCACCTGACCGCGAATATTGGCCGAGGTCTGTTGGGCCAGAACCGCCTGGCCGCTCAGCGAGCAGGCCAACACGGCAAGCACCAGCAGCTGCGTCAGCCGCCGGAAGCGGGGCAACTCGAAGTTATTCATCTTGAACGTACTCCCAAGGGTTTTTTTGGACTCATCGAAACGTGTGCCGATCGCGTAGCCGGATGAAGCCTCCGCCCGACCGAAAACACCAGCACAGGAAAGGTACCGGGTCCTGATGACAGGCCTGTTACGAAATTTACGTGAATTTAACAGATACCGGGGCCTTTTTGCGGGCCGGGAGCGTGCTCCGACGAAAATTTCTTGGCGAAGCAAAAAAATCCACGTCGAGACGCCGTTTTTTCTTGCCATGGATGGCGCCGATCGCTTAAACTGCTTGGCTTGCTTTCGGGGTGTAGCTCAGCCTGGTAGAGCACTGTCTTCGGGAGGCAGGAGTCGCTGGTTCGAATCCAGTCACCCCGACCACCTCAACGGCGCAGCGCCGGGGTGGTCGAAATCGCGTCGTCCCGGGACGCGGAACCGTCTTTCTTCACCCGTCTTCCGCGGCCGCCCAGGCCATGCGGGTGAGGTTGTCCGGATGCTCCGGGCGCACCACCACGTCGTCCTCAATCCGGATTCCGCCGAACCGGCGCAGGTGACGGATTGCATTCCAGTCGAAGTGCCGCGACAGCGGCGAGCCCTCGAGCCGCTCCAGCAGGCTCGGGATGAAATAGATGCCGGGCTCGACCGTCACCACGTTGTCGGTTTCGAGTTCGCGCGTGAGCCGCAGCGCCGGATATTCGGCCGGCGGCGGCAGCGGCTCGCCGTCGGGCGCGGTGCGTCCGGCGACGTCGTGGACCTGCACGCCGAGAAAATGGCCCAGCCCGTGTGGCAGGAACGTCCGGGTCACGCCGGCTTCGAGCATCGCATCGAGCGTCATGTCGCAAAGCGAGGCCTCGCGGAGAATTTCGGCCACGCCGCGATGGGCTTCCCGGTTCAGGTCGACATAGCTGCGGCCGGTCTGCATCCGGCCTGCCAGGCGCTGCTGCATTTCCTCCACCGCGTCGATCAGTGCGGAGAACGTTTCGTCCTCGCGGCACCCCGTGCGCGTGATATCGGCGGCATGGCCGTGGCAATCGGCGCCGGCATCGATCAGGAAGCTGCGCGATGCCGACGGCGGCGCCGCGTCGCGATTCTGGTAGTGCAGCACCGCGCAATGTTCGTTGAGGCACACGATGCTGCCGTAGGGCAGACGATCCGGGTCGTGACCGGCCGCTTCCAGGTACGCGAGGTGGATTTCCAGCTCCGAGGCGCCGTCGCGAAACGCGCGCTCCGCGGCCCGGTGCCCGGCGACCGCGACCCGGTTGGCCGCGGCGATGCACGCGATCTGCCAATCGCTCTTGACGGTCCGCAACTCGTCCATGCCGCGCAACAGCCCGGAAGGGTTCAGCGCCGCGTGCCGGCCCAGCGACTCGAAATCGAACGGGTCGGCAATCAGCGCGGTCGCGACCGCCTCTTCGAGCACGTGCTGCCAGCCCTGCACGCTGCCGACAGTCTCGATCTCGAAGTGGTCCGCCCACCACGACTCGGGCGCGTCGGGCGCGGCATGCCAGAAATCGTCGGGGGCATAAAGCCACAGTCTCGGCGTCGCACCCGGGCGGATCTCGAGCAGACAATCCTCGCTGCGCGGCAGCGGCAGCCAGGCTACGAAGTGCGGATGGGCGCGAAACGGCGGCTGATAGTCGTCCTGGAACCGGGCACGGCCGCGGCCGGAGTGGATCAGCAGGCGGTCGAAACCGCTGCTGGCCAGCAGCGACTCGGTTCGATGCCGCAGCCGGCGCACGTGCGCCGAATAACGCGAATCGCGCTTGGCGACCTCGACAGGCTGGACCATGATCCGATCTCCATTCCGCTACACTTCGGGGTCATAGTCTATCCGCTGGCCGTTCCGATCACGGCACGGTCCCGAACCCGATCGAACCCCTGAGATTCACGCCGACGCGCGAGCCATGACGCTTTCTCTCTACAACACGCTGACCCGAACCAAGCAGACCTTCGAGCCGCTGAATCCCGAGCGCGTGACGATGTATGCCTGCGGCCCGACCGTCTACAGCTACGCGCACATCGGCAACGCGCGCCCGGCGGTGATCTTCGACCTGCTGTTCCGGGTCCTGGAATCGCACTACCCGAACGTCGTTTATGCCCGCAACATCACCGACGTCGACGACAAGATCAACGCCGCGGCCGCCGAGCAGGGCGTCGAGATCGGCGTCATCACGCGCCGCTTCGCCGAGGCCTATCACAAGGACATGGCCGCACTCGGCGTTCGGCCGCCGACGATCGAGCCGCGCGCCACCGAGCACATGCCGCAGATCATCGAGATGATCGAGCGCCTGATCGCGTCAGGCCATGCCTACGCCGCCGAAGGTCACGTGCTGTTCGACGTCACGACCTACGAATCCTACGGCCAGCTTTCGCGCCGGGACCGCCGCGAGATGATTGCCGGCGCCCGCGTCGAGGTCGCGCCGTACAAGAAGAGTCCCGGCGACTTCGTGCTGTGGAAACCTTCCGAGGCCGCGCAGCCGGGATGGGACAGCCCCTGGGGCCGCGGTCGACCGGGCTGGCACATCGAGTGTTCGGCGATGAGCGCGGCGCACCTCGGCGAGGTCATCGACATCCACGCCGGCGGCCAGGACCTGGTATTCCCGCATCACGAAAACGAAATTGCCCAGAGCTGCTGCGCCCACGGTTCGCAGGAATTCGCACGCTACTGGCTGCACAACGGCTTCGTCACGGTCGAGAAACGCAAGATGTCGAAGAGCCTCGGCAACACGCTGGTCGTCCACGACCTGCTCGCCGACTGGCCCGGCGAAGCCATGCGCTACCTGCTGCTGTCGGCGCACTATCGCCAGCCGCTGGACTGGTCGGAAACGACGCTGACCCAGGCGGTCACGACGCTGGATCGGCTGTACCGCGCGCTGGAGGATTTCCCGCCCGACACCACGCCGGGAACCGAAGCCGATGCTTCCGTGGTCGAAGCACTCGATGACGATCTGAATACACCCGCGGCGCTGGCCGCGCTGAACCGGCTGGCGCGCGACCTGCAGGCGGCCGGGCCGCAAGACGAACGCGCCCGCCTGGCCGGCACGCTGCGCGCCTCGGGCGAAATCATGGGCCTGCTGCAGGATCCGGCCGGCTGGCGGGCCCGGCGAACCGGCGGCGAGGAGGTCGACAGCGCGGCCATCGACGCGCTGGTCGAACAACGTACCGCCGCGCGCGCGCGGCGCGACTTCGCCGAAGCCGACCGAATCCGCGACGAACTGGATGCGCGGGGCATCGAGCTCGAGGACAGCGCAGAAGGTACGCGCTGGCGAGTTCGCGTCCGCCGCCCGGAGGAGCAATGAACGCCATGCAGACCATCGACACGGTCCAGGACGAGATCATCGACGAGTTCTCCCTGTTCGACGACTGGCTGGACCGTTACCAGTACATCATCGACCTCGGCCGCAAGCTCGAGCCGCTGGAGGCCTCGGAGATGACCGACGAGGCGCTGCTGGCCGGCTGCCAGTCCAGCGTCTGGCTGCACGCCGAGGGCGACGCCGACGAACTCCGTTTCCGCGCCAACAGCGACGCGGCCATCGTTTCCGGCCTGATCTACCTGCTGTTGCGCGTCTACTCCGGCCGCAGCGCCCGGGAAATCGTCGGCACCGAGCCGCGTTTCATCGAAGCGCTGGGTCTGAGCGAGCACCTCTCGCCAACGCGCGCCAACGGGCTCGATGCAATGCTGAACGCGATTCGCGGGCAAGCCAGAGAACGACTTCCGAATTGAGTTCGAATGGGTACAACCCGGTACGGCGGGCCGGCGGGGTCGCCTGGCGGCAAACGCCGAGACTCCGGACGCGCCAGCGACTCTGGAACCAGGTCAATCGCAACCTGGTCGCGCTGATCAGCCTGGTGATGGCGATGACCTCGCTGGGCTACAACACCTGGCGTAACGAAACCACCGAAGTACAGCGCAACTGGCGCCAGGCGTCGGTGCGCATCCTCATCGAGGTCGGCGAACTCAACCAGGTCGTGCTCATGCGCCGCTACTTCGTCGCCCGGGACGCACCGGGGGCCGGCGGACCGCCGCAGCCCGAAAGCTGGGTGCGCGGCTGGGGCAGCGCGACGATGATCCGCGATATCGCTTCGGTCCTCCCCGGTCCGCTACCGGCGCGAGGTCGGCGCCTGTTCGAAGCCTGGGAGCGCCACGCCGAGGCGCTCCACGACCCGAGCGATGCCGAGCGGCGCGACGAGGCGGCAAACGAACTGCTGGAAGCGGTCGAGCAAATGCGGCAGGGAACCGTCGACCTGCTCGCCAGCCTGACATGAACCAGACCTGCGACGACGATCGCGCGGACCGGCATTCGGGCTGACAGTCGATCCCGCCGTCGGCCGCGGCTCCTTCGAATCTCCGGTACGGGCAATCTCCCGATCGCGACGGCAACTCCCGCTCGAAGCAGATCCAGCGGCAGGCTCGACGCCCCGCGCGGACGAACGGTTCATCACGCAAGGCGCCGCAGTTGGTCGATGGTGGCAAGCAAAAGGCCCGCACTCGGCGGGCCTTTTTACTTCAAGCGGTGCGACCGGTATCAGAACCGGTCGAACGTCGACGCCATCAGTCGTCGCGGTCGAGAACCGACAACACGACCCGGCGATTGAGCTGCCGGTTTTCCGGCGAATCGTTGGGCGCGCGCGGACGACTTTCGCCATAGCCAACAACGCGCATGCGGTCGCGGTCGATGCCGCTTGCGGCCAGGTAGTCGGCCACCGCGCTGGCGCGACGCTGCGACAGGTTCTGGTTGTATTCCTCCGGACCCATGCTGTCGGTGTGACCGGCGACTTCGACCAGGATGATCTCGGTGCGTTCGGCCAGGATGTCGGCCGCCTCGTTGAGCTCGCGCTCGGCTTCGGTGCGCAGATCGGCCGAATCGAATGCGAACAGCACCGTGGCGTCGAAATCGAACAGCACTTCCGGCTCGGGCGCGGGCGCCGGTACAGGCGCGGGCGCCGGAGGCGGCGGCGCGACGGCACGCGGCTCGGGCGGCGGCGCGGGCGGCGGTGGCTTGGGCCGTTCGCCAAAGGTGTAGGTCAAGCCGACCGAGACGATCCAGTCGATGAACCCGTTATCGCGCTGGAAGGTCTGGCGATCGTTGTCGTAGCGGCCCTCGAACTGGGTTCGCATGGACAGGTTCTCGCTGAACTCGGAGCGCAGGCCCATACCCAGGGAAGCGTAGATGTCGCGACCGTCGTCGAAGAAGTTGTCGTGCTCCTGGATGCCCAGGCCGAGCAGGCCATAGGGGCGGTGCTTGTCGCCCGGATCGCCGCCGTGCAGGCGGGCCGCCAGGCCGATGCCGTAGAGTTCGAATTCTTCATCGAATCCACCGCCGGGGGTCTGGTTTGCCGAAACCGTCTGGTCGTCGAAATCCGGCCGATACGCATCGAGCTGCAGGTCGAGGCTGAAGTCGTGGCTGAAAAAGCGACCGAAATAGGCGCCGAAATAAGGCGTCACACCTTCCACGTCGCGTGCTTCACCGCCGCGCGCAATGCCGCCCATGATGCCGGTGTACCAGCGATCGTCGAGCGGCATTTCACCGGCGTCCTGAGCCGCTGCGCCCGTGGCGGCAAGAACCAACCCTGCACAGATCAAACGCTTCATCACTTCAACTCCCTGTAATGGTCCATTCGAATGATACCCCAAAGCGCGGCGGCGCTCGGCGGATACCCGTGCTGTGGCCGACCCGGACTGCGATGCAGCCGCACGCAACCATCCGCGTCAGCGGCTGTCCTTCATCTGCTTCTGCTTCAGCTCCCAGCGCTCCTGCGCATCGAGACAGAGCGTTGCTATCGGACGCGCCTCGAGGCGCGCCAGACCGATTTCCTCGCCGGTCTCTTCGCAATAGCCGTAGCTGCCGTCGTCGATCCGCGACAGCGCCTGGTCGATCTTGCCCAGCAGTTTGCGGTAGCGATCGCGCGTGCGCAGTTCCAGGCTGTTCTCGGTTTCCCGCGAGGCGCGCTCGGCTTCGTCGCCGACATCGCGGACCTCTCCCCGGAGGTTGTTGATGGTCTCCTGAGACTCATCGATCAGGTCCTGGCGCCACTTCAGCAGCTTCTGGCGAAAATACTCGACCTGCTTCGGATTCATGTACTCTTCATCGTCGGAAGGACGATAGCCTTCCGGCAGTTTCACTTCGTCGTTGGTCATGGTCTCTTTGCCCGTTCTCCGAGTGCCCGTCAGGGCGTGTGTTCTCGAATTCGTCCGCAACACCCGCAGGAATGCGGCAAACCGGCGATTATATACCCCGGGACCGGCCCGGAATCAACACTTATGCGCTCGTTTCTGATCGGGATCATTCATCTGTACCGCAAGCTGCTGTCGCCGATCATCGGCCAGCAGTGCCGATTCACGCCGACTTGCTCGCGCTACGCCGAACAGGCGATCGAGCTTTACGGACCGGCACGCGGCAGCTGGTTGGCGTTTCGGCGCATCCTGCGCTGTCACCCGCTGTGCGCAGGCGGGGAAGACCCGGTGCCCGGCAACGAGGACGATGTCGCCGGACCGGATCGGCACCGATGAGCTGGCTGACGCGCCGCCTGGACCACATCGGCAGCGCCGCGGCCGGCGGCGCCGGCGGCCTG
>CAYPZP010000108.1:0-10775 GCA_964415285.1 uncultured Halomonas sp. | reverse complement strand
CGCCGCCGTTGTCTTCCGGATTGGTGCCGACCCATCGGCCGACCGAATAAAAGCCGCTTTGGCCTGCGCGAATCGGCGTAGCGACGAAGGTCACGAAGAAGTCAGGCAGGTTGATCACCAGATCCCCGGAAGACGAGATGGACCAGCCCAGGTTCGGCGGGTCGGTCGGGAGCGGGGCAGTCGGATCGACACTGTCAAATGAGAACCAACCGGTCCCGTCGGGCTGCAGGATATAGTCCCCCGCGATCAGGCGATCCGCCGAATAAATTCCAGGTACCGTCGACTCGGTCAGCGCGAAGCCCGGGTCCGCTTCGAGCACGAAATCTGCCCTGATCGCCATGCCGCCATCGGGGCGGATCACGTCGCTTACGATGAGCGTGGTCTCCAGATCGCCAGGTCCCGCGGCTCGAACGGCAGTAGAGCCGAAAGGAAAGACATCGAGGACAAAACCGTTGTCGTGATCTAGCACGACCCGGCCGTCCGAAATTTGCCAGTTCAATCCCGGATCCGAAATCCTGGCCGACGCGGTCCCATCGGGATTGAAAGTGATCACGTCGAGCGACGGGATTCCGTCAAGGACTCCCTCGGTGGTGCAATCGGTCTCACAGCGGGGGAACGCCCACTGGCTGCCCGCAGTCGGCAACGGAGCCGGCGGAGCGGCTGCGCTCTCGGCGCGAGACACCACGCTGACCGTAGAGGTTTGAACCCCGAGCGAAGGAATATCGTCGGGCCCGAGGTCCGGCCGGTCCGGCGCAACCGTCTCCGTCTGTGTGCGCTCGACAGCGATGCGCAGGATTTCCGACGCATCGAACTCGCGCCATTCGACCTCGGTCAGACGCGATTCGACTTCGATGCTCCCGCCGCCGTCCGGATTCGGCACGAAGCCCGTCGATGGCGGCGTGATCGATTCGCGATCGGGCGCGACGAGCGAGATATAGCGGGTACCGGTACCGACCCGTTCCATGTTGTCTCGAAAGATGATCTCGCCCGCCTCGACATTGGTCCACGCGACGGTCCCCGATCCGCCTCCCCTAACGAAGTTTCCGGTTTCGTTTGGATTCAAATCGACTCGGGATGAAACGAAGGTCGACCCTCCGAAAAGCGGAACAAAATACGTCTTTCCCAGTGGATCGAATTCCTCCCCGGGAATCAGCATGACATTGTCGTTCTGAACGAGCGAATCGGCCTCGATCCACCGTTCTTCATTGGACACCGAAGCCTGCGCTTCGCTTTTCAGCGCCGGATCGAGCAGGATCGAAACGAGGTCGACCGCGCCGGCCGGAACAACTCCCTCCCCTCGCGCAATCAGGCTCAGCAATGCCGCATCGGATAGTACGACGGCGGAGTCGAGACCGAATCGGTACTGCTCGATCTCGGCGATGGTTACCGGAACCGGTTGTCCCGGAATCGCTTTGCGCAACGCGGCCCATGCGGCGGTCGATACCGGAGAAACATCCCCAACGGCAAAGGCACCGGTTCCGGCGGCTGCCGCTTCGATTTCCGAGGCGACATCCACCAGCCGGACATAACAGACGGACGCTTGGTCGCCGACGCCGCAAACCTCGACCCGAACCAGCTCAGGCCCGGCGTCGATCTCGACGTCTCGCGAGAACCGACCCTGGGCATCGGTCACAGCCGTCGTCGTTTGACTACCGACCCAGATGGTGACGTCAGCATTCGACAATTGCGGCAGCCGGGTCTCTCCGGAAACCGTGACGGTGACGGCATGCGCGGTCGAGAGGAGCAGCGCGAACCAGCCCGCGACCACCAGGCGCGCGCACGCGTGGCGCGCGGACAACGCATTTGCATTTTTCATGGAGAAGTTCTCAGGAATTTTCGCCCCAGGGGACGATGCCACAGGACCAGTGAGGGCGTCAAGGTGCCGGACTCCAGCCCACCCAAGCGACCGCTCAAACCGGCAGAAACAGCGCCTGCAGATCATTGAGCACGCGTTCGCCGTCGGCGGTGCGCAGCAGCTGATCGTCATGACGTTCCAGCAGGCCCAGTTCGAGCGCACGCGACAGCCCGGGCTCCAGCGCATCGACACCGAGGCCGGTGCGGCCGCGAAGCTCGCTCAACGGGATCGGTTCGGCCAGCCGCAACCGATTGAGCAGATATTCGAAGGCCAGATCGCCCGCCGCGACCGGCGCCGTCTCGGCGATGAACGAGCCGTCTTCCGCCGCGGCCATCCACGAGTGCGGGATCTTCTTTCGGCGCGTGCGCAGCACGGCGTCTTCGGCCGGCAGCGTGATCTTGCCCGCCGCACCCGCGCCGATGCCGAGGTAGTCGCCGAAGCGCCAGTAATTGAGATTATGGCGACACGCGCGACCTGGCCTGGCCCAGGCCGAGATCTCGTAGTGCTCGAATCCGGCGCGGCTGAAGCGTTCGCCGCAGGCGTCCTGCATGGCCCATGCAGTGTCTTCGTCGGGAAGCTCCGGCGGGCGTGCGGCGAATACCGTATTGGGCTCAAGCGTGAGCTGGTAGTGCGAAACATGCGGCGGATCGAAGGCCAGCGCCTGTTCCACGTCGGCCAGCGCCTGCGCGACGTCCTGACCGGGCAGCGCCCACATCAGGTCGAGATTGAAATTGTCGAAACCGGCGTCGATGATCGCCCGAACCGCCGCCCGGGCCTGGTCGCCGTCGTGGATCCGGCCCAGCGCCTGGAGCTTTGCCGGCTCGAAGCTCTGGACGCCGAGGCTGATGCGGTTGACGCCCGCGGATCGATAGGCCTCGAAGCGGTCGTGCTCGACGGTGCCGGGATTGGCTTCCATGGTGATCTCGGCATGCGGCGCAAGCGCCAGACGAGCGCCCACGCCGTCGAGGATGCGCCCGATCGCGTCGGCCGAGAACAGGCTGGGCGTGCCGCCGCCGAAGAACACTGCGTGCACCGGTCGGCCCCAGATTTGCGGCAGATCGAGCTCGAGATCGGCCATCAACGCATCGACGTAGGCCCGCTCCGGCAGCTCGCCGGCGAGCGCGTGCGAATTGAAATCGCAGTACGGACACTTCGCGACGCACCAGGGGAGGTGGATGTAGAGGGTCAGCGGGGGGAGCGTCAAGGGCACGGGGGCTCGTTGTTCGTTAGTTCGTTAGTTCGTTGTTCGTCGGTCCGACTACCGACCACCGACCACCGGAAACATAACCCGGTCGACTCGCGGCTCGACGCGTCTCGGGTTGCGGAAAACGGAAACCCGAAACCGGAAACCGGCCCTTCAGATCCCCTGTTCGTCGAGCTGACGAAGCAGCGCATCCAGGGCCCGGCCCCGGTGGCTGACGCGGTTCTTTTCGCCGGCCGGCATCTGGGCGGCGGTGACGCCGCGCTGGGGATCCTGGAAGACCGGGTCGTAGCCGAACCCGCCGTCGCCGAGGCGCTGGTCTCGAATGTAGCCGTACCAGCGGCCGGTCGCGATCAGCGGCGCCGGGTCCTCGGCATGCCGCAGCAGCACCAGGCAGCAATAGAAGAATGCACCGCGTCGCTCTTCGGGCATGCCTTCGAGCGCTTCGAGCAAACGATCGATATTGGCATCCTCATCGGCGTGCTCGCCGGCAAACCGGGCCGAACGAATGCCCGGGCGCCCGTCCAGCGCCTCGACGACCAGGCCGGAATCATCACCGAGCGCGGCACCGAGCGATGCCGCGGCGGCGGCGCGCGCCTTGATCAGCGCGTTCTCGACGAAGGTCATGCCGGTTTCCGGCGGCGGCTCGACGTCGAAATCCGCCTGGGCGCGGATCTCGAAGCCCTTCGGCGACAGCATCTGGTCGAACTCGGCCAGCTTGCCGGGATTGCCGCTGGCGATGACCAGTGTCGGGCGCGGCATGCCGGCCTCAGCCCTCGTCCAGGGCGGCGCGCTGTGCGCGCATCAGCTCGTCGATGCCGGACTGGGCCAGATCCAGCATCGCATCGAGCTCGTTGCGATGGAATGCATGACCTTCGGCCGTACCCTGGACCTCGATGAAGCCGCCGCCGTCGTTCATGACCACGTTGAGATCGGTCTCGGCGGTCGAATCCTCGGCGTAGTCCAGGTCCAGGACCGGGTCGCTGCCAACGATGCCCACGGATACGGCCGCCACCTGTCCATGCAGCGGATCCTTCTTCAGCTTGCGTGAGCGCTTGAGGCGATTGACCGCGTCGACCAGGGCCACCCAGGCGCCGGTGATCGATGCGGTTCGGGTGCCCCCGTCGGCCTGCAGCACGTCGCAATCCAGCGTGATCGTGCGTTCGCCCAGCGCTTCGAGGTCGATGACCGCACGCAGGCTGCGACCGATCAGGCGCTGGATCTCCAGCGTTCGTCCACCCTGCTTGCCGCGCGTCGCTTCACGCATGTTGCGCGAGCCGGTGGCACGCGGCAGCATGCCGTACTCCGCGGTCACCCAGCCCTGGTTCTTGCCGCGAAGCCAGGGCGGAACGCGCTCCTCGACACTGGCGTTGCACAGAACCCGGGTGTCGCCGCAGCTGATCAGAACCGATCCCTCGGCATGGCGAGTGAAGTGGCGCTCCAGTACAAGCTCGCGGAGCTGGTCCGGTCGTCGTCCAGACGGTCGATTCAAAATGGATTCCCCTGTGGCTCGATTCGAGCGCGCAAGGTTATCACGTCGGTTCCCGGACGGCCCCGCGACTCAGTCGCCGAGCCAGGCAACCGCTTCCATCTCGATGTCGGTTCCCTTCGGCAGGGCCGAGACCTGCACCGCCGCGCGCGCCGGGTACGGTTCGTCGAACACCTCGGCCATGATCGAGTTGACGCGCTCGAAACGCGACAAGTCGGTCAGATAGACATTGATCTTGACGAGATCGTCCAGCTTGCCGCCGGCGGCGCGACATACGGCAGCCAGATTGTCCAGCACGCGCCGGACCCGCGCTTCGAAGTCGCCTTCGATCAGCCCACCGCCGGCCGGATCGAGGGGAATCTGGCCGGACAGGAAAACGGTATCGCCAGCCCGAACGGCCTGGGAATACGGACCGATCGCGGCCGGGGCATCGTCGGTGTGGATCGGGGTTCCGGACATGCTCGATCTCCTCAGGAATGAACTGGTTGCATGGTAGCGGGAATGCGGTTTCCGGTTTCCGGAAAACCGTCGTCGGTGGTCGGTAGCCAGTGGTCCGGCGACCGGCCACGGGATACGCTCGATCCATTCGAGCCCTGCGCCACCCTGCGCGCTACGTCATCGGACGCCGGCCGAGCCCTGGGGCGAATCCGTCACCGCGGCGGGTCGACGATCGCGGCGGAATTGTTATTGAGGCGGAACCAGCCGGCGATGCTGGCCCGGCGGGTTCGCGTCGGCAGCACCTCGTGCTCGATTTCCTCGCTCATGAAGAGCACCAGCGTCCCGCCAAGCGGGTCGACCTGCGTCATCTCCGAACCGCTGCCGGCGCGGTAGAGAACCAGTTCGCCGCCATCGCCGGATTTCCAGTCGCGGTTCAGGTACAGCACCAGCGACACCATGCGATTGGCCGCGCCCGTGAAACTGTCGAAATGGCGGACATAGAACGCGCCGGGCGGATACAGCGCAAGATGCGCCTCGAACTCGAACAGACCGAGAAACAGGCGACGATTCAGCCCGAGCCGGAGCGCTTCGGCCCAGTCGAGAAACGCGGCCTGATCGGGACGCTTGCGCGACAGCCAGTGAATCCAGTCGCGCCGGGTATCGCGGTCGATCTGGTAATCGCGGTCGCGTCCGATGCCAGCCGGCTTGAGCCGGTCGGACTCGACCAGGGTTCGGAGTTCGCCGGCCATCGCGCGCACCAGGCCCTCGCTCACGGCCGCCTTGCCAACGTACCAGCCCTGCGCCAGCAGCGCCGCCGCCGCGGCGTCGATCCATGCGTCCATGCCCGTGCCCACCGGCTGCGGCTCGTTCAATGCAGGGTTCCTCGAAGGCCCGACTGCGCGGGCACGATCGAAACCGAAACGACCGGGACGGTCAACCCAGTTCTCGCCCGACGCGAAATACCTTCGGGTTGCGTCTGAGCCGGGTCATCACGCTGGCAAGCTGGGTGCGGCTTCGCAGCCCGACCAGGAAATGCAGTTCGGCGGTATCGCTGGTGCTTTCCCGCTGCTCGACGCGCTCGATATTGGCCTGGGCCTGTCCGATCGACGAAGACACCGACGCCAGCACACCGGGTCCGTTGACCGTGATGACCTTGAGGAGAACGCTATAGGTACCCCGCGGTACCTGTTCCCAGGCCACGTCGAGCATGCGCTCCGGGTACTGGCGGTGCAGCGCCGGCACGTTCGGGCAGTTGTGCCGGTGGACGACGATGCCGCGCCCGGGCGACAGGTAGCCGACGATCCGGTCACCGGGAATCGGGTGACAGCAGCTGGCGTACTCGATCGCGCTGCCCTCGTTGCTGCCGACCGTGAATACGTCCTCGTCGGGCTTCTCGGCGGCGCGCCGCCGAGTCAGCGGCAACAGCTTCTGCGCAACGTTCCCGGCCAGGATTTCGCCGCGCGCGATCCGGATCAGCAGATCCTCGAGCCGCGACAGGCCCGCGCGCTTGATGTAGCGCGTCAGTTTCCGCTGCGAAATCTTCTCCAGCGAACTGTCGCGGCGGGCCAGCGCCTGGTCGAGCAGGCGATGGCCGATCGCCACGGACTCGGCCTGCTCCAGGTTCTTCAGATGCGAGCGGATTGCCGTTCGCGCCTTCGCGGTGACGACGTGTTCCAGCCATTCCGGCATCGGCTCGACCGCATCGTCGGTCTCGATGCGCACGGTCTGACCGTTTTCCAGGCGCGTGCTCAACGGCGCGGAGCGGTGGTCGATGGTTGCCGCCCGCGCGTGGTTGCCGACGTCGGTGTGGATCGCGTAGGCGAAATCCAGCGCCGACGCATTCGCCTTCAGGTCGATGATCTTGCCGCGGGGCGTGAACACGAAAACCTCGTCGGGAAACAGTTCGGCCTTGGCGGTGTCGATGAAATCCAGCGACTCCTTGGCACGCGACTGGGTCTCGACGAGCTTGAGCAGCCACTCGCGAGCGCGGACTGCGGTGCTCCCGTCGGGCGGCGCGGCCTTGTACAACCAGTGCGCGGCGGCACCCTTGTCGGCCACCATGTCCATTTCCTCGGTCCGGATCTGGATCTCCAGCGGCACGTTGTAGGGCGAAGTCAGCACCGTGTGCAAGGACTGATATCCGTTGGCCTTGGGCAACGCGATATAGTCCTTGAAACTGTCGGGGCGAGGCTTGTAGAGACTGTGCACGACGCCCAGGGCCTGGTAGCAGTGCGACTCGGAGTGGGTAACGATCCGGAATGCGTACAGGTCGTAGACCTCGTCGAACGACAGCAATTTGTCGCGCATCTTCGAGTAGACGCTGTAGATGGTCTTTTCCCGACCCTCGACACGGCACGGAATCCCGGCCTCGTTGAGGCGCTTCTTCAGGGCCTGGCTGACCGAATCGACGATTTCCTTGCGGTTCTTCGCCATCGAGCGCATTCGCTGGCGCAGCACCCGATAGCGATTCGGATACAGGTTGGCGAAACCCAGCTCCTCGAGCTCGAGCCTGAGCGTGTTCATCCCGAGTCGATCGGCAATCGGTGCGTAGATCGCCAAGGTCTCGCGGGATATCCGCCGGCGCGCCTCGACCGACATGGCGCCGATCGTTCGCATGTTGTGGAGCCGGTCGGCAAGCTTGATGAAGATCACCCTGAGATCGCGGCTCATGGCCAGCAACAACTTGCGGAAACTCTCCGCATCGGCCTCCTGGCGCGTCCGGAATTTCATCTTGTCGAGCTTGGTGACGCCGTCGACCAGCTTCGCCACCTGGGCGCCGAATTCGCGCGTCAGGTCGTCCAGCGACAGATCGGTATCTTCGACGGTGTCGTGCAGGATCGCCGCGGTAATGGTCTGGTGATCCATGCGCATCCCGGCAAGGATCGAGGCCACCGCGACCGGGTGCAGGATGTAGTCTTCGCCCGAGCGGCGGGTCTGTCCGCGATGCGCCGCCTCGCCGACTTCGAATCCGTGGAGCGCAGTCGCGACGTGCTCCGGCTCAAGGTAGGTATTGAGCAGACGCTTGAGCTCGCGAACCGGCGCCGGGTAGCTCACTGACGGCGGTCCTGCCCGCAGCTGGCGGGAAGCTGGACGCGACTTCCGGGTGGGATCAGGAGATTCATGGGTGCCGGCATGACGATTCCGGCGCAGGGACGCCGGGCGCTTTCGTCAGCGGCCCGGCCGCTCTTGCCCGGCCGGAAAAGACGACGCGCTCAGTCCTCGTCGGGGGGTGGCGGAGGCAATTCGGCCTGCATCGCCGCCAGGCGCGCATCGAGCTCGGCCTGGTAGGTCCGGATGTTGTCGGCGTCGATTTCACCGTCCGCGATTTCGCGCAGCGCGATCACGGTCGGTTTGTCGGTTTCCTCGTCGACCAGCGGATCGGCGCCGTTGGCGATCTGGCGGGCGCGCTGGGCAGCCATGACGATGAGATTGAACCGATTCGGTTCGACGTCGATACAGTCTTCTACGGTAACTCGGGCCATTTCGACTCCTGAAATTCAGTCTCGCGATGCGAGCAAGCCTTTAAGTATAGCGCATCATCGGTGTGAGGCAAAGGCATCCCGGGCATCACGCGGGCGACAACAGTTCCTCGAGCAACCGGCTGTGGCGGTTCGCCTGTCGCTGCCTTCGAATCGGCCAGGCGCGGATGATCGACGCGAGCTGCTCGCGCGCCGTATCGAAGTCGTCGTTGACGATGATCCAGTCGAACGACAGACACTCCGAGATCTCGGTCCGGGCCTCCGACAGTCGCCGCCGGATGACCTCCGGGCGATCGGTGCCGCGCGAAGTCAACCGCATCTTGAGCGTCTCCAGCGACGGCGGCAGGATGAAGATTCCGCACGCGCCCGGGGTACTTCGCCGAACCTGCGCGGCACCCTGGACGTCGATTTCCAGCAGTACGTCCTTGCCTTCGCGCCAGCGCGCCTCGACCTGGGCCCGGTCCGTGCCGTAGCCATGACCGAACACCTCGGCATGCTCCAGGTAGCGCCCGCCCGCCACGCGCTCGCGGAACGTGTCCGGCGCAATGAAGTGGTAGTGCTCACCGTCGACTTCGCCGCGGCGGATGGGCCGGGTCGTGTCGGAAACCGAAAAGGCCAGCCCGGGAAACGCGGCCAGCGCGCTGTTGATCAGGCTGGTCTTGCCCGCGCCGCTGGGCGCGGCAATCACGTAGAGCTCCCCGGGGAGCGACTCATTCGACATTCTGGATCTGCTCGCGCATCTGTTCGATCAACACCTTGAGCTCCACGGCCACGCCGGAGGTATCGCTGGTCACCGACTTCGACCCCAGCGTGTTGGCTTCGCGGTTGAGCTCCTGCATCAAGAAGTCGAGGCGACGGCCGACCGGCTCGTCGAGATCCAGCACGCGCCGGATCTCGGCGACGTGCGCATCCAGGCGATCCAGTTCCTCGTCGACGTCCAGCTTGGTCAGCTGCAGCGCGATTTCCTGCTCCATTCGACCCGGGTCGACCTCGAGACCGAGCGATTCCAGCCGCTGCTCGAAACGCTTGTCCAGCGCCTCGCGAACCGCCGGAAGGTGCTGCCGCACGCGCTCGACCTGGACCGAAACGGCGTCGAGGCGCGTGCGGATCATCGCCGCGATCGCCTCGCCTTCCTGGTGGCGCGCGGCCGCCAGATCGTCGATGCAACCCTCCAGCAGCGCGAGCGCCCGGGCCCGTTCGCCCTCGAGATCCGCATGTTCCTCGACGATCACGCCCGGCCAGGTCATCAGGCGCACCAGGTCAAGCTCTGCTTCGACAGCCGCCATCGCTTCGAGCTGCCGCGATTTTTCCAGCAGCGAGCGCGCCAGATCCTGGTTCAGCGAAATCGATGTGGCCTCGCGCGCCGGATCGGGCACGTAGCGAAGATTGATCTCGATCTTGCCGCGGCTGAAACGCTGCTTGCAGCGCTCGCGCACCGCCGGCTCCAGGCTGCGGAACTCTTCGGGCAAGCGAAGCGAAAGGTCCAGGTAGCGCTGGTTGATGCTCTTGAGTTCCCAGGCCAGCTGACCGAGCGAACCGACCTCTCTCCGGCTGGCGTAGGCCGTCATGCTCTGAATCATGATCGGTCCATGGATCAACGATCTTGAATGGTAACCGAAGGCGCGCGAGGCGGCTCCGGATTCGTCGGTCCGGCATTGGACGAACGGCAAGGCAGCGATGATCGCCGGTCCGATTCGAAGGATCGCCTCGCGGAGCCTTCGCTCTCCATCATCCAGCCGAGGGTGGGCCGTGAATGGCTGAGCCAGCTCGATCGACTCGACGGGCTATCCTTGGCGTGTGCCGTCCACGATTTCGTCATGGCTGATTCCAAGACCACCAGAATCTCGACATCCGACGCGCTCGCGCGGCTGACCGGGGTCGGCCCCGCCCTGGCCAAACGTCTGGCAACGCTCGGCATCCGGCGACCGGAAGAGCTCGTTTTCCACTTGCCGCTTCGCTACGAAGACCGGACCCGGATCACGCCGATCCAGCGCGTGCGACCGGGCACCGCGGCGCAGATCCTGGGACGAGTCACGCATCAGGAAGTCCGCTCCGGCCGAAAGCGCAGCCTGCTGGTGGTGCTCGAGGACGCATCGGGCCAGATGGTGCTGCGATTCTTCAACTTCTACCCCAGCCAGCGGCGCCAGCTGGCGATCGGCAACCGGCTGCTCTGCTTCGGCGAAGTGCGCTTCGGGCCGGAGGGATTCGAGATGGCGCACCCGCAGTGCAGCGTCGTTGCCGAAGGTGCCGAACCGGCGATGCCGCAACACCTCACGCCGATCTATCCGACCACGGCCGGACTCGGCCAGCAGC
>CAYPZP010000107.1:0-10833 GCA_964415285.1 uncultured Halomonas sp. | reverse complement strand
GCTTGCCCATCGATCGGAACTGCGCCTGGGTGAGCTTGTAGAACGCCAGCTTGATCAGCAGCGTCAGGAGGATGATGGCCACACCCCAGTTCTTGACGAAATCCTGGATGTGATCCAGCAGCCAGAACAGCGGCTTGGAAAAGACCGTGAAAATGCCGTAGTCGACGGTCAGGCTCAGTCCGGGCGCGATCGCGTCGAGCCGGTTCTGCTGCTTCGGTCCCGCGTACAGGCGCGAGTTGAATTCCGCTTCGCTGCCGGGCGCGATCGAAACCGGTGTCGACGTCACCGTGACGGCGTATCGATTCGGCGTCTGGCGGTCGATCAAGCGGGTAGTGTACTGGTGTGCCTGATCTTCCGGCGGAATCCAGGCACTCAGGAAATAGTGCTCGACCATCCCGGCCCAGCCGCCGGTGATGGTGTTGCGATACTGCTGTTCGTCGAAGTCGTCGAACTTCAGCTTCTGGAATTTATCTTCTTCGCTGTAGACCGCCGCACCGTTGTAGCTGATGCGTTCGGGGTTGGTGAACGTCATGCCGTTGCCGCCCGGACTCACGGTGCGCTGCAGGCGCAGATAGCGGCTGCCTTCCCACGCGGTTTGACCGGCGTTGAGGATCTGGAAGCGGTGTTCGATGACGTAGTCGTCGCGGTGGAAGGTCCACGACTGGATGACCTCGAGCCCGTTATCGTCCTGCCAGCGCAACGGCACCGTGACGCGATCGGCGTTGTCGGGCAGCTCGTAATACTGGCGCTGGAAGGAATAGGTCGTGGTGTGATTCGGTGCCCGGCGCTGGGCGTCGATCAGCCCGGCCTGCGCCAGATGCAGGTCGGTGAGTTCCTCGTTCAGCAATCGGGTCGGCTGATCGGGCTGGTCGATCGAAACCGGGTACTGCTTCAGTCGAAGCGAAGTCAGCGTGCCGCCGACCGGGTCGATTTCGGCGATCAGCAGGTCGGTCTGGACCTCGATCCGCTCGCCGGAGCGCGCCACCGGCGCCGGCGTGTCGGTGACGTCTCCGGCCGGGGACTGGCTGGTACTCGGCGCCTGCGGCAGTTCCGGCAGATCCGGATCGTCGGCACGGGGCTCGGCGCGTTGCGCGGCTTCACCGGGCAGCGGCTCGACCGGTACCGGGGCTTCGTTGACGAACTCGCTTTGCCACTCGACATAGATCATGAAGCCGAGAAAGGCCAGCAGCAGCAAGAGCAGCGTTCGAGTGGTCATTGCGATTCAAACCGTAGCCAGAGTTGATCCAGTGCCCGCGCGAGTTCGCCGGTGTCGGCGCCCACCGCAGGCGGTTTAGCCATCACGACGAAGTCCATGGCGGGCAACCGGTCGCGGCGAAGCCGATAGGTTTCGCGTGCACAGCGCTTGATCCGATTGCGATCGACGGCTCTGCGAGCAACGCGCCGCGCAATCGCCAGGCCCAGCCGCGGCTCTGCATCGGATTCCCGCCGACGCCAGTGGATTCGAAACAAGCGGTTGGATTCCGCCCGCCGAGTGCGCAGGACGTGCCGGAATTCATTACCCGACAGCAGTCGCGATCGGCGCGGAAGCGTCGAGCGCCGGACGCGCGCGGGGCGACCGGTTGCGATCAAGCCGATTGCGATCAGGCCGACAGGCGCTTGCGGCCCTTGGCGCGTCGGGCGTTGATGATCGCGCGACCGGATTTGGTCGCCATGCGGGCACGAAAGCCGTGGCGACGGGCGCGCTTGATTCGGCTGGGCTGGAATGTGCGTTTCATGATGCTTCTACCTGATTCGTGATTCGGATGGTCGGTGACCGCAGACCGATCGCCCCTGGCAACGCCGGGCGCGCCCTGCTGGCAAAAAAGACTGCAAGTATACCGGTTTCCGGGGGTCGGCCGCAATATCAGCACTTGAGTTGACGCAACCCGGGGATCGGGGCTGCGTCGCCGGTGGGCGGGACGTATACTCGGCGATTCGATGCCGTCAGGACGAGTACCCGGGTCAGCGAAGTTGAACACTCAGTCGACATTGTGGAAACGTTGCCTCGAGCGGCTCGAACACGAGATTGCGCTGGATGAGGTCAACACCTGGCTGCGCCCGCTGCAGGCCGAAATCCTGGACAGCGGCGACGTGCGTCTGCTCGCGCCCAACGATTTCGTATGCGAACAGGTCAACGACCAGTACCTGGACCTGATTCGAGACTTCTTCCGCGCCAACGGCCACGCCTCGGGCCGCATCGACGTGATCGTGGGCGGCAATGCCGAAGCGCCCGTCGCGGCCAAACCGACTCGCCGAGGCGCCGGTTTTACCGCCGGCCTCGACGATCGCTACTCATTCGACAACTTCGTGCTCGGCAAGTCCAATGAACTCGGGTTTGCCGCGGCCCAGCAGGTCGCGCGCGAGCCCGGCCGGGTCTACAACCCGCTGTTGCTCTACGGCGGCACCGGACTCGGCAAGACCCATCTGCTGCATGCGATCGGCCGCGAACTCGCCGCAGCCAACGATGATTTCAAGATCGTCTATCTGCACTCCGAGAAGTTCGTCAGCGAGATGATCCACGCGCTGCGCCACGCGTCCATCGATGCGTTCAAGGCGCGCTATCGCTCGGTGGATGCGCTGATGATCGACGATATCCAGTTCTTCGCCGGCAAGGACCGCTCGCAGGAGGAGTTCTTCCACACCTTCAACGCGCTGCTGGAATCGCGCCAGCAGATCATCCTGACCTGCGACCGCTACCCGAAAGAGGTCGAGGGAATCGAGGCCCGCCTCCGGTCTCGCTTCGGCTGGGGCCTGTCGGTACCAATCGAGCCGCCGGATTTCGAGACCCGGGTGGCGATCCTGATGAAGAAGGCCAGCGAGGCCGGTCTGGAACTGGCCGACGAAGTGGCGATGCTGATCGCGCGACGAATGCGCTCCAATGTCCGGGATCTCGAAGGCGCGCTGAACTCGCTGATCGCCAATGCGCGGTTTTCCGGGCGCACCATCGACGAAGCCTACACCCGGGAAATCCTGCGCGACGTGCTCGCAGTCCACGACCGCCAGGTCACCCTGGAGAACATCCAAAAAGTGGTCGCGCACTACTACCAGTTACGCGTCAGCGACCTGCTGTCGAAACGACGCACGCGCAATATCGCAAGACCGAGGCAGATGGCGATGTATCTGGCCAAGGCGCTGACGCAGCATTCATTGCCCGAAATCGGCGATGCCTTCGGCGGTCGGGACCATACCACCGTGCTGCACGCGTGTCGTAAAATCGAGAGCTTGTGCGAAACCGATGCGAAACTGCGCGAAGATCACGCGCGGATGATGCGCGAATTGACCGGCTGATCGAATCGGCGGGATAAACCTGTCGATCAGGACGGGACAGGATGTGGACAACCTGGGGACGAATTCGGACGGATAATTATTCCACTGGTTATCCACAGCATTCGGTCCCGGTCATGCAGAGCCGATTTGAGTGCAACATTCTGAAAATAAATGGAATTTTCGGGTTCTTCCATTTTTCACAGGCCCTATTACTATTACGGTTTTTTAAATTACCAACAATTCATGACTGTCCGATGTTCGAGGAGACCACATGAAGTTTTCGATTCAGCGTGAAGCGCTTCTGGTTCCGATCACCCAGGTGGTCGGTGTCGTCGAAAGGCGCCAGACGCTGCCGGTACTCGGCAACTTTCTTCTCGACGTCGACGAAGACGGGCTCAAAATCACCGGTTCGGACATGGAAGTCGAGATGGTCGGGCTGGTTTCGGCCGATGTTGCGCAACCGGGCAGCGTGACGGTTCCGGCCCGGAAACTGGTCGATATCTGCAAGGCGTTGCCCGAGGGCGTGCGCATCGATGTGCAGCTCAACGGCGAGAAGCTTGCCCTGCATGCCGGCCGCAGCCGATTCACGCTGGCGACATTGCCGGCCACCGAGTTCCCGTCCAGCGATTCGCGCGGCGACGCCGATCGGGTCAGCGTTTCGGCCGAGCGGCTGCGCTGGTTGATCGAGAAAACGTCGTTCGCCATGGCCAACCAGGACGTGCGCCACTATCTGAATGGCTTGCTGCTGGAATTCCGCGACGGCTTGCTGCGCGCGGTCGCCACCGACGGTCATCGGTTGGCACTGGCCGAGATCGAGGCCGAGGTCGCCGGCGAGGGCCGCTCGCTGATCCTGCCGCGCAAGGGTGTCATGGAGCTGTCGCGAATTCTTCCGGCAGACGACGAGAGCGTCGAAATCGCGCTCGGCAACCACTTCGCCACGGTTCAGCGCCGGGGCCTGACGTTGACCAGCAAGCTCATCGACGGTCGCTTCCCGGACTATGAAGCGGTGATTCCCATGAGCCAGGACAAGGGTATGACCGTGCAGCGCCAGGAGTTCATCCAGGCGCTGCAGCGCGCGGCCATCCTGTCGAACGAGAAATACCGGGGAGTGCGCATCGAATCCGACGATTCGACGATCCGGATCGTCGCCCACAACCCGCAGCAGGAAGAGGCGACCGAGGAAGTCGAAGCCGAGCACAACTACGACGGTCTGGTGGTCGGTTTCAACGTCAATTACCTGCTCGACGCGCTGGGCGCGATCGACGGCGAACAGGCTCGCCTGTCGCTGAAGAGCGCCGACAGCTCCTGCCTGGTCACCGCGGTCGACAGCGAAGCGGTGCGACAGGTGGTCATGCCGTTGAAGCTGTAGCCGGCACCGTCCATGACGCCGAATGCTGCGACCCCAGCCTGCATCCGCGGCGTCTCGCGGCGTCGGTTCATGAAGCATGCCGGCTAGCCTCATTGGTTGATTCCGGGACGCGGCCCGTCCCGGGCGCACGGCGGATGCCCAGGATCGAGACGAACGAGCGGCCGACCTGCCGGCCTTGCACGCCCTGCTGCGCCAACGGCCGCCGGTCGCTCGCCGCGGTCCTGCCCCGCAAGCGCCGAGCGCTCGACCGTCGGCCGCCCGCGGGCCGCAGGCCTCGGGCCGGATATTCTCCATGGTGATCCGGCAGCTTGGAATCGACGCGTTCCGAAACCTGGCCTCGGTGGAAATCGAGCCGGCCACCGGCGTCAACTGGTTGTTCGGATCGAACGGCGCGGGCAAGACCAGCGTGCTCGAAGCCATTCACGTGCTGGGTCGGGGACGCTCTTTCCGCGCCACGAACCTGTCGGTTCTGACCCTGGACGGCGAGGAGCGTTTCCGGATCGTGGCCGAAACGAGCGATCCGGCGCACCGCCTGGGCCTGGAGCGCGCCGGATCGGAGTGGACGGGGCGCATCGATCGTCAGCCTTGTCGTCGAATGAGCGAATTCGCGTTGGCGTTGCCGCTGGTGCTCGTCGATCCGGAAAACCACCTGCTGGTCGAGGGCGGTCCCGCCCTGCGGCGGAGTTTCCTCGATTGGGGGATGTTCCACGTGGAACCTTCCTACCTGGCCGATTGGCAGCGCTACCGTCGTTTGCTGCGCCAGCGCAACGCGGCGGTGCGCGATCGCGCCGATCCGGCGCTGCTGGCAGCGTTGGAGTCGCCGATGGCCGAATCCGCTGCGCGCGTTGAATCGCATCGGCTGCGCTATGTCGAGCGATTGCAGCATCACCTGGCCGAGCTGGAGTCGCAGCTGGCATTCGAGCTCCCTGTACTGGAACTCGCCTACCGAGCCAGTGCCTTCGAGGCCGAGGAGTATTCCCGACTGTGGTTCGAGCACCGGGCTCGCGATCTCGAGCAGGGCTTCACCCGCGAAGGTCCGCACCGGGGCGACCTGGCCATTCGCGCCGATCACCGCCGCGCCGCGCCGCGGCTTTCGCGGGGGCAGATGAAGCTCTCGGCACTGCTGCTGAAGCTCGCGCAGATGCGCCTGGCGAGCGATGGGGCTAGCGATCCGGTGCTGCTGCTCGACGACCCGGTCTCCGAGCTCGACGCACAGCATCTGGAACGTCTTCTGACCTGGATCACCGATCAGCGCCATCAGAGCTGGATTACCGCGGTGGAGCGGCCGCAGTCTCTGGAAGCGCGCATGTTCCACGTGGAACAGGGAAAAATCCGCGCAATGGTATAATTGATCCGTCTCAATCGCCCGGCTCGCTACGGGCCGCCGCGTCCGGCGCAAAAGCCGGGCGCATTCCTGTCTCGAACCCTCGCCACCGGACGCTCGCATGACACAGAACCAAGACTATTCCTCGTCCAGTATCAAGGTGCTCAAGGGCCTGGACGCCGTGCGGAAACGGCCCGGGATGTACATCGGGGATACCGACGACGGGACCGGCCTGCATCACATGGTGTTCGAGGTCGTCGATAACTCCATCGACGAGGCGCTGGCGGGTCACTGCGACCGGATTACCGTCCGTCTGCACGTCGACGGCTCGGTCAGCGTCGTCGATAACGGTCGCGGAATTCCCGTCGACCTGCACGATGAGGAAGGCAAATCGGCGGCCGAAGTGATCATGACCGTGCTGCACGCCGGCGGAAAGTTCGACGACAACTCCTACAAGGTGTCCGGCGGCCTGCACGGGGTCGGCGTCTCGGTCGTCAACGCGCTGTCCGAGGACCTCGAGCTGACCATCGATCGTCAGGGCAAGCGCTGGCGCCAGCACTATCGGATGGGCGTGCCCGACGAACCGCTGGCACCGATTGCCGACAGCGAGGATACCGGCACGCGGATCCTGTTCCGGCCCAGCCGGGAGATCTTCAGCGATGTCGAATTCCACTACGACATCCTGGCGCGCCGGCTGCGCGAGCTGAGCTTCCTGAACTCCGGCGTCGCGATCGAGCTGATCGACGAGCGCAGCGACAAGCGCGACCTGTTCGAATACAGCGGCGGCATCCGCTCGTTCGTCGAGCACCTCAGCACCAAGAAGTCGCCGCTGCACCCCCACGCGCTGCACTTCCAGATCACCCACAACGAGATCGAGGTCGAAGCGGCGCTGCAGTGGACCGATGCCTATCAGGAAAGCGTGTTCTGCTACACCAACACCATTCCGCAGCGTGACGGCGGCACCCACCTGGCCGGGTTCAGGGCGGCGCTGACTCGGACGCTGAACAACTACATCGAAGAAAGCGGCCTGGCCAAGAAGGCGAAAGTGCAGGTGACCGGCGACGACTGCCGCGAAGGCTTGATCGCCGTGCTTTCGGTCAAGGTTCCCGATCCCAAATTCTCGTCGCAGACCAAGGACAAGCTGGTCTCCAGCGAGGTGAAGCCCGCGGTCGAAGCCGCGCTGGGCGAGCAGTTGCGCGACTTCCTGCTGGAAAACCCGCAGGACGCCCGCGTCATCGCCTCCAAGGCGGTCGAGGCGGCGCGGGCCCGCGAAGCGGCTCGAAAAGCCCGCGACATGACCCGCCGCAAGGGGGTTCTCGACGTAGCGGGTCTGCCCGGCAAGCTGGCCGATTGCCAGGAAAAGGATCCCAGCCAGTCCGAACTGTTCATCGTCGAGGGCGATTCCGCCGGCGGCTCGGCCAAGCAGGGCCGCAACCGGAAGTTCCAGGCCATCCTGCCGCTGAAAGGCAAGATCCTCAACGTCGAGAAGGCGCGATTCGACAAGATGATCGGCTCGGCCGAGGTCGGAACGCTGATTACCGCACTGGGTACCGGGATCGGCAACGACGAATTCGATCTGGAAAAGCTGCGCTACCACCGCATCATCATCATGACCGATGCCGATGTCGACGGCTCGCACATCCGCACCCTGCTGCTGACGTTCTTCTACCGGCAGATGCCCGAACTGATCGCCAACGATCACGTCTACATCGCTCAGCCGCCGCTGTTCAAGATCAAGCAGGGCAAGCAGGAGTGGTATCTCAAGGACGAGAGTGAACTCACACGCTACCTGATCGACCGCGCGATCGACGGCGCGGTGCTGTGGCCCGGCAACGAACAGCCGCCGATCACCAGCGAAGCGCTCAACGCGCTGCTCACCGATTTCCACGCCGCGACCCTGGCCGCCGAGCGCCTGGAGCGCCGTTACGACGCCACGGTGATAAAACAAATCATTGATTTTGAACCGTTTTCCTTGGAATCCGGGTTCGATGCCGCCGGCTGGAGCGAACGCTTCGCGACCCGGCTGGAGCAGGCTTCGCCGGCCGGTGTCCGGTGGACCCTGTCGCCGCTGGAAAGCGGCGGCCTGGTCATCAGCCGGGTCAGCCAGGGGATCAGCCAGGACACGGTTCTGGACGCGGCGTTCTTCCAGGGCAGCGAGTATCGCGCCATTTCCCGTATCGCCGCCAGCGTTCACGATCTCATCGGCGAGGATGCACGGATCGAGCGCGGCAAGCAGACCCAGCCGGTGCGCCGTTTCTCCGAGGTCTACCAATGGCTGATGAGCGAGAGCCGGAAGGGCCGGACGATCCAGCGCTTCAAGGGGCTCGGCGAAATGAACCCGGAACAGCTCTGGGAAACCACCGTCAATCCGGAAACGCGGCGCCTGCTCAAGGTCACCATCGAGGACGCGATCGCAGCCGACGCAATCTTCTCGACGCTGATGGGCAACGAGGTCGAGCCGCGCCGCGAGTTCATCGAGTCCAACGCCCTCAACGTCAGCAACCTGGATATCTAGAGGGCCACGCGGGAAGTTCGGTGACACTCAGCCGTCGCATCAGCGTCGTGGGCGAGGCGCGCGAGCGAAGGCGTTCTTTCCGGGCCGTCGAGCGAGCGGAACGCAGCCGACGGGGCTGGTGCGACGGGCCTTCGGGAACCCCTGTGCCGGCGCGACTCGGCGTTGCGTTTCCTGGCAAGGCAAACGGCCATTGCCTGACAAACGCGCCTTGATTCGCACCCGCACAAGGGCTCTGCGCGTTACCAAACGTCCCGCCCGGCTCACTAGCGCGCACGGATCATGCGCTTCTCGCCATCGGGTTCGCCGGCTGCAAGGCGCTGATCTGCCGACGAATCCACTGGGTCCAGCGGGAAACGTTTGCTACTCGGCGATCACCTTCTTCAGCGCGTGCTCGAACTGGTCGTTTCCGCTCACGGTCACCAGGTTTCCGACCAGGCCCCCAAGCGCCTCGGCCATCTTGCCGGGCCGGGCAATCAGCGTCATTTCTTCGAGGCGGGCGTTGTAGCGATTGGCCAGGTCGGCCAGGCTGCGCTCGTATTGGCGCTTTCGGCCGAACAGCCCCAGATCCAGATAGACCACGGCATCCAGGGTGCCGCCGGCACGCCGAAGCTCGGCTTCGATCGCGGCCTGGCGACCGAAAGCACGGTCGACCCGGCTTCGGGTCGGGGTCCAGCGATCGGGCCGGGCGTCGAGCAGCACCAGTGGTCGCTCCGCGCGCGGCAGTTCGGCCAGCGGCGGCAGCCAACGCGGTTCCACCGGGTGTTCCGGATCGCCGAGCAAGTCGATCTGGACCAGCAGCGGCGCTTTCATGCGCGACCGAGTCGGGCCACGTCGGCGATGCGCAGGAACAGCCCGCGCAATCGCTGCAGCAGCGCCAGGCGGTTGCGCTTCAGCGCCGCGTCGTCGACCATCACCATGACGTCGTCGAAAAACCGGTCCACATGAGCTCGCAGTGCGGCCAGTTGTTGCAGCGCATCGCTGTAGCGACGCGCTTCGAGCAGTTCGTCGAGGGTTCCTTCGACTTCTTCAACTGCTTCTAAAAGTTCCGATTCTGCATCGATCTGAAGCAAACTCCCCTCAACGCCTGGTAAATCGACTGAACCGGCCTGCTCCAGCAGGTTCGCAGCGCGCTTGTTGGCCGCGATCAGGCTCTCGACCGCCGGGTCGTCGGCGAAGGCCTGCACCGCTTCGGCGCGGTCGACGAAATCGGCCACCGTTCCGGCGCTGCCGGCCCTGACCGCGTGCAGCGTGTTGGTCTCGATACCGCGTTCGGTCAGATGGGAGCGCAGGCGCTCGGAGATGAACCGCTCGACCTCGATGCGTGTTTCGGCGTCGACCTCGATCTGCTCGCCCAGGACCTCTGCGGCCCGGTCGATCAGGGTCCGAATCGGTTGTGGGCAGCGCGAATGCTCGAGAATGCGAACAACTGCCAGCGCGGCTCGACGCAGCGCGAATGGATCCTTGCCGCCCCTGGGTTTCTTGCCGGCTGCGAACACGCCGACCAGTGAATCGATTCGATCGGCGACGGCCAGCGCGCGTCCGGCCGGGTCGGCCGGCAGATCGTCGGCGGCGTGGCGCGGGAGGTAGTGCGATTCGATGGCACCGGCGATCGCGGCCGGCTCGCCGTCGGCTTCAGCGTAGTAGCGGCCCATGATGCCCTGCAGCTCGGGAAACTCCCCGACCATTTCAGTCAGCAGATCGCACTTGCACAGCGCGGCGGCGCGCGCGCAGTGCGCCGGCTCGGCTTCGAAGTCCGGCGCCAGCGAGGCGGCCAGCCGCCCGAGACGGCGCGCCTTGTCGCCGATGCTGCCCAGCTTTTCCTGGAACAGCATTTCGTCGAGCCGCGCGGCGCGCGCGGACAACGGCTGCTGTCGATCCTGGTTGTAGAAGAAGCGCGCATCGGCCAGCCGCGGGCGAATCACGCGCTCGAACCCGTGCACCATCAGCGCCGGGTCGGCGCTTTCCAGGTTGGCGACCGAGATGAACCGCGCCGCAAGCGCGCCGTCGGCATCGAACAACGGAAACGACTTCTGGTGCTCGCGCAGCGAGCTGACCAGCGCCTCGGCCGGTACTTCGAGAAACACCGGATCGAACGAACCGATCACCGCCACCGGCCATTCGACCAGCCCCGCTACCTCGTCGAGCAGCGCATCGTCGGTGTGAACCGCAAGGCTGGCATCGCCGGCGACCGTGGCGACCTGGGCGGCGATACGCTCGCGACGCCGGTCGAAATCCGCCACCACGTGCGCCTGTTCGAGCGTGGCCTCATAGTCGCCAGCGCTGCCGATCGGGTGTTCGCCCGGCGCGTGCACGCGGTGACCGCGCGTCGTGTTTCCGGACTCCAGGCCGAACATCGAC
>CAYPZP010000106.1:0-10843 GCA_964415285.1 uncultured Halomonas sp. | reverse complement strand
TCGGACCATTGCTGCTGAAGATGGCCGATCGCGCCGGCCGGGAATTCGCGTTCGGACCGACGCACGAAGAAGTCGTCACCGATTTTGCGCGCGCCGAGTTGCGCTCCTACAAGCAGCTGCCGGCGTGCTTCTACCAGATCCAGACCAAGTTCCGCGACGAGATCCGGCCGCGCTTCGGCGTGATGCGGGCGCGCGAGTTCCTGATGAAGGACGGCTACTCGTTCCACATCGACGAGACCGATCTCGACGCCTTCTACCAGGTCATGTATCGCGCCTACTCGCGGATCTTCGAGCGGCTGGAGCTCCAGTTCAAACCGGTCACCGCCGATTCGGGCAACATCGGCGGCGCCACCAGCCACGAATTCCACGTCCTCGCCGACTCCGGCGAAGACCTGATCGCGCACGTTCCCGGCGGCAGCTACGCGGCCAACGTCGAGCTCGCCGAGGCGCTCGGCCCTGGCGAGCGCGCCGCGCCGAGCGAAGAACTGCGCGAAGTCGCGACGCCCGGGGCCAAGACCATCGACGAACTGGTCGAACAGTTCGGGCTGCCGATCGAGAAGACCGTCAAGACCTTGGTCGTTCATGCCGCCGGGAACCAGCCGCATGCGCTGGTCGCGCTGCTGGTTCGCGGCGACCACGAGCTCAATGCCGTCAAGGCCGAGAAGCTGCCGCAGATCGCCGCCCCCCTGACCATGGCCGGCGAAGCCGAGATTCGCGCAGCGATCGGCGCCGGGCCCGGCAGCCTGGGTCCGATCGACCTGCCGATTCCGATGATCGTCGATCGATCGGTAGCGGCGATGAGCGACTTCGGCGCCGGCATGAACATCGACGACAAGCACTTTTTCGGCATCAACTGGGAACGCGACGTCGCGCTGCCCGAAGTCGCGGACCTGCGCTCGGTCGTCGCCGGCGACCCGGCACCGGATGGCTCCGGCACGCTGGAACTCATCCGCGGCATCGAAGTCGGCCACATCTTCCAGCTCGGCACCAAGTACTCCGAGGCCATGAACGCCGTGGTCATGGACGAGGACGGGCGCGCCGTGCACCCGTGGATGGGTTGCTATGGCATTGGCGTCTCGCGTATCGTCGCCGCGGCGATCGAGCAGAACCACGACGATCACGGCATCATCTGGCCTGAGCCGATCGCGCCGTTTTGCATCGCCATCCTGCCGCTGAACCACCACAAGGCACACCGCGTTCGTGAACGCGCCGAGGCCCTGTACCAGGCGCTGACCGCCGCCGGCATCGACGTGCTGCTCGACGATCGTCCGCTCCGGCCCGGCGTGATGTTCGCCGACGCCGAACTCATCGGCATTCCGCACGTGCTGGTCATCGGCGAAAAGGGTCTGGACAACGGCATCGTCGAATACCGGCGCCGCGGCGGCGAAGGCGGCGAGATTCCGCTGGACGAGGTCGAGACCCGGGCGCTGGCGCTGGCCGGGAAAGGCTGAGACGGTTTCCGTTTTCCGGCAACCGTCGCCCGTTTCGAACCGGATGCCTGAATCGACGCGAATCGATCGACCCGGGTACGAGCCGTCTTTGACTGCAGAAAGCGGAACTCGGAATGCGGTGGCCAATCAACCCCGATCGGCCGATTCGCCGCCATCGCTCGCCGACCCGCCCGCGCCGGTATCGCGCACCCACACATCCCTTTGCGGAAACGGAATCTCGATGCCGGCCGCGTTGAGCTCCTTGTAGATCTTCATGTACAACTGGTGCGTGACCAGCCCGCGCAAGGCCGGCTGCCGGACCCAGCACAACAGCTCGAAATCCAGCGAGGAATCGCCGAAGCCGCGCATCCGGACGCGGGGCTTGGGTTCCTGCACGACCGTATCGTGCTCCAGCGCGATCCTCTCGAGCAACTCGACGACGTCGTCGACATCCGAACCGTAGGCCACGCCGACCTTGATCCGGATCCGGAAACGCTCCCAGCGCCCACCGGATTCGTTGACCACCTTGGCGTTGGCCATGGCCGAGTTCGGCATGATGACCTCGACGTCGTCGCGCGTCAGGATTCGCGTCGAGCGCATGCCCACCTTGGTCACCTCGCCGCGCTCGCCGGTATCGAAAACGATGTAGTCGCCGACCTTGTACGGCGCATCGGCGATGATGAAGAAACCGGCGAACAGGTTGGCGAGCGTCTCCCTGGCCGCGAAGCCGACGGCAATGCCGATGACCCCGGCCGAAGCCAGCCAGGCGGTCGGATCGATGTTCCAGACCATCAGCAGCGCATAGGCGCCGATGCCGATGATCACGACGTTGGCCAGCAGGTCGAACAGCGGCATCGTGCGCTCTTCGACGATGGGGAACCGGTCGCGCAGCGCACCCAGCAGTTCCAGCCCGACCCGCGCCGCGCGCATCGCGCTGCGCATGAGCTGGAGGATCAGCAGCGAGACCAGCAGCCGCAGCGCGATTTCCTCGATCCGCTCGCCGAGGCCCAGCACCTGGATCGCGATGGCCAGGGCGACATAGGCGATCAGCAGCGCGCCGACATTGGCGGCAATTCGCAGCAGCTTGTCGGCGAGTTCACCCGGCAGCCGTCGCACGGCCGGCATCACCGCATACAGCAGGACCCAGCGAACCAGCAGCGCCAGCGCCACGCCGACCACGGCCACCGATGCCGATAGCGCAACCGGGTAGGCGGCAAGAAACTCCCATGTCGGGTTAAGCGGCTCGGGCAGCCAGCCGGGAACGTTTCCGTCTTCCATGCTCAGGACTGGGCCTCCGGCCCGAGGTGTCGGCGACCGCGCGCCTCGGCCAGCGCGACCTGGCGCGCGCGCTCGCGCAGGCTGCCCAGTCGGGCTTCATCGAACGCACCGCCGCACAACCGGCAACTGCCGTCCTCGTCGATCGGCGGCACACCCGCCGCGTCCAGGCCGGTCATCGGCTTGCGGCAGCCGCGGCACACGACCCGGCCGGTCGGCTGCAACGCGGCATCGACGCTGACCCGATCGTCGAACACGAAACACTCGCCGAGCCAGCGCGATTCGTCGGCCGGGACTTCAGCCAGATAACGCAGAATGCCGCCCGCGAGCTGATAGACCTCGCCGAAGCCCTCGCCCTCGAGCCAGGCACCGGCCTTTTCGCAGCGAATGCCGCCGGTACAGAACATCGCGACCGGGCGATCGGGATCCAGCGCGCTTCGGCAGTATTCCTTGAATTCGGTGAAGGCAGCGGTGCCCGGATTGTCGGCGCCCTTGAACGTACCGATCCGGTACTCGTAATCGTTGCGCGTATCGACGACCTGGACGCCCTCGCGGTCAAGCAGTCGGTTCCAGTCGCCGGGAGAAACCGCCCGTCCCCGGGCCGGACGGACATCGTGATCGAAGGTCACGATCTCGTCGCGTACGCGAATCTTCAGGCGAAGGAACGGCGCTTCGGACACGCGCTGGCGATTGATCACGGGCGCGTCGCAACCCAGTCGGCCGGCGATCCAGTCCAGCCAGCCATCCAGCGCCGAAGCCGGCCCGGCAAGGCTGAAGTTGATTCCCTCGGCAGCCAGCAGCACCGTGCCCTTCAGTCCATGGCGCTCGGCAAAGGCGCGGGCCCGCTCGCGCCATCGGGCCGGGTGTTCGATGGCGGCGAACTGGTAGCCGCTCAAAAGGCTCGACGCCCGGGGTGCATCGCTGTGTCTGACCATGGCGTGCATTGTAACGGGCCGCCCTCCGCTACCGATATTCCTTCAGCTGTCCGGATTTGTAGTCGTTCCAGTAGGCGTTCAGCTCGCGCTTGACCACCGGTGCAAGCAGATAGACGCCGATCAGGTTCGGCACCGCCATGGCCAGCAGCATTGCATCGGCGAAGTCCATGACCGAGGCGAGGTTGATCGACGATCCGACGACCACCGCGACCAGCACCATGGCCTTGAAGATCAGTTCCTTGCTCTGCCCCTCGCCGAACAGGTAGGTGAACGCCTTGAGCCCGTAATACGACCAGGAAATGATGGTCGAGAACGCAAACATCAGCACCGCCAGCAGCAACACCTGGGGGAACCAGTCGAACGCGGAGTCGAAGGCCCTCGAGGTCAGTTCCACGCCCTCGATCTGGCCGGTCGGGTCCAGCGACCCGGTGATGATGATCACCAGCGCCGTGATCGTGCAGACGATGACGGTATCGATGAACGGTTCGTACAGCGCCACCAGGCCCTCGGTCACCGGCTTGTCGGTGCGCACCGCGGCGTGCGCGATCGCCGCCGAGCCGACGCCGGCCTCGTTGGAGAACGCCGCGCGCCGGAAGCCCATGATCAGCACGCCGATGAAACCACCGTACATGCCCTCGGGCTGGAACGCGCCGACGATGATGGCCTGAATTGCCGCCGGCAATTGATCGATATTCATGCCGATGATCAGCAGCCCCGACAGCACGTAGACAATGCCCATGAACGGCACGATCTTCTCGGTCACGCGCGCGATCGACTTGATGCCGCCGATGATGACCAGGCCGACCAGCAGCGCCGCGACCAGCCCGAACAGCCAGCCGAATCCGTTGAGAGCGCTGACCTCGCCGCCGGTGACGTTCACCAGCTGACTGAAGGCCTGGTTGGTCTGGAACATCGTGCCGGCACCTGCCGAGGCACCGATGCAGAACACCGCGAACACCACCGCCAGCACCTTGCCGAGACCGGCCAGCGCCGGACGCTCGCGCGCAAGCCCCTTGCTCAGGTAGTACATCGGCCCGCCGGAAACGGTCCCGTCGGCATACTCGTTGCGGTACTTCACGCCCAGCGTGCACTCGGCGAACTTGGTGCTCATGCTGAACAATCCGGCCACGACCATCCAGAACGTCGCGCCGGGGCCGCCCAGCGATACCGCCAGCGCCACGCCCGCGATATTGCCCAGCCCGACGGTGCCGGAAAGCGCCGTGGCCAGCGCCTGGAAATGCGTGACCTCGCCGGCTGCATCGGGTGGCGTGAAATCGCCGCGCACCAGCCGGAACGCATGCTTGAGCGCGCGAAGATTGATGAAACCGAAGTAGACCGTGAAAAACAGCGCCGCCACCACCAGCCACAGCACGATGAACGGAATTCCCTGGCCGATGAAAGGAATCGGGATCTCGTAGAAGATCACCGAAGAAAGCGCATCGGAAAGCGGCGTCACGGCCTTGTCGATCATTGCATCCAGCCCGTCCTGGGCCCGGGCAGCCGCGGGGCCCAGCGCCAGCATCGAGGCCGCCGCGATTCGATTGGAATTCATCGGTTACAGGTCTCCGGAAGGGGTACCGGGCGAGCCGCGACGGGCCCGGCCGGATTCATTGGAAGGAGGTTCGGCGCGCAGTCCGTGGCGCGGCCGTCGGTCGAGTCTTGCATCGCAGCGATCGCGCTCAGGGTACGACCAGGACCGGGACCGGAGCCGACTGCACCAATCCCGCCGCCGTGCCGCCGAAGATCCTGGCTTTCAGCGACGAATCGCCGGAGCGGCCGATCACGATCATCGCCGCTTCGTACTCCTCGGCCAGCGAAACCAGCGAACGCACCGGGTGCCCGTGCCGGGCCAGCCCCTGCGCCGACAGCCCTGACGCCCGCAGTTCGGCAACCCGAGGCTCCAGCAGCTTGCTGCGCGCCGTGTTCAACTCTTCTTCTCGCCGCCGATGCCGCTCGGCATTCTCCTCCGGCGTCGCGAAGGTGTAAGGCGACCATGAAATGACGTAACAGATCAGCAGTTCGGCATCCGCCGCTCGCGCCTGCTCTGCGGCAGCGGCCAGGGCCCGATCGCCGCAATCGCTGCCGTCGATTCCGACCAGAAAGCGCTCCATCGACACTCCTTCGTTTCAATTTGACCAGTCATCCCCGCACACGCGCACCGGCACGCCCCCGATGTCCGGGTTCGACCCCTCAGCAGTCCGCGAAGCCGCGCGATCTCGAGGGTCGCTCGGAGGTGAGCCACGGCGGTTCAACCTGGGTCCTGCGCCGCGTGGGGCACGCACGGCATGCGCAAAAGTACCCAAGCGCCGGCAAATTTGCAAATCGCGGGCTCGGCCGACCGCGCCCGTTCAGCGATCGCCCCGAACGTGTCGAATCAGACCAGATGATGCGTCTAAACCCTCGGAATCACGGAATTTGTAGGGCTCTTGGCGATTGCCTGAGAGGCTTGCATCTGTTAGCCTTGCGAACAGGGAAAACTTTTTCTCCGGCTTGCGTTCGAACAGAGGAAGCCATGCCGGAAAGCCGCGGCCCACGAAGTGGGTCATGACGCCGAAGCGCCGGGGAGTGAAAACGGGTCCGACCATGATGTCGCAAATCGCCAGATCACTGCTGCTGATCGCGATCACCTGCCTGCTGGCGGGTGTGCCGCGCGCGCATGCGCAGGACTGGCGGCTGGAGCCGCCGCCGGAAGACCCGTCGGCGGATTCGTCGTTCCTGTCACTGCTTTCGAATCAGCCGATGAGCCTGAGCGATCCGTCCCCGCTGGGCCAGCGGCCACGCCTGACCGTCGCGCTTTCGCCGACCGCGCGGACATCGACGGACGAAGCGCCGACGCTGTCGTGGTCGCTGGAGGCGTGGGAAGTCAACACCGCGAGCCTGGCCCATATCCAGTGCTCGCGCGCGATCCGGACCATCGAGTCGTTCCTGGTCGAGGACTGCAAGTTCGTCGACCAGCCGTTGCCGGACAATTCAACGAACCTGATCCAGGTCAGCGGACGCTGGATGGCCGCCCCCGGTCTCAGCGTCAGCGCAGGTGCCTACGCCGGACGTCGTCGCGCCGGCGTCCCGGAATCGTCGCCGCTGCTCGACGCTCGCGCGCTCTCCGGCGCGTTGCCGCCCGGTGGCCTGCCGGCGACCGAGCGCATCGAGGGCGTGAACATGAACGTCAGCTTCGGTCTGCGCATGGGCCAGATCGGCGACCTGTTGCTGGACCTTCAGCTTGAACGCTATCGCCAGGCGCCGGAATCGTTCGCGCTCAGCGCCGGGCTCGCGCCCGCCGCTTTCGATCCGACCGAGTTCGCCGGCGCCGAGCGAGCCGAGTTCAACAGCGCCGGACAACTCGGCGTGGCGTGGCGCGGACGGCAATTCGGTGCCGACCTGACCGGACAGTACCGCGAACTGCCGTATTGGCTGGGCGAAGGTTACAGCGGCGAGGGCTTCCGCTCGTTCGATATCGAACTGTCGTGGCGAGCACCGGCGCGCGCTTCGATCAGCGTCGGCGTCACCAACGTTCTCGATGAGCGCCCAGCCGGCGGCGCTGCGGATCAGAACATGCAGAATGCCGTCGACGGCATCTACGGACGCATCCCCTACGTCCGGTACAAGCACGACCTCTGAGCGGCGCCCGTCGCGACCCCGGGGGACCGGACCCGCCAACGACAACCATCCCGAATCAGGCCAGCGCGGACTGCCCGCGTCGGCGCATCGCGTCGGCACCGGGAAGCCGGGCCTGGATGCCCGCCGCGGGACCCGGGCGAACCGCCGTTCGCAGGCGCCCGGAATGGCGTGGCCCGGCGGTGCGGCGTCAGGAGCCGCTGCGGTCCGGATCGCGGAAATAGCGCAGCCAGATGAACCAGCTCCAGCTGGCTACGTAGCCGACCAGACCCAGCCCCAGCAGCATCGCCGCCGGCACTCCGACCGGCGGCATCAAGCCACGCGGCGGGGTCATCCACCAGACCAGCGAACCGATCACGACCAGGCCCATCGCCAGGTAGGTCAGATTCCTTGCGCGATACAACTGTGTGCGCCAGCGCCGGCGCGCGAGCTCGCTGCGCTCCGCCGGATCGAGTTCTGCGATCGGTTCATGACAGTGGGGACATGCCTTGGCCATCGACGACATGCGTCGATTGCAGGCCGGGCAGTGGATTATGGCCATTGCAACTGCATCGGGTCACGTCAGAGCGCGATGATAGCATCGCGACCGGATGTTCCCGGCGACCGTGCCCGCTCACGCTGCCGGATCGCGCTCCAGGACGTCGAGATCGGGAAAGAAGTCGACGCTGACTTCCAGACCGACACGGTCTTCCCGGTTGGCGAAATCGATCGACCAGCCGTAGAGATCGCACAAGCGCTTGACGATGCTCAAGCCCAGACCGGAACCCTTGCCGCCTGCATCCCGGCCGCGAAAATGCCGATCGAACACCTGCGGCAACTCGTCCTCGGCGATACCGGGCCCGGTATCGAGAATCCGCACGCGCCCCTTGTCGACTTCGATCCGGACTTCGCCGGACTGCGTGTAGCGGATCGCGTTGCCGAGCAGATTACCCAGCACCACTGCGATCACGGCTTCCGGTGCGATCACGTTCAGGCTGGCGGTCTGGTTGACGGTGAGCTCGAGATCGCGGCCCTCGATCAGCGGCTCGTAATTCTCGACCAGTTGAGCAACCAGGTCGCCCACGTCCTGATTGGATGCAACGCCGGCCGAGCCACGCTCGGCGCGGACCAGATGCAGCAGTGCCGTGGTGATATCGGTGGACTGGCGTGCGGCGCGCGCGATGCGCAACAGGCGTTCACGGGTTCTGGGCGGCAGCTCGGGTTGCGCCAGGAGCAGCTCCGTGGCCCCCGAAATGACGGCCAGCGGCGTTCGCAGTTCGTGGGACACGTCGGCGTTGAAGGCCTTGTCGCGCTCGACCAGCTCGTGCAGCTTGGTCGAATATTCATCAACCACCGAGGCCAGCTGCCCGACCTCGTCGTCCGGGAAATGACGGGCGAGATCCAGTCGGCCTTCGGTCCCCTCCAGTGCCTCGAGCCGACGAGCCAGATTCGAAACCGGCTTCATCACGCGCCCGGCAGACCAACGCCCCAGCGCCAGCGAGAGAAGGGAAAACAGCAAGACCGCGCCGCCCAACGCCCACAGCAGGCGCCGGGACAGCTCCCGATTTTCCGAGACGTCGTAGGTGAGAAATGCCCAGAAGTCATCGTCCTTGCGAACCGCGGCCTTGTAGGCCTTGCCATCGGAGGTCACGTCGTGCACGCCCGAGGTCAGATCCCGGAACGCCTCGGGAACGATGTCCGGACGTCCGGGCCGCGTGATGTAGCCCTGAATCCGGGTGTAGAAGGGTTCGACCACCGACGGATTGCGCCGCAGCTCGGTCAGATATTGATCGAGTTCCTGATCCAGCGTGCGCGCGATCAGCGCGTCCTCGAGCCACGACTGGAGGAACAGCACCGCGGCCGCGAACAGCAGGCTGAGCAGCGTGCCGAACAGCAGGAACGAAAAGACGATCCGGGTTCTAAGCCGGTGACGTAGCTGCATCCGGATCAACCAGGCTGTAACCGATACCGTGGCGCGTGGTCAGCAAGGGCTTGTCGAAGGGCTTGTCGATGGCCGCACGCAGGCTGTGAATGTGGACGCGAAGACTGTCGCTATCGGGTAATTCCTCGCCCCAGACGTGGTATTCGAGTTCGGCACGGGACACCACCGCCGGCGAAGCCGACATCAGCTTTTCCAGCAGCTTCAGGCCGATCGGGTTCAGATCGATCTTCTTGCCGGCGCGATAAACGGTCAGGGTTTCGAGGTTGTAGTGCAGGTCGCCGACCTGAAGCTCGCGAGGAGAAATTCGCTGGCCGCGCCGCGCCAGCACCTCGAGACGGGCCTCGACCTCGCGCAACTCAAACGGCTTGACCAGGTAGTCGTCCGCGCCCGATTCGAAACCGGCGAGCTTGTCGTCGAGCTGATCCCTGGCGGTGAGCATCAGCACGGGGGTTTCCTTGCGGCCTTCCTCGCGCAGCCTTCGGCAAACCTCGAGGCCATCCATCCCCGGCAGCGCGAGGTCCAGCACCATCGCATCGAACTCGTTGCCGGTCGCGAGGCGCAAACCGGTCACACCATCGAAAGCGTAGTCCACGTCGTGACCGCGATCGGACAGGTAATCGCCGAGATTCGCGGCGATATCGCGATTGTCTTCGATAATCAGTATGCGCATGCTTCACCCCTTTCTACGGCGATCCACGCTTGCGGCGTCATCCACGTAAAAAAAAGCCCGGGCGACTGCCCGGGCCAGGATCGTGCCCCGTTTCCGTAGTCACTAGCAGTGTCGGGCCAGAGGCCGCTCGAAACTTCCTCACGACAACCGAAACGATAGAACATTCGCGGTTAAACGACGGTTAAGGACCTCGGGAATGCTCACTCGCTGTCGAGCAGATCGACGTCGCGCAGCCGGTGGGAGAGCGACTCGGCATCGCCGCCCTCGCTGAGCTTGACCGCCAGTCGCACCTCGTTGGCCGAATCGGCGTGTCGAACGGCTTCTTCATAGGAAATCAGCCCGTCCTGGTAGAGCTGCAGCAGGCTCTGGTCGAAAGTCACCATCCCGTGATGCACCGAGTCCTTCATGATCTGCTTGAGCTCGTCGATCTTTCCCTTGCGAATCTTCTCCTGGACCAGCGGGGTCGAGCGCAGGATCTCCAGCGCCACGTGCCGCCGCCCCCCGTCGATGGAGGGGACCAACTGTTGCGCGATCACGGCCTTGAGGTTGAAGCTCAGATCCAGCAGGACCTGGCCGTGCTTGTCCTTGGGGAAGAAGTGCAGAATCCGGTCCATCGCCTGATTGGCGTTGTTCGCGTGCAGCGTGGTCAGACACAGGTGACCGGTTTCGGCGAAGGTCACGACGTGCTCCATCGCCTCGCGCGTGCGCACCTCGCCCACGAGAATCACGTCGGGCGCCTGTCGCAAGGTATTGCGCAGCGCCAGCTCGAAAGACTCCGTATCGATGCCCACCTCGCGCTGGGTCACCAGGCAGCGCCGGTGTCGGTGCACGTATTCGATCGGATCCTCGATCGAAATGATGTGGCCGGTCGTGTTCTCGTTCCGATGACCGATCATTGATGCCAGCGTCGTCGACTTGCCGGTGCCGGTGGCGCCGACCATGATCACGATCCCCCGCTTGAGCAGCGCCAGGTCACCCAGCTCGGGCGGCAGGTCCA
>CAYPZP010000105.1:0-10846 GCA_964415285.1 uncultured Halomonas sp. | reverse complement strand
CGCGGCATGAGGAGTTTTGGTTACTTTTGATCCCGCAAAAGTAACTCGCATCAGCCGGCGAAGCCGGCGGCGAAATCGCTGTTCAAGCGCTGAGATTTTGCTCAATTGGAAGCCCGGCCGCAGGCCTTATAGGCAAATATGGCAACGCCACAGAAAAAAGGCCGCGGACGATGCCGCGGCCTTTTTCAAATACCAAACAAATTTGTTACCAGATGCTCAGCCGCTCTTCCAGCGACAGGTACAGCTCGGCGTCCGAGCCGATGTCGAAAGCCTCGTACCAGGCATCCATGTTTCTCACGATGCCGTTAACCCGGTACTCCGGCGGACTGTGCGGTCCTCGGACGAGTTGGGCGCGCAGCGATTCCTCGGTCTGGAGGTTGCGCCAGACCTGGGCCCAGGCCATGAAGAATCGCTGGTCGCCGGAATAACCGTCCAGCACGGGCGCCTCGCCGTCGAAGCGCTCGTCGACGTACATCCGCCACGCGTGATAGGCGATGGACAGACCGCCGAGGTCGCCGATGTTCTCGCCCAGCGACAGGCGTCCGTTGATGTTCATGCCCTCGACCGGTTCGTACTGGTCGTATTGCTCGGCCAGCCGGTCGGCCAGCGCCTCGAACCGTTCGCGCGACTCGGCCGTCCACCAGTCGCGAAGCACGCCCTCGGCGTCGGACTTCGAACCCTGGTCGTCGAAGCCGTGTCCCATTTCGTGGCCGATCACCGCGCCGATCCCGCCGAAGTTGACCGCCGGGTCGGCGTTCGGGTCGAAGAACGGCGCCTGCAGGATGCCGGCCGGGAACACGATTTCGTTACGCGTCGACGAGTAGTAGGCGTTGACGCGCTGCGGGCTCATGAACCATTCCCAGTCGCGAACCGGCTCGCCCAGCTTGGCCAGCGAATCCTGCCATTGCCATTTGGACAGCCGATCGAGGTTGCCGATCAGGTCGTCGGAACGGATTTCGACCGACGAGTAATCGTTCCATCGATCCGGGTAGCCGATCTTCGGCGTGAACGCGGCGAGCTTGGCCTGCGCCTCGCCCCGGGTCGCATCGTCCATCCATTCCAGCCCGTTCAGGCGCTGCTCGAAAGCGCGACGCAGGTAGCCGACCAGTTCCAGCATCTGGTCGCGCGAAGCCGGCGGGAAATGCCGTTCGACGTAGACCTTGCCGACCTGTTCGGACAGTCGCCCGCTGACGAACTGGAGCGCGCGCTTGTCCCGCGGGCGTTGTTCCTCCACGCCGTCCAGACGCTGGCTGAACAGCGCCCAATGCGCCTGCTCGTAATCCGAGGACAGCAGCGGCGCATGGTTGTTGATCCAGTGGAAGGCGTGATAGGAAGACCAGGTCTCTACCGGCGTCCCGGCGAACAGTTCGGCCAGCGCCTGGACCGCGGTATCGGTACCGACCACGACCTCTTCGATGCCATCGAGCTGGCGTTCGGCGAGGAAGGCGTCCCATGCGAAGTCGGGTGCGAATTCCTTGAGCTCCGGAACCGTCATTCGGTTGTAGTTGGCCTCGCGATCGCGCCGCTGCACGCGCGTCCAGTGCGCCGCTGCGATCTGCGTTTCCAGCGCCATGACCGCCTCGGCTCGTTCGTTCGCGCGATCGATCCCGGCTCGCTCCAGCGTCGCGGCAATGTAATCGACGTAGGCCTGGCGATGGCCGGGGAACGGTTCTTCTTCACGCTCGTAGTAGCTCTTGTCCGGCAGGCCCAGGCCGCTCTGACCGAAATGCACCAGGTAGCGGTCCGGATTCTTCGCGTCCAGCGTCACGAAAGCGCCAACGATGGAGCCGGTGCCGCGACGCGCCATCCAGCGGGCCACGCCTTCATGCTCGTTCAGCGCCAGCAGCGCTTCGAGCTCGGATCGGATCGGATCCAGCGACAGCGCATCGATGCGTTCGGAATCCATGTACGCGGTATGCAGCGCGCCGATCTGCTGCATCGGCGAACCCGGCTCGGGGCTGGCCTCCGCGGCGTCGGCGATGATCGCGCTGACGCGCTCCTCGGCTTCCAGCGACAGTTCAGTGAAGGCGCCGAAGCGGGAGAATCCGGCCGGAATCTCGGAGCGCTCCAGCCAGCCTGCGTTGACGAAGGCGAAGAAATCATTTCCCGGCGGCACGGATTCGCTGACCTCTTCGGCCGCAATGCCCCATTCGCCGATCCGGGCCGAACCGGAGTCGGCCGCACCGGTCGCCGGGGCGGGATCGGAAGAAGCCTCCGGAGAAGGCGCTGTTTCGGCCCTTGCCGGAGTATCGGAAGCGTTATCCGACGCGTCATCGGCCGGGTCGTTCGCCGAACCGCAACCGGCCAGCAGCAGCGCCAATCCGAACGCGATCAAAAGACGGGGGGTGTTCATCAAAGCTCCGTAAAAGTGTTCACATAACCGTGAAGAGTATCGCGTCGGCGTCGCGGTCGCGACAGTGCCGAAGGCCACTGTCGGGGCCGCCGTGCCTTGCGCAAGGCGCCGGGCCAGCGCGGATGTGATGCAGGTCAACAAAAGCCGAAACCGACGCCCTACACTGGCAGCAAGCCCGACTCGCCCCAGCGCACGGCACAACCATGCACTCGAGACGCTTCGTAAGCCGACTGACACGGCAGACCCAGGCACTGGTGCTCGCCGGCGGGCGCGGATCACGGCTGGAGATGCTGACCGACTGGCGCGCAAAGCCGGCCGTTCCGTTCGGCGGGCGATACCGCATCATCGACTTCGCACTGTCGAACTGCCTGCATTCGGGCATCCGCCGGATCGGCGTGCTGACGCAATACAAGTCGCACTCGCTGATCCGCCACCTGATGCTGGGCTGGAATTCGCTGAACAACGACTACGGCGAATTCCTCGACGTGATCCCGGCGCAGCAGTGGCTCGAGGACGAAAGCTGGTATCTCGGCACCGCCGATGCGGTCTACCAGAGCCTCGACATCATCGAAGCGCACCGCTCCGAGTACATCCTGGTATTGGCCGGCGATCATGTCTACAAGATGGACTACGGCGAACTGCTCGCCGCCCACGCCGAAGGCGACGCCGACATCACGGTGGCGTGTCACGACGTACCGCTGGCCGATGCCAGTGAACTCGGGGTCATGCAGGTCGACGAAGCCAAGCGCGTGGTCGCCTTCGAGGAAAAGCCGGACCAGCCGCAGCCGTGGCCCGACCAGCCCGATCGAGCGCTGATCAGCATGGGCTTGTACGTCTTCTCGACCGAGTATCTGCACCGCACGCTGGCAGCCGACGCCGCCGACCCGAACAGCAGCCACGACTTCGGCAAGGACATCATTCCCAAAGCGCTGGCCGCCGGCGAGAAGGTCCTCGCGGTGCCGCTGCGCAGCGCGTCGCCGGACGAGCCTTACTGGCGCGACGTCGGCACCCTCGACTCCTACTATCAGGCCCACGCCGAGCTGTTGCGCGACAACCCGCCGCTGAATCTGTTCGCGTCGGATTGGCCGATCTACACCAACCTCATGCAGATGCCGCCGACCAAATTCACCGACCACCGGGATGCCACCCGTTGCCGGATCCGCGACAGCATCATCGATACCGGCTCGGTGGTATCGAATTCGGAAATCGAGGAATCGGTGCTGTTCCACGCCTGCAGGGTCGAACGCGACTGCAAGCTGCATCAGTCCCTGGTGCTGCCCGACTGCCGGATCGGGCAAGATTGCCGGCTGACGCGCACGATTCTGGACAACGGCTGCGAACTGCCGGCCGGCACCGTGATCGGCGAAGACCCGGATGCCGACGCGGCGCGCTTCCACGTCACGCCGGGCGGTGTCGTCGTGGTCAACCGCGAAATGCTCGGGCAGCCGCGCGAGTACATGCCTCACGGAACGGCTGCGACACGAAGCTGAGTCGCTCAGCCGTGGCGCTCGAGCCAGTTGGCGATCCGGTCTGAGGCGTCAAGCGGCCCCGGCCGGGCCATCTCGCGTTTCCCCGCCCCAGCGACCAACTCCCGAATCACTCCCAGGTAGCCCTCCGCGGTGCGCCGCCAGGTGTATTTGCGCTGAACCATGAGCGCAGCGGCCCCGGCCAGTTCCTGCTGACGTTCAAGCGCTGCGAGCATGCCGTGCGCCATGTTCTCCGGATCCTCGGGTTCGACGAGAACCCCGATGCCGCCGGCGAACACTTCGGAGGGGCCGCCGTGGCGCGTGGCGACCACGGCCAGTCCGCAGGCGGCGGCCTCGATCGGCGCCAGGCCGAAGGGCTCGTGCAGCGACGGCAGCACGAACACCGAACCGCAGCGCGCGAAAAATCGGTAGGCACTGGCGAGCTGGCGCTGCGAACCGGCGTTGACGAACACCACCTGGTCGCGCAGTCCGGCGGACTCGATCCGCGCCAGAATCGGTGCGAGCACCTCGCGCTCGTCGGCGCGCAGTCGCTCGATGCCCGAGAACGGGTCGTCGACGCCGCGCACGAACAGCGCCAGCCGCGCACGCTCGCGCAACTCGGCGCTCGATAGCCAGGCGTCGACGAATCCGGCCACGTTCTTCTTCGCATCCAGCCGGCTCGAGGCCAGCACCACCGGCCGGCCGTCGGCGCCGGCGGACTGCTGGAGTCGCCGCACGAAATCGGGATCGTCGCCGCTGGCATCGGCGTGAAAGATGCGCTCGTTGATGCCCGGCGGAATGATCGAAAACCTGGCATCGTCGGCCGGCTCCACTGCGCCTTCGTAGAGCGGATGGCCGTACTGCTCGAAGCGCTCGGCGCGCGTCGAGGTAATGATGCGCGCGGCCGATTGCATCGCGGCGCGCTCGGCGGCGATCCGTCGCGAGAACCGGAACCGCTGTCGATCGCGTCGAGCGTGCCCGGCGTCGCGCCCAGGCGTTCGAGCTTCTGCGCGCCCAGCGAGTGGCCGGTGAACGTGAACGGCCGTTCGGTCAGCCGGCGGAGCAGCACGCCCATCCAGCCGCCGTCGGCGTAGTGGGTGGTGAGCGCGTCGGGCAAATCGGCGCCGTAGAACGAAACGATCCGGTCGACCAGTTCGGCCAGGTGCGGCCACAGCTGTTCCTTGGCCAGGAAACCGGCCGGCCCGCAATCCAGACGAACGATTCGGACCCGGTCGGCGTGTTCGTCGAAATGATCCAGCGCGGCGTCGAAACCGGGCCACTCGGGATCGACGATCCTGCGCGTGATGATGTCGACGTCGACCCCCAGCTCGGCCAGCGCCAGCGCGACCTCCTTGACGTAGACCAGCTGGCCGCCGAAATCCGGGTGCTCGGTCAGGAACGAATCGTGCCGGTCGAAGTTGCCCTGCGGGTTGAGGAACGCGATTCTCATTCGCCGTCTCCGGCCGGATGCACTGCGTAATCGGGATCGATGATGAGATCGGCGCGCTGCTTGTGCGGCGAGATGATCGCGTGCTCGATCTCCAGCACCCGGTCGATGAACGGGTCCAGCTCGGAGGCGTGCCGGCTGCGCTTCTCCCGATGCGCGCGGGTCTGCTCCCAGGTACGGTCGATGAAAACATGCAGGTCGACCGATTCGAGCAGCGTCGTGTACGTCCCCTCGGCAATCGCGACGCCGAAACCCTCGAGGTCCAGGATTTCCTCGTCGACGCGGTCGTCTGCGTAGCGAACCAGCGGCTTGGTCAGCGCCTTGTCGCCGCGACGAAACGCGCCGAGGTGCGCATCGAGCAACGCCAGGCGCACCTCACCGGGGCCGACCCAGTCGATGTCCTCGCGCCGCGCCCGGTCGTTGCTTTTCGGCGGGTAGACGAAGTAATCGTCCTGCTGGAAGATCACGCTGTCGATGCCGCGTGCGGCCAATGCCTCGGCCAGCGCCGCCGCGGTCTCGGACTTGCCGCTGCCGGATTCGCCGGCCACGGTGATCACGAATCGCTCGGAGCCCGGCAGGCCCTGCCCGGCGAGGTAGGCGTCGATGCCACGCGCGGCGCGCTGGTGGTGCGGTTCGATGACGATGCGATCGCCTTCCATATATTTTCCCCGGGGAATGGGCCGTGGTCGGGCCCGTATAATACGCGCCCATTCGGTCGACCCACAATCCGGCGCGCTGCCGTGTCGGAGGTCGGCCGTTCCCGATCCAACGCCGAGCCGCCGGATGGACCAATACAACTCGACCTTCGAAGGCGCATCACGCCGCGAGCTGCACGAAGCGCTGGACCGGATGAACCAGCGCGCCGGGCTCGGCGCGGCGCTGGAGGGCCTGCGCCGAAACCAGGTCGACACCGGCTTCATCCAGGACGACCTGTCGGAAGTGCTGCGCTTCGAGTTCAGCCAGCCGGGCGATCGCGATGCGTTCTTTTCGGCCCAGTACAACCCGGCCCGGGCGCGTCGCTTCGGCGGACGCGGTCTGCACCAGCCGCCGCCGGGTGCGCGTTCGGTCCACGACGGCTGTTTTCTGTGCGCCGAGAACATCGAGTGGCAGCAGCAGGGCCGCGAGATCGGCTACCCGATCGGCGGCACCAACGTGCCCTACACGGCCTGGATGAACCCGTTCCCGCTCGCCGTCGGCCACGCCGTGCTGGCCGCCGACGACCACATTCACCAGCACTGGGCGACCAGCGGCATCGGGCTGGGCGAGATCGTTCGCGATCTCGTCGACTTCGCAAACCGGCTGCCCGGCTGGATCACGTTCTACAACGGCGCAGGCGCCGGCGCATCGATCGAGTCGCATCTGCACTTCCATGCGCTGCCGCGCACCCCGGGGCTGCCGCCGATGCCGATCGAGCAGGCCGCGGACCGGCACCGCGTCGGACTCGACCGCGCCGCGAAGCGCAACGGCGCGATCGCCAGGGGCCTGTATCCGCTCGATTTCGCGCACTGGCGCGGTCCGCGCGACCGAATCCTTGAGCCGGTACTGGACTGGCTGCAAGACTGGCAACACCATCGGGGCGGCGACGCCGACGCGACCGCCAATGCGATGGCCGTCCGCCATGCCGACGGCCCGGACATGGATGTCTACTTCGTTCCCCGGGTGCGCTCGCGCTCGCGCGCGGAGGGCTTCGGCGGCGTCATCGGCGCATTCGAGACCATGGGCGAGATCATCTGCTCGCGTCCGGCGGAAAAACACCGGATCGACGCCGGACAGGTCGATTACGACACCATCTCCGACATGCTCCGGCAGGTATTCGTCGCGCTGTAGCGAAGTGCCCCCGCGATCGGCCGGTTTCCCGGCGCGCGGCACCGTCGCACCGAATGCCGGAACACCTCTCTGGTGCAGTTCAACTCGATGCCTGCCGCGGCGGCGCCGTGGCGACAGGGCATTTTTCATCTCTATATCAGTATCTTGCGATTCCGCCTGAGGTGCGCTTGCAATTCCTTCCCGATTGCGGACACACTCTGGCGCCATCCGGGAGCGAGGCTGCACAGCAGACTCCACGCGCGTCAAGGGGAAATCGACCGGGCGTTGCGCTGCCGCTTCAGCGGCCGACCGGACCCCGTCCCGATCGATATCGGGACGGAACCAGGGACTTGCCGATTCGCGCTGGAAACCTTCGCGGTCGGCTGCAGGACTCAACGCATCGATGAGGAGAACTACCGGAATGAATCGATTGACGAGAATGACCGCGCTGGTGCTGGGTGTCGTCACCGCGCTGCTGGCCACGCCGGCCGTGGCCGACGACAATCGCTACATCGTCCAGTTTGCACCCGGCCAGGCCGGCAACGGCAAGGCCGCCGTGCGAGCCGCCGGCGGGCGGATCGAGGTCGACCTGACCGATCGCTCGATCAACGCGATGGCGATCACGATCCCCGAGCAGGCGCTGGGCGCGCTGGCGAACAATCCCAACATCATCCATATCGAGCCCGACGCCCGCGTCTACCCGATGGCCGAGACCGTGCCGTTCGGCATCCCGATGGTCCAGGCCGACCAAGTCAGCGACGCCAACGCGGGTAACGTGAGCGTCTGCATCATCGATTCCGGCTATCACGTCGGTCACTTCGACCTGCAGGCCAACCCGGTCACCGGGATTCCGCTGTCCGGCAGCGGCGATCCGTTCATCGATTCCTGCGGCCACGGCACGCACGTGGCCGGCACCATTGCCGCAGTCAACAACGGCGACGGCGTCATCGGCGTGCTGCCCGGCGCCAACGTCAACCTGTTCATCGCCAAGCTGTTCGGCGACGACAACTGGACGTCCGGCAACTGCGGCTACAGCTACACCTCCGACACGATCAGCGCGGCATACGCCTGCAAGGATGCCAACGTCCAGGCCGGCGGCGGGCCGATGGTCATCAACATGAGCCTGGGGGGCAGCTTCGCCTCGCAGGCAGCTGAAGCAGGCTTCCAGGACCTGCTCGACAACTTCAACGTGCTGTCGATCGCCGCGGCCGGCAACGACGGCACGACCGGCTACAGCTATCCGGCCAGCTATCCGGCCGTGGTTTCGGTCGCCGCCATCGACGAGAACAAGGCCCTGGCCAGCTTCTCGCAGCGCAACGACCAGGTCGAGCTTTCCGGTCCCGGTGTTGCCGTGCTCAGCACGGTGCCGACGATCGGCGCTTCGGCCGTGGTCGGCGGAACCACCTACACCGTTTCTCCGCTCGACCGCGCCGCCAGCACCAGCGCCTCGGGCACGCTGGTCGACGGCGGCATCTGCGACTCCGTCGGCAACTGGAACGGCGCCACGGTGCTGTGCCAGCGCGGCAGCGTCTCGTTCTCCGACAAGGTCGCGAACGTCGAGTCCGGCGGCGCCGCCGCGGTCATCATCTACAACAACACCGCGGGCGGCTTCCTCGGCACGCTGGACTGCAACGGCCCGTCGTTCCGCGCCTGCTCCAGCATCCCGGCCGTAAGCGCCAGCGACACCGACGGCGCGGCCATGCTCGCCCAGCTCGGCACGACGGCAACGGTTTCAACGGTAACGACCGCTCCCGGCGACGGCTACGACAGCTTCAACGGCACGTCCATGGCCACGCCGCATGTGGCCGGCGTCGCCGCACTGGTCTGGAGCCAGGCGCCGACCGCCAGCGCAGTCGATATCCGCAACGCCCTGGTCTCGACCGCCGAAGACCTCGGATCGGCCGGCTACGACACCAGCTACGGCTTCGGCCTGGTGCAGGCAGCCGATGCGCTTGCAGCGCTCGGCGGCGGCGGTGGCGGCCCGACCAACAACGCCCCGGTCGCTTCGTTCACCTTCTCGTGCACCGATCTGAGCTGCTCGTTCGACGGCAGCGGCTCCAGCGACGCCGACGGCGACGCGCTGAGCTACAGCTGGGCATTCGGCGACGGTGCCACGGCAACGGGCGCCACGGCCAGCCACACCTACGGCACCGACGGCAGCTACACCGTCACGCTGACGGTCAGCGACGGCACCGATAGCGGCAGCGACAGCCAGATCGCGACGGTCAGCTCCGCGACCGCGAACCAGCCGCCGACGGCTTCGTTCACGTTCGCCTGCACCGACCTGGGCTGCTCGTTCGACGCTTCGGATTCCGGCGACAGCGACGGCAGCATCGCGTCGTACGCGTGGGATTTCGGCGACGGCAGCTCGGGCAGCGGCGCAACGGCGAGCAACACCTACGCTGAAGGCGGCACCTACACCGTCACCCTGACCGTCACCGACGATGCCGGTGCCAGCGACAGCATCAGCCAGAGCGTCACAGTCAGCGAGCCGGTCACCGGCGGCATCACGCTGTCAGCGACCGGCTACAAGGAGCGCGGCCGCCATCGGGTCGATCTGACCTGGGACGGTGCGGCATCGACGAACGTCGACATCAAGCTCAACGGCGCGGTCATCGATACGACCGCGAATGACGGCGCCTACACGTTCGGCAACAACGAACGCGGCGGCGGCAGCTACACGTTCGAAGTCTGCGAGGCCGGAACGTCGACCTGTTCGAACAGCGCGACGGCGGTCTTCTGACCGCCTGAACGCCGATACCTGACAAGGCAAGGCCCGTGCCGTCCCGCGGCACGGGCCTTTTCTTTAGCCGGAACGAACCTCGCCGGCGAATCCTGATCGGAACCGCGAACGCGGCGCCCCTCGGAATCCGTCGTGAACGGATCAGTCGACGGCGGCCAGCGGCTGCCCGGTAGCTTCGCTCCAGGCCGCCGCCCCCCAGCCGATCAGCGCGCCATCGGCAAAGATCAGCGGCGTGGTCTCGTCGCGGGTCGTGACGCCGTCGCCGTCCACGCGCTGCGTGCGATAGAACAGCGCCCGGTAGGCCACACCGTCGACGAAGAACGCTTCGTTGAAGTCCGCCTCGTACGGCATGAGATCCTGCGCCTCGCGCACGCCCATCCCGAGGGTCAGTGAATCGATCGCGCGACGGTTGTCCCGCTCGATCTGGGACCATTTGGCGCCGGAGTGCTCGATGTCCTCGGTTCCGATCGCGACGACGCAGCCGCTCAGGTTGACGACAACAAGCGCTGCCAGCGCGATGCGGATTGGATTGTTCATGAGACGGGGCCCTCTTCGTGGTTTCAGGATGAAACCATCATCGCAGCCCAAGCTGAACCGCGCCTGAGCAGGAAGTCACGATCTGCGACCATGACCGATGGATTGCAAAGCCGGTGGATTCGGAGCCGCGGAGCCGGCGATCCGGCGCCGACCGGATAAAAAACGGGCCCGTCCTTGAAGGACAGGCCCGAAGGAAGACGGCACGAGGGATTCCCGTAGGGACGCGCCGCTTCGGGGTAGACGTTTCAGTTCTGCATTGCGAAAGAACTCGCCGGCGGGCGACCACAGCCGCGCGGATCGCCAAAAGATCGGTTCAGCACGTAGCGAGCGCGTCGGGGTCGGTGATCGCCGGCGCGCAGGATCCGCAGTGCACTAGCCGGTGCATGAGGAATCCGAGCACCGCCGGGGGGTCGACCACAGCCGCGCACATCGCCCAAAAATCGGTTCAGCACGTAGCGAGCGCGTCGGGGTCGGTGATCGCCGGCGCGCAGGAT
>CAYPZP010000104.1:0-10880 GCA_964415285.1 uncultured Halomonas sp. | reverse complement strand
CCGGCTTCGGCTTCCGCGGCTTCGGCTTCCGCGGCTTCGGCTTCCCCGGCTTCGGCTTCTTCGACTTCGGCTTCCCCGGCTTCGGCTTCCTCGACTTCGGCTTCCCCGGCTTCGGCTTCCTCGACTTCGGCTTCCTCGGCTTCGGCTTCCCCGGCTTCGGGCGAATCCTCCGGCGCATCGTGCAAGACCTGGAAGTCGGCAGACGCTTCGCCGTGGTGGTGCAGTGCCGAAATCAGCCGTCTTGCCTCGGTGGCAAGCGCAGCGGTTTCGAAATGTTCGGTCGATACCGCTTCGCGCTGCAGCCGATCGAGCCGCTTGCCGAGCATGACCCGGAGCGCTTCGAGAAGGCCGACCGCCGCCGCATCGGGTGGCTCGTCGATATCGAGCAGCTCCTGCAGGTATTCCTCGATCACCTGCATGCTGTCGGCTTCGTTGTGAATCGGCGCCAGGCGCAGCGTGCCCTTGATCGTATGCACGGCGCGAATCAGATCCCGATCGACATCGACCGGCCAACCCTGCGACCGGCTGCGTTCGATCCACAGATCGATGGTCTCCAGATGATCTCCGATCTCCTTGATCATCAGCTGGACCAGCGTCGGGTCCAGCCCCTCGAGCTCGGGTAGGTCGACTTCTTCGCCCAGCGTCGCGATGCGATGCGACAGCGCTTCAAGCGCAGCATCGTCCATCGATTCCGGCTCTCCGGCCAGCCGCGCACGGAATTCAGGAAGCGCGTCGACCGCATCGCCGACGGCGTCGACGATATCCCGGGCTTGATGCTGGCCGTCGATGGTCTGGTTGAGGAGTTGCTCGACCTGCCAGGCGAATTCGCCGATGCGCTCGGCGCCGGCCATGCGACCGGAGCCCTTCAGCGTGTGGAAGGAGCGACGAATCTCGGTCAGCAGGGCCGAATCCGAAGGACTCTCCCGCCACGCCGGGAAACCGGCCTGGAGTCTGTCGAGTTCTTCATCGAATTCCTCGAGAAAGATCGACATCAGGTCGAAGTCGTCGCTGTCGAATGCGGATGCGGCCGCTGCTTCTTCTTCGGCCTGTTGCTCGTCCACTGCGCCAGCGTCGGCAGCCTCCACCGGCTGCGTGTCTTCCGGTTCCGCCGCAGAAGCCTCGAATTCGACGGGTTCCGACGGTTCCTCCCCGGGCTCGGGCGGCTCGACTTCGATGGACACTTCGTCGCCGTCGGCCGAATCCCCGGCAACCGGTTCGGCCGCTTCGTCGGGTTCAAGGTAGCCCAGCTCGACCAGTCGGTCGCGCGCATCGCGCAGATATTCGACACCGCGGTCGTCGAGCCGCGTCAGGCTGTCGAGATAGAACTCGACCACGACCAGCGCCTCGGCCAGCCCCTCGAGTCTGGCGACCTCGGACGAGCCCTCGGCAGCGAGCGCCTGTCCCATCCGGTCCGCGCTGGCATCCAGCAGCGATGCGGCCCGGTCCTGTCCGGCCATGTAGAGTACGCCGGCCACGCGTCGGAGGGTGCGATCCGCCTGTTCGACGCTGTCGCCTTCGCCCTGGCCCCGGTGAACCTGGTCGAGCAGGTGCTTGGCCTGGCCGATGTCGTCGAGCGATTCATTCAGCACCTGGCGCATGACGCGTCGGTGCTCGGCCTTGGGCAGATGTCGACCATCGCCTTCCAGCAGATTCGATTCGGGCGCTTCGCCGAGATACAGCACCGCCTCGTCGAGTTCGGATTCGACCAGCAACAGTTCCCGCGCAACCCCGAGCAGCGCGGGATTATCGGCATCGGCGGTCAGCTCGCCGAGCTGCCCGATCTGCATTTCGACGCGCTCGCGCAGCCGATCCAGGCCCAGCATGCCGAAGCTCTCGGAAACCGAACGCAGCACTTCGGCCTGTGCGGCAACGTCTCCGGCATCCGGATTGCGGCCCAGCAGGAATTCGTTGAGCGCGTCCTTTGCCAGCCCCAACTCGCCGCGGGCAGCCTCCGCCATGGCGGTGAACAGTTCTCGATTGCGTCCGGACAGCACGCTTCGAGCACGCCGAACCTCCTCGGCGTCGGATGCGCCGCCGGAATCGGCGACGATCGAATCGATTTCGGCACAGCCCGGCTCGGCGTGTCGCAGGTCAACCAGCAGGGCGCGAGCGATGTCGTCGGCTCGGAGCAACGCCTGCCGATCGTCGGCTTCGTTGATCAACTCGCTCAGGACCTGGTCGATCTCCGCCAGATGCGACTGCAGTTCGGCTGCAGGTTCCAGCTGGCCGCCGGCCAGCCCGGAAAACGCCGCCTCGGCGACCCGTCCCAGTCGCCGGAGCGCCAGCGCGTCGGCGGCCTGAAGCTGCCGCGTGAATCCACGCAGCGCCTCGCTGTCGGACGAGTCCCTGAGCCAGTCGCGCAACGCCCGCTGATAAGCACGTCGCAGTTCGGCAAGGTCCAGCGAGTGGAATTCGCCAAGCTCATCGTCGTTCAGAGCGTCCAGCGGCTCATGGGTCACGACCGGGGCGACCGGCTCGAGACCGACCGCGGCAGCGGTCCGTTCGACGAACCCGGCCAGCACCTCGGGCATGTCCGGGGCACCTGTCTCGAGGCGCTCGAGATAATCGGGCAGCACCGCGACGCTCTCGAGCAGCACGGTCGCGGTTTCGGCATCCGGCTTGTCGATCGCGCCGAGCGCGCGCTCCAGCGAACGAGCCAGCCCGGCGGCACCGGCGGCGTTCAGGGTATCCAGCGACGCGGCCAGCTGTTCGGCGGCCGCGGCAGCCTGTTCGAGATCCGGCGCATCGGGACTCGATTCACCGGCCCAGGATTCCAGCGCCTCGCGAATGCGGTCGCAAAGTTCGACCAGATACGGACGCGTCCACTGAACCCCCTGTGCGCGGGCTGCTGAAGAACGATTCAACATGCCGACCTCACTTGCAGCGGAACCATCGTTTTCCCGTCATGTGGCTCAAAGCGAGGCTCAGCTCTGGTCGTCGGGCAGCTTGAAGTCCGATACCGAGTCGCGCAGATCCCGTACCAGATCGGCCAGGCTGACCACCGATTTGGCGGTCGTGCTGGTGCCCTCCGAAGTCTGGACCGAGACGTCCCGGATCGAGTTCATCAAGCGGGCGATCTTGCCGGCGTTCTGGGATTGCTGCTGGGCTTGCTGAGAGATGTCCTGAATCAGAGTGGCCAGATCGTTGGAGACCTTTTCGATCGATTCCAGCGCTTCGCCGGCGTCCTCGGCCGTCCGCGCGCCGCTGACCACCTGAGACGTGGTCGCTTCCATCGACGTGACCGCCTCGGAGGTGTCGGACTGAATCGTCTGCACCAGCGTCTCGATGCGCCGGGTCGCATTGGTCGCGCGCTCGGCGAGTCGCTGCACTTCGTCGGCGACGACGGCGAATCCGCGGCCCGCGCCACCGGCCGAGGCCGCCTGGATCGCGGCATTCAGCGCGAGCACGTTGGTCTGCTCGGAAATGCCGTTGATCAGTTCGACGATGTCGCCGATTTCCTGTGACGATTCACCCAGGCGCTTGATGCGCTTGGAGGTGTCCTGAATCTGGTCGCGAATCTGGTCCATGCCGGAGATCGTCTGGCGCACCATGTCGGCGCCGCGGTTGGCGATCTGGACCGAATTCTGCGCGACTTCGGCCGATTCGCTGGAGCGCCGCGCCATCTCGTCGAACGACTTGGCCATCTCGTTGACGGTATCGGTCGCGACCCGGATTTCACGCGCCTGGTGCTCGGATGCCTCGGCGAGCTGGGTCGTCGTGGCCTCGGTTTCCTGCGCCTGGGCCGCCACCTGGCGGGCCGTGGAGTTGACGCCCGAAACAAGATCGCGCAACGCCTCGACGGCGAAGTTGACCGAATCGGCGATGGCGCCGGTCACGTCCTCGGTCACGGTGGCCTCGACGGTCAGATCGCCGTCGGCCAGCGAGCTCATTTCGTCGAGCAGCCGCAGGATGGCCTCCTGGTTGCGCTGGTTGACCTCGGCGGTTTCACGCGCCCGACGCCGCTGAGCGACATACAGGTTAAGGCCGACCAGGAACAGCACCAGCAGTGCCGCGGCAGCCAGCGCGATCCCGGCGATCAGGGACGGCCAGATGCGGCCCTGTCCGAGGGACGAATACTCGTCGGCCAGCGCATCGGCCTGCGCGGTCAGTTCCTGGGAATCGAGGAAGATTTCGTCGGCGGCCTCGCGCACTTCGAACAGGTCCGATGACCCGGCCAGAATCGTGTCGACGTCGATCTTGACTTCTTCGTAGACCGGCTGGATCTCGGCCAGGGCGGCCAGCACCTGCTCGTTGCGAACGGCCGGAATGTTGAGCTCTTCGTTGCCCCGCAGCAGCCCCTGCAGCACCTGGTCGAAGAGCTGGGCTTCACGTGAGAACGCATCGGCGGCGGTAATCGCCGCGCCGCCGCCGCCCAGGATCTCCCCAACGCGCCGCAGCATGCGGTCGGCCAGCACCAGCTGGCGGCTGGCGAGATAGATCTGTCCGGTCGGCGTGCCGGTCTGGATCATCAGGCGGACGGCCTCGTCGGACAACGCCTGAAGCTGCGGAATGTTGGTCGCGAACGCGCCCGCCGCGTCGGCCAGATCGGGAACCAGTTCCGAACGACTCAGGATTCGCTCGGCTTGCTGGTCGATGCCCTGCCAGATCTGTTCGAGCGTCGAAAGACTGTCGTTGACCGAAGCCGGCGAGGGCGGCAGGTCGGTCTCCGGATTGCCGTTGCGCAACTGGTCGATGGCGCCGGCGATCACGTCCCGGGTATCGGCCAGCTCGTCGAAGGCGTCGAAGTTACCGACGGCGGCCTCCCCGGCGGCCTTGGCCAGCTGCTGGGCGCGCACCTGGATCTCGGTCGTCAGAGCCAGGTACTGGGTTTCCTGCGCGTTGCGCTGGTTCAGGAGGAAAAAGTTCAGCGATACGGCGCCGACCAGGGCGACCAGGACCAGAAACAGGATCACCTGAACCGGCGAAAGTCGTCGTTCCATGATGGGGGTTGCTTTGCTGCTCATGCCTTGGCCTCTCGATTCAATGGCTCATTCGTATGCGTTGATATTGTTTTTTGCGGCCGACGACCCCGAAGCGCGTCAGGCGCGGGCGGCTCCATCCAGGAAGTCCGAACTGGACATCAACCGGTCCATCTTGAAGCGGCCCCACTTTTCGTCGCCCTGCGGAAAGGATTCGTCGACCAGTCCGGCCAACGCTTCGTCGTCGATCGATTCATCGACGCGGTCCGGCAGGCTGAAATGCCGCTGGCCGAAAACCTCGTCGACGATGAGACCGAGATAGCGCCCCTGTAGACGAGTCAGGATCAAGCGCGTGCGCGCAGTGATCGGCGTTCTGGAACCGTACAGGAACCATCCGAGGTCCGCGATCGTGACCAGGTTGCCGCGCACGTTGGCCATGCCCAGCAGCCAGTCCCTTGCACCGGGCACGGCGGTTGCGGTCGGCATGGGCAGGATTTCATCGACCTCGGTGATGCCCACGGTCAGGCGGTGCGGTCCGAGTCTGAAGACGACGCCGTCCCAGGTATTGTCGCGGTCCTGTTGCGAGGCGCCGCTGGCATCGTGTTCGATGCTGCGGCGTTCGAAATCGCCGAGCACACGGAACAGGGATTTATCCGTTCTGCCTACCATGTCGCTGTTTCAATCCTCCCTTTCAACATCGGCCGCGACGCTTCGACCGGCTTGCGGTCTCAGGCGGCGTCGCGGGCCGGCGCCTGTGCGCGCACCGCGTCCAGCAATTCGTCCTTGGTGAAGGGCTTGGTCAGGTAATGATCCGAGCCGACGATCCGTCCGCGCGCCTTGTCGAACAGCCCGTCCTTGCTGGTCAGCATGATGACCGGCGTGGTCCGGAAGCGCTCGTTGTTCTTGATGATCGCGCAGGTCTGGTAGCCGTCCAGCCTCGGCATCATGATGTCGACGAACACCAGGTCCGGGTGATGCTTGTGGATCAAGGACAACGCCTCGAAACCGTCGTCGGCGGTGAGTACCTCGCAGCCTTCACGGCCCAGCATGGTCTCTGCGGATTTGCGAATAGTCCGGCTATCGTCGATGACGAGCACTTTCAGACCCGTCAGGTCCGCGGTCGTCCCCTCGCCTTCGTGGTTCATCGATTCATCGCTCATTTCATTTCGCTTTTTTGGCGGCTGTCGCCCGGGCGTCCCGATTATTGAAGCTCTTGCTTTACATAGCAAGTCTAAACGCTTGAAACTTCTGAATCCAGTGCCGTCAGGATTTTTTCCGTGAACGGCGTAACAACCCGGACTGCATAACGTCTTGCCAAGCGCATGGCGATCGCGCACGCGGTGCGTACAATGGCGCCCAGGCTCCCTTGCTGACCGACACGTTCGGCGAAACCCGACCCGAGGACTGCACTATGACACGCGACGTGGTATTCGTCATGGACGACCTGGCGGAGATCAACCCGGTCAAGGACACCACGTTCGCGCTGATGCTCGAGGCTCAGCGTCGCGGGCTGTCGGTCGCCTGCTGCGGCGAGTCCGACCTGCGGCTGGAAGGCGGCGCGTGCATGGCCGGCCTTCGGCGCGTGACGCTGCACGATCGATCCCGCGACTGGTTCGCGATCGAGGCGCGCGAGGATCGCGCCCTGGGTCGCGGCGACCTGATCCTGATGCGCTGCGATCCGCCCGTCGATGACACCTATCTCTATGCAACGATGATGCTCGATCGCGCGGCCGCCGCCGGCGCGCGCGTGGTCAACCGTCCCGAGGCGTTGCGCAACTTCAACGAAAAACTCGCCATTACCCGATTCCCCGATCTGATCACGGCGACGACGGTGACCAGCGATACCGGGCGCTTGCGCGATTTCGTCCATCAGCACGGCCAGGCTGTCGTCAAGCCGCTGGACGGCATGGGCGGGCGCGGCATCTTCATGGCCGGCAGCAAGGATCCCAATCTCAACGTCATCCTCGAAACGCTGACCGATCACGGCACGCAGCCGGCCATGGCGCAGGAATACCTGCCACGCATCTCCGAAGGCGACAACCGCGTGCTGATCGTGCACGGCCGGCCGGTGCCGTTCGTGCTAGCCCGGATTCCCGGGGCATCGGATTTTCGCGGCAATCTGGCGCGCGGCGGCCGCGGCGAAGGACGCGAGATCCATGCCGACGAGCGCCGCATCGCCGAACGCGTCGGTCCGTTCCTGCTCGACAACGGGGTCGAGTTCGCCGGCATCGACGTCATCGGCGACCGGCTGACCGAAATCAACGTCACCAGCCCGACCTGCGTTCGCGAACTCGACGCCCGTTTCGAAATCAACATCTCTGGAATGCTGTTCGACCATATCGCCGACGAATGACCAGGCCCGCCCCTATCGGACCCCGATCCGAGATCGAGACCATGACGCTGGCGCTGGTGCTGGCGCTGGTCCTGCACGTCGCCGTCATCACGCAGCTCCATTTCGACTGGCTCGACGCCTCGCCCGAGAGCGCGCCGGCCGATCTCGACGTGATCCTGGTCGAGTGGTCCAGCGAAAAAGCGCCGGAGCAGGCAGATTTCCTCGCCCAAGCCAACCAGCGCGGCGGCGGCGACAACGCCGAGCGCGAACGTCCCTCCTCGCCGCCGCCGTCGGAGCCTGCGGGTTCCGAGCCGGATCAGCCGCAACCCGCGCCGATGCGCGCCCCGGCGCAGCCGCCATCGCCGGCCGAGGTTCTCACCCAGCAGGAATCGGCCACGCAGGTCGCTCCGGCCGAGGACGCAGAAACCGAGCCCGACCCGTTGCCCGATGCGCGCGAGTTGCTGCGCCAGTCTCGCCGGGTCGCGCAGACCGCGGCGGACCCGCTGGACATCGAACGCGTGCTGCCGAAGCGCCCGCGGCGAAAGTTCATCACCGCCAACACACGGGAACACCTCTATGCCAGCTACATGCGCGCCTGGGTTGCCAAGGTCGAGCGCGTCGGCAACATGAACTACCCGGAACGGGCCCGGCAGCGCAACCTCGAGGGCAGCCTGGTCCTGAGCGTGGACGTTCTCGCCGACGGGTCCATCGAACACGTCCGGGTCATGCGATCGTCCGGCTACGACCTCCTCGACGAGGCGGCGGTGCGGATCGTGCGCCTGGCCGCGCCGTATGCCGCGCTGCCGCCGGACATCCGGCAGGAAACCGATGTGCTCACGATCACCCGCACCTGGCAGTTCTCCGCGCGCGGCGTGTTGCGATGATCCGAACCGCCGGCGCGTCCACCGGTGCGCCAGACCCGGAAAAAGCGCGAGCCATTCGACTGGCAACGCCGACCCGGCAACCCGATATCTCCGACAGACCCTGCGCTATGATGAAGACGTGAGCTATTTCGACCAACAGTTGCTGATCGCGATGCCGGGCCTGACGGATCCGAATTTCGATCACGGCGTGACGCTGATGTGCCAGCACAACGAGGAAGGCGCGCTCGGCATCACGATCAACCAGAGCGCCGACCTGACGCTGATGGACGTGCTGTCGCAGCTCGACATCGCGTGCACCGACGAGTCCATCTCCGGGCAGCCGGTACTGCACGGCGGACCGGTTCAGCAGGAACGCGGTTTCGTCCTGCACAGCGACGACGGACAGTGGGAAGCCACCACCCGCGTCGCGCCGGGCATCCTGGTCACGACGTCGCGCGACATTCTCGAAGCGATCGCACAGAATCAAGGCCCTTCCAAATACGCCGTTGCGCTCGGGTACGCCGGCTGGTCGGCGGGCCAGCTCGAAGACGAAATCAAGGACAACGCCTGGCTCAACGTGCCCGCCGACTCCGCCATCGTGTTCGACTCCCCGATCGATGATCGATGGTCGCGCGCGGTGGCCTCGCTCGGTATCGATGTATCGACGCTGCAGCCGGTTGGCGGCCATGCCTGACCACGGTCCGGCCGTAGTCCTCGGGATCGACTTCGGACTGCGCCGCATCGGACTGGCCAGCGGCAACACCCTCACCGGAACCGCGCAGCCGCTGGAAACGCTGCGTCACGACGGCGCACCCTTCGACGCGCTGGCGCCGATCATCGAGGCGTGGAAACCGCGTCGCATCATCGTCGGGCTGCCGCTGACCGCCGACGGCAGCGAATCCAGGATCACGAAGCAGACGCGAGCGTTCGCCGCCGAACTGCAGCGGATTCGACCCGAAATCCCGATCGAACTGCACGACGAGCGTTTCAGCAGTCGCGCCGCCGAAGCGCGCTTCGCCGACGCCCGGCGCGACGGTCGAGCGCGCCGGCGCGATGCGCGCAATCTCGACAGCATGGCCGCCGCGGTCATCGTCGAATCGTGGCTGGCCGAACGCGTTCCGGCATGAGCCGACACCTTCTCGACATCGGGCATTTCGAACCGTCGCAGCTCGAAGCGCTGATCGAGCGCGGCGCCGAACTGGCCGCCGGGGCGAACTGCGCCCGCCGCTCCGGCACCGTGGCGAACCTGTTCTTCGAGCCGAGTACGCGCACCCGGGTCTCTTTCGAAATGGCGGCACGCCGGCTGGGCCTGCAGGTGGTCAACATCGACCAATCCGGCTCGTCCACGAGCAAGGGCGAGAGCCTCGCCGACACCGGCCGCACGCTCTCGGCGATGGGTGTTCGCGCAATCGTGCTGCGGCATTCCGAGGACCACGCCGCGGCCGGTCTCGCCGCGGCACTGGAAGGCACGGCCACTCGTGTCATCAATGCCGGCGATGGACAGCACGCGCATCCCAGCCAGGCGCTGCTGGACGCGGTGGCCCTCAGAGGGGCCGGATTCGAGGATTGGTCGCGCTTGCGCATCGCGATCGTCGGCGATATCCGGCACTCGCGCGTAGCGCGCTCCGACGTCGCGTTGTTCGACCGCCTGGGCGTTGCCGAGATCCGGCTCGCAGGCCCGGAGGCCTTCCTTCCCGATGCCGCGGAAATGCCCATGGCGCGGCGCTTCAGCGATCTCGACAAGGCGCTGGACGGCATCGATGCCGTCATCTGCCTGCGCATTCAGCGCGAACGCATCGAGCGCGGCGGCTACCCCGACGGCGACGCGTTCCATCGCCGCTGGGGCTTGACCGAAATGCGCGTTGCGCGACTGCCCGCGCACGCACGCATCCTGCATCCCGGGCCAGTCAATCGGGATGTCGAAATCAGCGCTTCGCTGGTCGATGCGCCGCAATCACTGATACTCGAACAGGTCCGCGCCGGAATCCACCTCCGGACCGCGCTGTTCGAGTGGTTGATCGAAGCCCCGATGGCATCATATTGAAGATCATGGAAACCAAACGCATCGAACTCATGGTCAACGGCGAGCCACATGCCGTCGATGAAGGCGCCTCGCTGAGCGGGTTGCTGGAACGGCTGGAGCTCAGCGACAAACGCGTCGCCGTGGAGCGCAACGGAGAAATCGTGCCGCGAAGCCTGCACGCGCAATGCGAGCTGCGCGCCGGTGACCGGCTCGAAATCGTTCACGCCATCGGTGGAGGCTGACCCGTGGAAACCCGTTCACCGAGCGCAGCAACCGACGCACCCGCCGAAGAGCAATCGGACGACCTGGTCATTGCCGGTCGCCGCTATCGCTCGCGGCTGCTGACCGGAACCGGAAAGTACCTGGATCTGGAGCAGACGCGGGCGGCAACCGAGGCCGCCGGCGCCGAAATCGTCACGGTGGCGATCCGGCGCAGCAATATCGGACAGGATCCGGGCGCGCCGAATCTGCTCGACGTCCTGCCACCGGACCGCTATACCATCCTGCCGAACACCGCCGGCTGCTTCACCGCCGACGACGCAGTCAGGACCTGCAGGCTGGCACGCGAGCTGCTCGACGGTCACAAGCTGGTCAAACTCGAGGTGCTCGGCGACGAAAAGACCTTGTTCCCCGACGTGACCGAACCGCTCAAGGCCGCCGAGACGCTGCTGGCCGACGGCTTCGACGTGATGGTCCACACCAGCGCCGCTGCGGTACTCGACAGACGCGTCTGCGGGCTCAGC
>CAYPZP010000103.1:0-10990 GCA_964415285.1 uncultured Halomonas sp. | reverse complement strand
CGGCGAATCCGGCGATGACCTGGTTCTTGTGCAGCTTGCGAACCTTGCGGGCATTGGCCTTCATGATCGTGTTGCCGAGCGTGACCTGGCCGTCACCGGCGATCACGACCTGATTGCCGCGCCGCACCGAGACGATGGTGGTGCCGTGGAAGGGTTCCATGGAGCGTCCGTTCACCGGGATGAACAGGCGAAATGGGGCCGGTTGCGTCGCGGCTCAAGCGCCCACGGCCGTCGCGGGCGACCGGTGATAAGAAATTGCTATCAATAAAATCAAAACAATCAATTTGATTTATGGTTATTTGTCCGTATCCTTGACTGCGTGTTCGGCGCCCTGCGTCGATTTCCGCTCCCAAACCAGACCGAAAGCAAGGAGAAAACCGAAATGTTGACGATTGGCGACAAGTTCCCGAATTTCAATCTCAAGGCAACCGTGGACACCAACATCGAGTCGGCCTTCACCGACATCGACAGCAACACCTACAAGGACAAGTGGCTGCTGGTGTTCTTCTACCCGAAGGACTTCACGTTCGTCTGCCCGACCGAAATCAAGGCCTACAGCGATCTGTCCGACGAATTCGCCGATCGCGACTGCCAGGTGCTCGCCGCCAGCACCGATACCGAGTTCGTGCACATGGCGTGGCGTCAGAACCACGATGACCTGAAGGATCTCAAGATCCCGATGCTGGCAGACGTCAAGCGCGAGTTGTCCGGCGCGCTGGGCATCCTGCACGCCGACGAAGGCGTGGCCAATCGCGCCACGTTCCTGGTCGATCCGCAGGGCGTCATCCGCCACGTTTCGGTCACCGACATGAACGTCGGCCGCAACCCGAAGGAAACGCTGCGCGTTCTCGACGCGCTGCAGTCCGACGAGCTGTGCCCGTGCAACTGGCAGCCGGGCGACGAGCACCTGCAGGCCGCCTGACCCGGGTCCTCCAACGGCACACCCGCACCGGCCGCCTCGTGCGGCCGGTGTGTTCTCTAGCCATCGAATTTCGCGACCAAGGAGCGCTGAAATGGAGATCAACGAACTCAAGCAACACATTCCGGACTATGCCAAGGACCTGAAGATCAACTTCGGCAACGTCCTGGATGCCGAGCAGCACGAAGCGCTGAGCGGCGAGCAGGTCTGGGGCGTCGCGCTGGCCACGGCGATCGCAACGCGCAACAAGCCGCTGATCCAGGCGATCGAGTCGCAGGCGTCCGCCGCCCTGTCGCCCGAATACCTCAAGGCCGCCAAGTCGGCCGCGGCCATCATGGGCATGAACAACATTTACTACCGCTTCCTGCACCTGGCCAGCAACGTCGAATACGCCAAGATGCCGGCCAAACTGCGCATGACGGTCATCGGCAGCCCGGGCATCGACAAGGCCGATTTCGAGCTGATGAGTCTCGCGGTTTCGGCCATCAACGGCTGCGGCATGTGCATCGACAGCCACGAAAAGATCCTGATCAAGGCCGGCGTCAGCACACAGGCCATCCAGGACGCGGTGCGCATCGCCTCGGTGATGCACGCCGTGGGCGTGGTACTCGAAACCGACGCCGACGTCGAGTTGCCGGCCGCGGCCTGATCGAGTCGCCGTCGGCCCGGGCCTCCCGGGTCGCGTCAGCGAAAGCGCCGGCTCACTCCCTGGTCGGCGCTTTCTTTTTTCTGCGATTCACGAAATGACCCGGATCAAATCCGCGCGCCGATGCGCTTCCTATAATCCGGGGCACCTGCAATCGAGGGAGAATCCCGTGGCGAAGACATTGCTGCTGTATCACAGTGGCTACGGCCACACCCGTCGGATCACCGAGCGGATTCGCGAGCGGATGCAAGCGCACGGCGAGTCGGCCGAGATGCTGCCGCTGGACGGGCAGGCGCCGGATCCCTCCGGCTACGATCGCGTCGCCATCGGCGCCAGCATCCGCAACGGCAAGCACGCGCCCATCGTCCACGAATACATCCGCAAGCACCAGGACCGGCTCGACGCGATGCCGAGCTCGTTCTACTCGGTCAACCTGGTCGCGCGCAAGCCGGAGAAGAACACCCCGGAAACCAACCCGTACCTGAAGGCCTTCCTTGAGCAGTGCCCATGGAAGCCGGACCTGATCGGATTGTTCGCCGGCGACCTGGACTACCAGAAGTACGGTTTCTTCGATCGCAACATCATCCGTTTCATCATGTGGATGACCAAGGGTCCGACCGATCCGAACACGAAGAAGGAATTCACCGACTGGGACGGCGTCGATCGCTACGCCGATCAACTCGCCGAGCTGAACGCCAAGCAGCAGGCGGCTTGACCCGACGGGCCGCTCGATGCGCCGACTGCTCGAACGCTCCTCCCGCCTGCAGCACCTGTTGCTGGCCGTCGGCGCAGTCTGGTTGATCGTTACCAGCCCGTGGGTGGGCATGCGTCGCATCGTGCCGGACAATCCCACGCTCTGGGACCTGACCCATATCGCAATCGGCCTGGTGGTCGGCCTGGTCGCTGTGGCCTACTTCGTTACACAATCGCTCGGTGGCCGCTGGCGCGAGCACTGGCCGTGGTGGGTCGGGCGCATCCGGCCCGCCGGTCGCGACCTGGCCGGGCTGTTCCGCGGCCGCATTCCGCCTTCGGGCGGCGACGGCCTGTTCCCGGTGATCCAGGGACTGGCGCTGCTACTGCTCATCGCCGCCGCGGCGACCGGGCTTGGCTGGCTGTTCGCGGACGGCAGTCGCGCCGCGCTGGAATGGCGCGAGTGGCATATCCTGACCGCCAACGCCTTCGGCTGGTGCCTGCTGGCCCACGCGCTGGCCGGCGCCGCGCACGTGCTCGAATTTCTCGGGGACTGAGCGGTCTGCGCGGTATCGTCCCCGGGGGCCGGTACCATGCGGGAATATGGGTGCCGACATCTACCGTTCGATTCCGCATCCCGGCTTCTGGGCCGACGCGCTTCTGGTCGTCCACGCGCTGATCGTGTGCTTCGTCGTCGTCGGCCTGGCGCTGATCCTGCTCGGGGGTCGGCGCGACTGGCGCTGGGTCCGCAATCCGTGGTTCCGATGGGCGCATCTGGCCACCATCGCGGTGGTGGTGCTGCAGGCCTGGCTGGGTCGGCTGTGCCCGTTGACCGTCTGGGAGCGCGAACTGCGTCGCGCCGCCGGCCAGGCGTTCCACGAGCAGAGCTTCGTCGAGTACTGGCTTGCCCGTTTCCTGTATTGGGACCTGCCCTGGTGGGTGTTCGTGGCCGCGTACACGGCCTTCGGCCTGCTGGTGTGCTGGACTTGGTGGCGGCTGCCGCCGCAACGACGGCCTGGGCGTGGAGTCTCCCTGGCTTGTCCTCGCTCAGGCCGAGTCGACTGACGGCAAATGACACGACCGCCGGGTCGGTGGCTGCAGACTTTTCGGCGGCGGTTCGTTACGATCGGATCATGCCCGTGATTCCGAACATCCTGAATCGGCTGCCGGCGCCACTGCGCTGGTGGCTGGACGTGGTTGTTGCCGCCGGGCGCAACTGGATCGAAAGCCAGGCGTTCATCTACGCCGCGGCGCTGGCATTCTTCACCACGTTCTCGATCGCGCCGGTGATGATCGTGGCCGTTGCCGTGGTCGGCCTGATTCTCGGGCCGCGTGCCGCGGAAGGGCAGCTTCTAGAACAGCTTCGCGGAGTGATCGGCCCCGAGGCGGCCGGCGCGGTCGAGACCGCCGTGGTCAACTCGCAGATCGACCAGTCCGGCTGGCTGCCGACGCTGGCCGGGATCGCCGCCACGGTCGTCGGTGCGACCACGGTTTTCGCGCAGATGCAGCAGTCGCTCAACGCCATCTGGGGCGTCGCGCCGCAGCCCCAGCGCAGCGGCTTGTGGAAGTTCGTCAAGGCGCGCCTGCTATCGCTTACCGTGGTGCTGGCGATCGGCTTCGTGCTGCTGGTCTCGCTTGCGCTCAGCGTATCGCTGCGCGCGGTCATCGTGTTCGCTGATCAGTGGCTGCCGGTGCCCGGCTCGGTCATGGTCGGCGCCGAGTTCGTCGTTTCGCTGACCGTGATCACGCTGCTGTTCGCGGCGATCTTCAAGGTGCTGCCCGACGTGGTGCTGTCGCTGAGGGACGTGCTGGTCGGCGGCTTCGTCACCGCGCTGCTGTTCACGCTGGGCCGGTTGCTGATCGCGATGTACCTGACCAGCACCGCGACCGCCTCGGCCTATGGCGCGGCTGGCTCGCTGGCGCTGCTGCTGTTGTGGGTCAACTACTCGTCGCTGATCCTGCTGTTCGGTGCCGCGTTCACCCGGGCGCAGTTCGAAGCGCGCGGCCACCGGATCGTGCCGCGCAACGGCGCGGTGCGGATGCACCGGCGCTACGGCAGCGATGAAGCCGGCGCTTGACGAAGCGACTCCGGTCGACGTCTCGTCAGTTGGCGAGGCGCGGGCGAAGCGCCGTGGCGCCCAGTGCGGCCAGCAGCAGGGAGAGTACGAGTAACGAGGTTGCGCCCATCGCCGGTACCGAGGGCGGCGGTGGTCGTCCGGTCCAGGTCGATTCGAAGAAGTCCAGGTCGAAGCCGAACTGGTCGCTCACGCGGCGGGTCGCACCCCAATTGCCGTCCGGTTCGTCCAGCACGGCGCCGTCGCATTGGCCGTCGCTGATCGAGACGCACCGGTATTCGCCGGATGCGATGCTGACCGAAGCCGGCCTGCAGAAAAACGGAATCACGACGCATCCGGGCGATCCGGCGCCGGCGGCGAACGCGATGGTCATGCCCTCGAAGACCTCGCCGACCGTCGTGGCGCGCGGCGACTTCCAGAAGATCATGCCGTAGGACTGGATCTTTCCGAAGGCATCGGTCGTCAACCGAATCCCGGCCGCCGCGATGCTCTCGGCATTCGTCTCGTCCAGCGAGACGGTGCCGTCGCTGAACGAGTAGCCGACCAGGATCGGCGTTACGTCCATCGTCGTATTCGGCGGCACCCATTCGCTGAGCGTCAGCGTGCCGGCGAGGGAGCGATCCGGTGGGTAATTTCCCGAGAACGTCTCGAACACCGGGCTTTCGAACGTGTAGGTCGCCTGCTGTCCGTGCGCGGCATGCACCACGATCAGGAGTGCGAGTGTTGCGATGAGGCGGCAATTCGATTTCATGCGGTTCCGTGATTCAAGCTGGGTCGCCCGGGCACGGCGGGCTGTGCCGATCGAGCTCGCTGTATCTCGACGAGATTCGCGAGCGCGATCGCATGACTTTTCGCACGCGCCCGCCACCTGACCATGCCCTTAGCATGCAGATTGTTTGGTCCATTGGAGGTCCATTCGGTGCCCATGTCCTGCGACCAATTCGGAACCGAGGCGAGCTCGAGCTGTGATCCATGACGTTGGCCATTGCAACCCGTGACCTGACCCGTCGTTTCGGCGATTTCCTGGCGATCGATTCGGTCAGCATGAGCGTGCCCGAGGGTGTCGTCTACGGTTTCCTAGGCCGCAACGGCGCCGGCAAGACGACGACGCTGAAGATGATCCTGGCACTGATTCGTCCGGGCCGGGGAGAGATCCGGATCTGCGGCCGGGACATCCGGACGCTGCGTCTCGAGACGGCGGCGCTGATCGGTTCGCTGCTGGAGGCACACGGGTTCTACCGCAATCTGACCGGCTACCAGAATCTCGATCTGACGCGAAGGCTGCTTGGGCTGCCGCGCGCGGCGATCGATCGGGTGCTGGAGATCACCTCGATGAAGGAGGACGCGGGGCGGCGGGTCGCCGGCTATTCGCTGGGAATGCGGCAGCGACTCGGAATTGCGCGCGCACTGCTGGGCTCGCCGCGGGTGCTGATCCTCGACGAGCCGACCAACGGGCTCGACCCGGACGGGATTCACGACATGCGCGTTTTTCTGCGCGAACTGCCCGAGCGCACGGGCGCCACGGTGCTGGTCTCCAGCCACCTGCTCGGTGAAGTCGAAATGACCGCCGGGCACGTCGGCATCCTGCACGAAGGTCGGTTGGTCGCCCAGGGCCCGCTGGAGCGCCTGAAGGCCGAACTGCCGGCGCGGCTCCGGCTCGATGTGTCCGAACCCGAGCGGGCCGCATCGCTGGTCGAGTCGAGGGGCTTCAGGGTCGACCGCGAGCGGCGCGGATTAGTGATCGATCTGGTCGCACGCGACGATGTGCGTGAAGCCGCGGGCCTCCTGAACCGGTCACTGATAGAGGCCGGCCTCGAAGTGTTCGCGGTGCAGCCCGAGCCCCGTTCGCTGGAGACGCTTTACCGGCGCGCGACAGGCGTTCGCATCGAGGCGGAGGCGGCGTAATGGTCGGTCGCGCCGTCACCGCGGCCCTGGCCGTCGAAACGATCAAGCTCAACCGCTCTCTGGCGCTGGCCCTGGCGCTGATCGCGCCGGGCCTGATCGGCGTCTACACGCTTCTCAACGCGCTGCGCGTCGGTGAGCCGCGCGAATGGGACCTGTGGTTGGCGGGAAACGCCTTCATCTGGGCCTCGTTCATGCTGCCGATGAGCCTCACGGCGCTCTCGGCACTCATGGCGCAGATGGAGCATTCGCCGCAGTCCTGGGATCAACTGCGTGCGCTGCCGGTGCCGCGATGGACGATCTACGCGGCCAAGGCGACGCTGCTGATCGCGCTGATGTTCTTGATGTCGATGGCTGTCCCCATGGGGATTGCTGCAGCGCTGGTGGTTGCGGGCTGGATCGATCCGCAGGCCATTGCGACCGGGCCGATCGACGGAGCCGCGACGGCGGCGCGCTACGCGCGGGTATCCCTGGCGGGACTGCTGATCGCTGCGCTTCAGTTCTGGATCGCGGTCCGCTTCACGAGCTTCGTGCCGGCGATGGCGCTGGGCATCGGCGGCACCTTCTTCGCGCTGGTCGCGCACAGCGCCGAGAACGGCGTCTTCTTTCCCTGGATCATGCCGGTTCATACGCTATCGACCGATCCGGCGCACGCCGGTCTGGCGATGAGCCTGGGGGGCGGGCTCGGCGGGGCTGTCATGCTGGCGGCCGTGGTTCACCTGGCCTCGCGGGAGCAGCGCTAGTTCGGGCGATCCCGATACCGAAGCGGAGCGGGCTTCACCGATCGAGACGGTCGCCGGAGCGGCGCCGGCCGCGCTAGCATCGGGGACATGATCGAACGGCTCGAGGATTTTCCGCGTGAGGCAGCGCTGCTGGCCGACCTCATGCTCGTCGTCCACGCGCTGATCGTGGCCTTCGTCATCGCGGGGCAGTTGCTGATCCTCATAGGCTGGGCGCGGCACTGGCAATGGGTGCGCAACCGGTGGTTCCGGCTGGCGCATCTGGCGACAATCGTTACCGTTGTGCTGCAGGCGTGGCTGGGTCGACTCTGTCCGCTCACGGGCTGGGAGCGCTGGCTCAGGCCGCGGCGGGGCAGGCGTACCCTGAGCAGAGCTTCGTCGAGTACTGGGTTGCTCGGCTGCTGTACTGGGACCTGCCGTGGTGGGTCTTCGTGACCGCCTACACGCTGTTCGCCGCGCTGGTCGCCTGGACCTGGTGGCGCCTGCCGCCTGCGCGTTCGCCGGAACGACGAACCTGATCGGCGGCGGCCCGGCGTGCAGAACCTGCGAGCCGCCGGCATGTCGCACCGCGCCCGTCCGTTCGCTCTGACGTCTCTTCGCGACCGCGATTCGTGGCTCGGCGTCGCGCGCGGCGTTCTAGAATTGAGCGTCTTTACCCAGGATCGAACCGATGACCGTCAAGGAGCGGATTGCGCACGCGAGGACGCGGATCACCAAGCTGGTGTTTCCGCAGGATACCAACCCGATCGGGACGCTGTACGGCGGCACGGCGATGAAATGGATGGACGAGGTCGCGTTCCTGACCGCCACGCGCTTCGCCCGAAGGCAGGTGGTGACGGTTTCGATGGATCGGGTCGATTTCAAGGTGCCGATTCCGAAGGGCTCGATTGTCGAGCTGATCGGCGTCGTCACCCGGGTCGGCAATACCAGCGTGACCGTGACGGTGCAGATCATGCGCGAGGACCCGCTGTCCGGGGACCAGGAGCTGGCGATTCAGGGAGAACTGGTGATGGTGGCGGTCGACGACAGCATGCGGCCGGTACAGATCGCACCGGAGTAGGGCACGCGCCCGGAACTGAGAGCCGTGCAGGCGTAAAATGACGAGACTCCCGTCCGAAAGCGCCCACCCGATGCCTTCGCCCAACCCCCAGTCCCGACGCGTGCTGACCGGCATCACCACCACCGGCACACCGCACCTCGGCAATTACGTCGGTGCGATCAAGCCGGCCATCGAGGCCAGCCGCGATCCGTCCTTCCAGTCGTTCTATTTCCTGGCCGACTACCACGCGCTGGTCAAGTGTTTCGAGCCCGAGCGCGTGCACCGATCCACGCTGGAGATCGCCGCGACCTGGCTGGCGCTGGGACTGGATACCTCGAAGTCGGTGTTCTACCGCCAGTCCGACGTAGCCGAGATTCCGGAGCTGACCTGGCTTCTGACCTGCGCCACGGCCAAGGGCCTGATGAACCGGGCGCACGCCTACAAGGCCGCCGTGGCCGAGAACGAGGCCGCCGGCGAGGACCCGGACCTGGGGATTCCGATGGGGTTGTTCTGCTATCCGATCCTGATGGCGGCCGACATCCTGATGTTCAACGCGCACTCGGTGCCGGTGGGCCGCGACCAGATCCAGCACCTGGAAATGGCGCGCGACATCGCCGGGCGCTTCAATCACCGCTACGGCGAGCGTTTCGTGATGCCCGAGGCGGCCACCGACGAGTTCGTCGCCACGCTGCCGGGCACCGATGGGCGCAAGATGTCGAAGAGCTATGACAACACCATTCCGCTGTGGCTGCCGGAAAAGAAGCTGCGCAAGGCGATCATGAAGATCAAGACCAATTCGCAGGAGCCGGGCGAGCCCAAGGATCCGGATACCGCCAGCGTCTATGCCGTCTATGCAGCGTTCGCCGGCGAGCGGCAGCGCGCCGAGATGCGTCGGGCCTTTGCCGACGGCATCGCCTGGGGCGAGGTCAAGCAGCAGCTGTTCGAGTTGATCAACGCCGAACTCGAAAGCCCGCGCGAGCGCTACGAGGCGCTGATTGCCGAGCCGGAAAAGGTCGAGCGTGAACTCGAGCTCGGCGCCGAGCGCGCCCGGGCGATCGCCACAGCGTTCATCCACGAACTGCGCCACGCCGTGGGCATCCGGGCGCTATCATGAGCGCCGGCTGGCGTCCGCCGGAACTGGCCGTGGTCGAAGGCGGCCGCTTCGCCGTGCGCCATGCCTGGTGCGTCGGGCGCAACTACGCCGAGCACGCGCGTGAGATGGGCGTGGACCCCGAACGCCACGAACCGGTGTTCTTTTCCAAGCCGGCCGCGGCGGTGCTGCAGACCGATGCGGTGACCTGGCCGCCGATGACCGGGCAATTGCACCATGAGGGTGAACTGGTGGTGTTCCTGCGCGCCGGCGGGCGCGACCTGACCCCGGCCCAGGCCATGACCTGCGTGTTCGGCTACGCGGCCGGCTGCGACCTGACCCGGCGCGACGTCCAGGCGCGCGCCAAGGCGGCCGGCCACCCCTGGGCACTGAGCAAGGGCTTCGATCAGTCCGGGCCGGTCGGCGAGATCCTACCGGCCGAGGAGTGGAAGCCTGAGTTCGGCTACCGGGTTCGGGTGTCGGTCAACGACCAGCTGCGCCAGCGCGCGTCGCTGGGCGCGATGATCTGGTCGGTCGGCGACTTGCTCTCCCGTCTGTCTCGCGAGATCACGCTGCATCCGGGCGACGCGGTCTTCACCGGCACGCCTTCGGGTGTCTCCGAGCTGTCGGTCGGCGACCGGGTGCGCGTCGAAATCGATGGGCTGCCGGAGCTGGCGTTCAGGATCGCCGAAGCCGCCGACTGAGCGGCGCACGGGCTCGGGGCTTGCGTGGGCAGTTGCAATCGGGGGGCGCGACGGTGACTGGGTCGTGGGGCATCTTCGCGGTCGCGCTGGGTTCGGCGCTCGGCGGCATGGTGCGCTACGCGCTGGTGGTCGCAGTCGAAACCCGTCGTCGCGATCCGTCCTGGCCGCTGGGCACGCTGGCGGTCAACCTCATCGGCTCATTCTTGCTCGGCGTTCTGGTGGCCTGGAGCGCGTTCGACGCCGGCCCGCTGCGAACCGGGGTGGTTGCCGCGCTGGGCAGCTTCACGACGGTATCGGCTTTCGTGCTCGAGAGCTGGCAGCGGCGCGCGCGACCTCCGGTGGTGCTGGGCTACGGCGCCTGCACCGTGCTCGGCTGCCTTTCGATGTTCCGGCTCGGCGCGTGGCTGGCATGACTGGTTCGACTTGGCCGGTGTGCCTGGCGTGGGTGGGTGCCGGCAGCGCGCTGGGCGGGCTGGCTCGCTATGGCCTCGACGCGCTGGGCGGCGGGTTGTTCGCGGTGTTCATGGCCAATACGCTCGGCGCGCTGGCGATCGGAATGTATGCGGTCCTGAGCGGCCCGGGCGGCACGCTGAGTGCCGGATCGACCCAGCGCCTGTTCGTGATGCCGGGTCTGCTGGGAGGACTGACGTCGTTTTCGGTGTTCAGTCTGCAGGCCGATGCGCTGCTGCGGGCTTCGCCGGCGGCCTTCGTGGGGTTCGTGCTCGGCGCATTGGCGAGCTGGGCCGTCGGCGTGGCGCTCGGCGATGTTCTGGGCCAGCGGCTGAACGCGCGGCTGCGTCCGGCCGGGAACAGCGGGTCGATCCGGTGACCGTATCGATGGCCGTCGACCTCCTGATCTCGGCGCCGGTCGCGGCGTTCCTGATCTGGTTGTACTGGTATTCGGCGCCGGTCGCGGCGCCGCGCTGGCAGTGCTGGCTGGATCGGCTGATCCTCGTCGCTTCGCCGCTGGCGTTGATCGGCATCATCGTCCTCGGCCACCTTCGGATCGACTATCCCGGGACGGGGCTCAACGTCATGCTCGTCGCCGCGGCATACCTGGTGGTGCTGGGGATACTTGGGTCGGGTTGGCTGGTTCGGTTCCTGCGACGGGACTGAGCTTTTTCGACGCATCCTCCGGCGCTCGCTGCGCGTACCCGCGATGGCCGTGGAATCCTGCGGCATGTC
>CAYPZP010000102.1:0-11106 GCA_964415285.1 uncultured Halomonas sp. | reverse complement strand
CCGGCGGATTGTTCCTGTCGAACACCGCCTGTCTGGCCGATGGAATGAGCTGGCTGCGCCCGGTCCTGGCGGTGGGCCGGTGGATCGGCAAGCTGCCTGCCGTGACCTTTCTCGGCCGCGACGAGCTTGTCCAGCGCATGCAGCGAACCGGCTTCGAAATCGAGCACGAGTATCGTCCGGGCAAGTCGAAAGGGCGCGTCGTGTTCCTGATCGCTCGCAAGGTGAGCCGCTGAGGCGACGCCGTCAGGCACTGTGTCTGCGTCATTCCCGCTGGGCGATGAAGATTCCGATCAGCAGGATGAACCCGCCGTAGCGGAACGCCGCGTCGGCTGCCTGCACCAGCCCGGGGTCGCGGAACATCATGAAGATGAACTCGCCGATCACGGTCCAGCCCAGGAACAGCCCGGCTGCAGCCAGCCCGCAGCCGGCGATTGCGAGCGACTTCGAGCGCTGCCAGTCCTCGGGTGCCTGGTTGCGGGCCGACGTCATGCGCAGCGCGCCGATGCTGCACAGCACCGCCGGCAGCAGCTTGCCCAGCACGATCAGCGCCACGCCCAGTCCGGCAATCAGCGCGCTGTCGGTCGCCCACGGCGGTGCCGTCCCCGGCTCGAAGCCCGGCATGGAGGTCGTGGCCCGGACCATTGCGAATGCGGCGTCGAGCTTGAGCAGGTTGCCGGCCAGACCGAACAGTCCCCAGAGGGCAACCAGGCCCGCGAGCACGATCTTGGTGAATCGGATGATCGTCGTTCCTCCATCGGGTCGCGCCATGTTATCCGGCTGCGCTATGCTCGGTCGAGTGCTTCCGGAAGGCCGACCATGATCGACTTCAGAACCCTGCTTGCTGCCCCTGTCGCGTTGTTGTTCGCCGTCGCACCGGTCGCAGCCGACGACCGGGCCGAACTCGAAAGCCTGCTGCGCGCATTCCTGGCCGGCGCCAACGAACGCGCGGTCCACGAGACGTTCTGGGCCGACGACCTGATCTACACCTCGTCGTCCGGCGAGCGCTTCGGCAAGGCGGCCATCCTGGCCGGCTTCGAAGACGCCGACGACGGCGACACCAATCCACCGCGTTACGGCGCCGAGGACATCACCGTCCGCGTGATCGACGACCTGGCCGTCGTGACGTTCCGGTTGACCGCCGATCGGAGCGGTGAGCGGGTCGGCGAGTTCTTCAATACCGGCGTGTTCCGGCACGATGCCGGGGCCTGGAAGGCATTCGCCTGGCAGGCGACGCGGATTCCGGCGCCGGAATGACCGGAGCGGATGCGCGATCGACGCTGATCGAGCGCGTCGCTGCGCTGATGATCGATGCATTCGACGACTACAACGCCCGTTTCTCCGATATCACGCGGCGCGCGCGTCGGCGTTTCCTGAACCGCGACTGGGAGAACCACCAGCGCGATGCACGAGCCAGGATCCGGCTCTACGACGAGTGCATCGCTGAAACCATCGGTCGGCTCGAACACCGCCTGGGCGAGCGGCTGCTATCGCGCGGATTGTGGCTGGACATCCACGTCCGCTACGCCGAACAGGTCGCGGAGCGGCTCGACGCCGAGCTGTACAAGACGTTTTTCAACACCTTGATGCGCCGCTTGTTCAAGACCCGCGGCGTCGATCCGGGCATGGAATTCGTCGCGCTGGATATCGAGCCGACCGAGCGCATCACGCACCCGGTTGCGCGCGATATCCACAGTTGCGCCGAAAACGCCGACGCCGCACTGGCGCGGATGCTCTCCGGGCCGCGGCTGCACTATGCCGAAGAACTTCTTGACGACGATGCGAAGCGGCTGGCCGACAAGCTGACCGCGGCGCTGCAAGCCGCCGGCGACGAGCGGCTGCTGTCGGTGGAAATGCTGCAGGTCGTGTTCTACCGCGACCGTCGCGCCTACCTGGTCGGGCGCGCATTCGGGGCCAGGCGCTGGCTGCCGTGCGTCGTGGCGCTGGTGCACGGCGCCGAGGGCGTGCGCGCCGACGCCGTGATCACCCGGCGACGCGACGTGAGCCGGTTGTTCGGGTTCACTTACAGCTACTTCCATGCCGACCTGCCAACCGTCGGTGATGCGATCGTGTTTCTCCGTTCGCTGTTGCCCGATAAGCCGGTCGACGAACTGTATACCGTGCTGGGCCGCGCCAAGCAGGGCAAGACCGAGCGCTATCGGCATTTCTTCAAGCACCTGGAGGGCGCCGGCGACGAGCGGCTGACCGAAGCCGACGGCAAGCGCGGCATGGTCATGGTGGTGTTCACGCTGCCGTCCTACCGGCTCGTGTTCAAGGTGGTGCGCGACCATTTTTCCCCGGGCAAGAAGATCGGTCGCGAACACGTGCTCAAGCAGTACCGGCTGGTGTTCAATCACGATCGGGTCGGTCGCCTGATCGACGCCCAGGAGTACCGTCACCTGGAGTTCGACCGGCGACGATTCGGCCCGGAATTGCTGGCCGAACTGGAAGCCGAGTGCGGTCGAAACGTGCGAATCGAGCGCGACCGCGTGCTGCTCCGCCACTGCTTCGTCCAGCGCCGCGTGCGTCCGCTGGATCTTTTCGTGCGCGAAGCCGAGCCCGAAGAAGCGCGCGCGATGGTGCTCGACTACGGCCATGCGATTCGCGACCTGGCCCGATCGAACCTCTTTCCCGGCGATCTGTTCCTGAAGAACTTCGGCGTGACGCGCTCGAAGCGCGTGGTGTTCTACGACTACGACGAGGTCAGCCTCATCACCCGGCTCAACTTCCGTCGCGAGCCGCCGGCGCGCAGCGAGGAAGAGGAGTTCGCCGACCGGCCGTGGTACACGATCGAACCCGGCGACGTGTTTCCGGAACACTTTCCGCGTTTCCTGGATCTCTCGCCGGAACACCGCACGCTGTTCGCCGACGCCCACGGTGAACTGTTCGATCCGGACTGGTGGCTACGGCTTCAGCGGCGCCTGATCGAGGACCCGGTCGGTGACGTCCAGCCGTATCCCGATCTCGCCCGGCTGCAGGCTTGACGCGCCGGGTCGGTCATTCGACGCCGGTGCACAGGAGCGCGTAAGGAGAAAACACCGCGCCGATCAGCAGCGTATCGCCGCCAAACGCCGCCGCACTGGCACCCGATAGCAGCGCGCCGTCGTCGAGGAACCGCGTTTCCTGCCGCACCCGATCGGGCTCGAAGAACAGCCGCTTGACTTCCGACGGCGCGGCAACGCCTGCATCCCCGGCGTGGCGCGCGAAGGTCAGCAGCTTGACGTGCCCGGCCACCCATAGCGCGCCGGTGGCGGGCTCCAGATTGATGTTGTCAGCACCGAATCCGACGTCGACGCGTCGAAGCTCGGCCAGCCGGCCGGTTTCGGGCTCGCGGCGGTATTCGCGAACCCGCGAGCGCGTGACCTCCGAGACGTAGAGGCGCTCGCCGTCGGCCGATAACTGGATGCCGTTGGCGTAGGAGAGCCCGTCGGCGACGCGCTGGAATGCGGCACCGTCGTAATACAGGACGTTGGCCCAGGGCAGCCGGAGATAGTCTTCCAGCCGGCGCAGCAGACCCGGCTCGGTGCCGTGGTCGTTGGTGACGTAGAAACGATCGTGGTCCAGCGCGACGAGGTCGTTGGGGCTGACCAGCAGCGGATCGGCGAGCGTGCGGCGGTGGACCAGCCCGGTGTCGGTCAGATCGTAGACCTCGATCGTGTGTCGGGGGCCGGTCGCGTCCCCGGACGGCGGGCCGAAGCGTCGCCAGCGTGGATGGTTTACCACGAACAGCGTCGTGCGGCCATCCGGGTCAGCGTACATCGAGATGCCGTGCGGGCGGAAGTCCAGTCCGGCGCCGGGCGTCAGGTTGACCGGCTCGGCTTCGCGGGTGAGCGCCAGCCGAAACAGCGCGCCCGGCCGCGGCCGGCCCTCGCTGGCTGAGCGCCGGTCGTAGCTCGAAATCAGCGCGTAGGCCTGGTTCGGGTGCAGCTCGATGTCTTCCGGACCGGCCATGCCTTCCACCGTTCGGCACGTGCCGGGGTGCAGGACTTCGACGCTGCGGAACTGACCGGCCGCCTGCAGCTGGACCAGCGCATAGATCGCGCCGGCGGCGGCCAATGCTCCCAGCGTCACCGCGATTCGTTTCATGTCGGCATTCCGCGACGGCAGTCGCTCAGCCTATCGCATCGTTACGGCCCGCGGCGGACGCCCGAGCTCAAGCGCTTCGTTCGCCCGGCGCAGTATGCTTGTCGCATGACCGGCACTCCACTTCGAAGCCCCGGTTCCCGCGCCCGCGCGGTCCTGAGCCGCCCGGTGCGTTTCGTCGACTCGTGGTGGCTGCCGATCGGCCTCGGGGCCGTCGGCGGCGCGGTGCTGGTGTTCGTCATCCTCGTCCTGGAGCCGTCGGGGACGGATCGCTACGATGCGCCGTTCCGCACGCTGCGCCTGTCCGGGTACGGCCTGTGCCTGCTGCTGCCGTTCCTGGCGGTCCACGGCCTGTCCCGCGCCTGGCTGGAGCGCAGCGGCGCGGTCTGGCGGATGGGTCATGAGTTGCTTGCGCTGGCCGCGGTGGTGCTGCTGGCGTTCTGGGGCGGCTATGTCTACAACGCGCTGGTCATCAACCGGCTGCCGCTGGACCTCGGTAACTGGCCGACCTTTACCGTGCGATTTGCCGCCCCGTACCTGCTGGTGCTGGTGCCGCCGATGGTGCTGGCGCGCCGTGCGCTGATCGCGGTTCTCGGCGACCGGGTCGGCGAGGAGCGGATCGCGCTGACCGGCCGTAACCGCGAGGACCGGCTGCGCCTGACCGCCTCCGAATTCGTGTTCGCCGAGGCCGAGCAGAACTACGTCACCATCCACTTCCTGCGGCGCGGCGAGCCCGGACAACGGATGTTCCGCGCCACGCTCGCCGAGATCGAGGACCAGCTGCCGGTCGCGCTCCGGGTGCATCGCTCCTACCTGGTTCATCCGCGCCGGGTGCGGGCCGTCGAGGGCAACGCCCGGAAGCGGACCGCAACGCTGGAAGGCAGCGACCGGTCGGTGCCGATCTCGCCGAAATTCGAGCTGGCCAGACTCGATGCGGCGCTGTCGGAGGCCGACTCGGCCTGACTTCACCGAGGGTCCGGGGCGGCGCCGTCGTCCCGCCTTCGTCGCCTTCGTCCCGGCCGCATTCAGTTTCGTCAAATACCCTTCGCGTTCGTCACAGCACGCTGGACAGGGGTCTCGGGCGCCTCGAGACTGGCCGCATACCCAGGCCCGACCGAGTCCGACCATGAGCCGATTCCTCCTTTGCAGTATCTTCGCGCTGGCCGCCGTCTTCGCCGTCGGCGCGCTTCCCGTCCAGGCGGTGGTCTCGGCCGAACCCCCGGCACGCGCCGCGCTGGTCGAAAAGATCATCGCCACCACCGAGGCGGCCGTGGCCGATCCGCGCTGGGTCGCCGGCCCCGAGTGGCAGGCGTTCAAGCAGATCGTCCGCGACCCGGAGATTCAGGCCCTCGACAACGCGGATTTCCGGACCGCGTTCAACGACGCGGCCGATGCGCTGCCGTTCAGTCACTTCCGGCTGCACTGGCAACGTCCGCCTGGCGGCGCGCGCGAGTCCGAGCCGGCGATCACCCTGGATTGGCCGCGCGAGGGCGTTGCCCGCATCCGGGTCCGGATGTTCGAAGGCGATCCCGGGGTGTTCGCCGCAAGGATGGCCGAGGTCATCGAGTCCGGCGCCGACGCGCTGATCCTCGACCTGCGCGGTACCCCGGGCGGTTCGTTTCCGACCGCGGTCGCGCTGTCGCGCGGTCTCCGCAACGAGTCGATGGACGCCGGCGCGTTCCTGACCCGGGGTTGGTATGCGCGGCACGGCGACGCGCCGGACGCCGAGCAGTATTCGAACATCGCACCCGTGGAAAAGCTGGACCTGGGCACGTTCGTTCAACAGCTGCAGCGCGACGGTGCGGCGCGCCTGGTTCTGCCGGCCCACGACGGGCCGGTCTTCGATGGGAGCGTGATGATCTTGACCGACGGGGCTACCGCCAGCACCTGCGAACCGCTGGTCTACCGGCTGCAGCAGAGCGGCGTTCCGGTCATCGGCGAGCGCACCTACGGCGGAATGCTGTCGGCCGAGCATTTCCCGATCGACGATACCTTCAAGCTCTTCGTGCCGGTGGCCGACTACGTCGCGCCGGACCTCATTCGCCTGGACCGCCGCGGCGTGGCGCCGGACGTCGAAGTGCCGGGCGATCAGGCGCTGGAGCGCGCGCTGGCGTTGCTCGACGAGTCGGCCTAAAGCCGAAACCCCGGGGGCGGGCGGCCCGGTGGTCGCCCGCGTCGCTCAGCTCCGGTCCTCGACCGGGTAGCCCAGCCGGACCAGCGCGGCCTCGACCTCGTCGAGAATCGCCGGATCGTCGATCGTCGCCGGTACGCTCCACTCGGCGCCGTCGGCGATCTTCTTCATCGCCCCGCGCAGGATCTTCCCCGAGCGCGTCTTGGGCAGGCGCTCGACGACGGCGACCTGCTTGAACGCCGCGACCGGACCGATCGAGTCGCGAACGCGCCTAATCAACTCGTCGCGAAGCGCGGCCTCGTCGCAGGACACGCCGTCCTTGAGCACGACCAGGCCGACCGGCAGCTCGCCCTTGAGCGCATCGGCCGCACCGAACACGGCGCACTCGGCCACGCTCGGATGCGAAGCTAGCGCCTCTTCCATCTCGCCGGTGGACAAGCGGTGCCCGGCGACGTTGATGACGTCGTCGATCCGGCTCATGATCCAGAGGTAGCCGTCGGAATCGCGGATGCCGGCATCGCCGGTCAGGTAGTCGCCGGGAAAGCGCTTCAGGTAGGCGTCGACGAAGCGCTGTTCGGCGCCCCAGAGCGTGGACAGGCAGCCCGGCGGTAGCGGCAGCCGGATCACGATGGCGCCGATTTCGCCGTCCGGCAGTTCGCGGCCGTGATCGTCCAGCACCCGAACGTCGTAGCCCGGCACCGCCCGGGTCGGTGAACCCGGGCGGACCGGGAGCCGCTTGATGCCGAGACAGTTCGCGGCGACCGGCCAGCCCGTCTCGGTCTGCCACCAGTGGTCGATGACCGGGATGCCGAGCCGGCGCTCGGCCCAGTCGAGGGTGCTCGGGTCGCAGCGTTCGCCGGCGAGAAACAGCGAGCGCAGGCCGCTCAGATCGTGGCGGTCGATCGCCTCGCCTTCGGGGTCCTCCTTGCGGATTGCGCGAATCGCGGTCGGCGCCGTGAACAGCGTACGGACGCCGTGTTGTTCAATGACGCGCCAGAACGTGCCGGCATCGGGCGTACCGACGGGTTTGCCTTCGAACAGAACCGTCGTCGCGCCGATCAACAGCGGCGCGTAGACGATGTAGGAGTGTCCGACGACCCAGCCGACGTCGGAGGCGGCCCAGAAGACCTCGCCGGGGCGGACGTCGTAGACGTTCGGCATCGACCAGGCCAGCGCGACCGCGTGGCCGCCGGTGTCGCGCACGATGCCCTTGGGTTTGCCGGTCGTGCCGGAGGTGTAGAGGATGTACAGCGGTGCGGTCGCGTCCATCGGCACGCAGTCGGCGGGCTCGGCGGCGGCCACCGCCTCGCGCCAGTCGAAATCGCGACCGGCAACGCGTTCGAATTCGACGTCGACCTCGGTCCGCTCCACGATCAGCGTCGCGTCCGGCCGGTGTGCGGCGAGCTCGATAGCGCGATCCAGCAGCGGCTTGTACTCGACCACGCGCCCCGGCTCGATGCCGCAGCTGGCCGAGAGGATCATCTTCGGTTTCGCGTCGTCGATGCGCTTGGCCAGCTCCATTGAGGAAAATCCGCCGAAGACCACCGAATGAACGGCGCCGATGCGCGCGCAGGCCAGCATCGCCATCGCCGCCTCCGGGATCATCGGCAGATACACGAGGACCCGGTCCCCGGCTTCGATGCCGTGGGCGCGCAGCGCGCCGGCCAGCCGCGCGACCTCGTCGCGCAGCTCCAGATAGGTCCAGGAGGCGCTCGACCCGGTGACCGGCGAATCCCAGATCAGGGCCGGCTGATCTCCGCGCCCGGAGTTCGCGTGCCGATCCACGGCGTTGTAGCAGGTGTTCAGCCGGCCGCCGGAGAACCAGCGATGGAACGGCGCGGCATCGGAATCAAGAACCCGGTCCCAGCGACGGTCCCAGTCGATCGCCTCGGCCGCCTCGGCCCAGAACGATTCGGGTTCGCTCAGCGAGCGTCGGTGAACCTCGACATGTTCCACGGTCGGACCTCCGGAAGCGCACGGTGTATCCGCGACATTGCCCCGGAAGCGCCGATCGGGCAATTCGACTTTGATCGCAGGGTCCGGTCCGGCAGAATCGCCATTGCGGCCGGAAAGTGCACAGGGTCAGCCGTTGCGCGAGCCGTCGAAGTCGCTGCGGAACAGGACGTCCGGCCGCCTGGATTCGGTTCCTGCCGCGGCCTGCCCGGCGTCGTTGCCGAAGCTGCTGGCGAAGATGGTATCGGCGCCGGCCGAAGCCACGGCCGCAGCCGTCGGAGTGTGCGGTTCCGGGGCCTGCGTCACGGCGATGCTGGCGACGATCGCAACGACCGCGACGGCGGCGACCCCGGCCGCCGCGGGTCCGCGCAGCCAGTTGTTGCCCGGGATGGCGTGCGGCGCCAGGTCGAGCGCGTCGCGCAGGCCGTCACGCGCGGCAAGAAGCGTTCGAACTTCGTCGGCGCAATGGCGGCATTCGGCGATATGGGTGGTCACTCGGCGCTGCTGCCAGGGCCACGCCGTGCCGCCGGCGACGTGCGCCAGCGCTGCGCTGTCGGGGCAGGAGCCGGCCGCTTTCGAAGTCCGGCGGTAGAGCCGTGCCAGTTCTCGGGTCTCGTTATCCATCGTCTTGGTCTTTTTTCATCTGTTTCTTCAAGGCCCGGGTGCCGCGGTAGGTCAGATTGTGCGCGCGGTCCGGACCGCATCCCAGGAGTTCGGCGATTTCGGGCACCGTGAACCCCTGAAGGTAGAGCCGGACCGCCCTGGCCCGCTCCTTCGGCAACCGGTCCAGCGCCGAGTTCAGCGCCTGGGCGCGCGCTCGGCGTTCGAGTTCGGCATCTGGCGCCTCGACGTTCGATTCGACACGCTCGAGTTCGGCGCCCGGTGTCTCGTCGTCCTGCGCGCGGATCGAGTGCGCCAGCGTGCCGCGATGGGCGCGAAGGCAATCGATGATCGCGCTGTTGACGACCTTGTAGTAATAGGACGCATTGAAGCGGGAATTTCTGTCACCCCGGTACACCTCCCAGACCCGGATTCGCACTTCCTGGACCAGGTCGTCGGTGCCGAGGGCGGCGTCGCGGGAGCGGTATCGGAGTGCGGCGGCTCGAGCATGGGGCGCCAGTCGGCGCCACAGCACCTCGAACGAATCGGTCTTGGCCTCGTCGTTCATGGTGCCGTTGCGCGCTCGCCGGGTTGCGGGTTCAGGCTTCGATCATCTCCGCTGGTGGCCGCAAGCGCAAGCGATTTCACAGCCGGCCGAGTTGATCGGAAAAGCGGAATTCCGGCAGCGCCGGGCGGCAGTCGCGGGTCAGCGCCATGACCTTGAAGCGTTCGCCCATTTCGCCGGGAAGCACCAGGCGCTTGAACTCACCGGCCAGGCGCAGGCGCTCGATCTCGTCGTCGACGTGCTCGAGTTGCTCGCCGACGCCGCTGCCGAGCACGAAGCCGGCCTGGGAAGTGAACCCGGCCACCTCCAGCCCGCAGCGACGCGCGCCGTCGGCCAGCGCGGTGAAATCGACGAAGGCCGACAGGTCGGTCAGCCCGGGCCACACGAACGGGTCGAAATGCGCGCGGTGGCGGTAATGGCAGACCAGGGTGCCGGCGCTGCGCTCCGGATGGTAGTACTCGCGCCGCGGGTAGCCGTAGTCGACCAACAGGGCAATGCCGCGGGCCAGCGGCTCGGTCACGGCCTCGAGCCACTCGGCCAGGTGCGGACAGACTTCGCTCGAATAGCCCGAGCCGAGCGCTTCGGGCAGATCGGCCCGGATTTCCTCGGCGGCTTCGGCGAGCGCCTCGCCGGCCTCGACCCAGGCCCATTCGAAGCGCTGTCCGTTCCACGCCACGCAACCCGCCTCGGTGCGATCCCCGGCGATGCGAAAGCGCTGCACCGGCAGCGCATCGACGACTTCGTTCGCGATCAGGGCTCCCTCGAACGAGCGCGCCGGGGGTGCGTCGATCCATTCCACGCGACGCGCCAGGTGTTCGGGCAAGGTACGCAGCGTTTCCTGTTGCACCTGGCGCAATGCGGCGCTGGGCTCGAGCAGCAGGTAGCGCGTCGGCGGTCGCCCCAGGGCCGGCAACAGCGCCCGCGCCAGCGCGCCGCTGCCGGGGCCGAGCTCGAGCAGCGTCCAGTCCGGGCCCAGTTCGTCGACGACCCGGTCGAGATTGCCTGCCAACGCCTGCGCGAACAACCCGCCCTGCTCCGGCGCGGTGATGAAATCGCCGCCGGCGCCGAAACGCTGCAGGCCGTTGACGTAATAGCCCAGGCCCGGTTCGTACAGCGCCATGTGCATGTAGCGCTCGAAGGGCATCGGACCGGTGGCATCGATCGTGTTGACGATCTTCGTGCACAATCGTCGCGACAGTGCGGCCAGTTCGGCCGGGGGCTGCGGGAGTTTCAGCGGCGAGCGTTTGGAAGGAACCGACAATGAAAGATGTTCAGCGAACGGGAGTCGCGATTGTAACGGGCGCAGCGCGGCGGATCGGCGCGGTGATCGCCGAGTCCCTGCACCGGCGCGGACTCGACCTCGTCATCCACTGCCGGAACTCGCGCGCCGACGCCGACGGACTGGTTGAGAAACTCGTCGAGCGGCGCCCGGGCTCGGCCGTGACCGTGTCGGCCGAACTCTCGGACGAAGGCGCCCCCGGAACGATCGTGGAGTCGGCGATGCGGGCATTCGGTCGCGTCGACGTGCTGGTCAACAACGCCTCGGCTTTTTATCCAACGCCGCTGCCCGAGTCATCGCACGCCGATTGGCAGGCGTTGATCGACAGCAACCAGCGCATGCCGTTCTGGCTTTCGCTGGCGGCTGCCGAGGCGATGGGCGAGTCGGGCAGCATCGTCAACCTGGTCGACATCCACGGCATCGTTCCGCTGGCCGACCACGCCATCTACAGCCAGGCCAAGGCCGGGCTGATCATGCAGACCCGCGCGCTGGCCAAGG
>CAYPZP010000101.1:0-11125 GCA_964415285.1 uncultured Halomonas sp. | reverse complement strand
GTGGTTCGGACACCCGAACCCGGCGCGCCCGGGTCAGCTTGTTCATTCGCGTCGATCCGGCCGCAATGCAATCGGCAGCGACAGACCGGGTAAACGGCGACCGGCCGTGGCGCCGCAAGGAGGGTTCTGGCCGGATTCATCGGCAGTCCAGCGACCGTGCGTGCCGGCGATAGACCGACCGCACCCGGTCGAGCAGTGCTTCCATTTCCGGAATCTCGTCGCGACAAGCTGGCGTGAGGCGCAACTGTCCGTTCGTAGATGGCGGTTTGGTCTCCCGGATCTCCATGTCCAGCGTCACCAGCACCTCGCCGAATGTCTGACACTTCGGCGGATCGACCAGCACACCGGCCGCGTCCAGCCCCCGCAGCGCGGCGAGCAGTTCCACCCTGGATCGGTCGCCGGCCCGGCCGGTCGGCAGATCGCCTTGACAGATCCGGCCGTCGGCCCGCTCGATGCGCCAGGCGTTGTCGGCCGAACGATAGAAGAACCGAGTCAGGTTTTCGCCGCGCGCGACGGCGATCTTGCCGGCCAGCACAAGCTCGAACGGCGGTAGTCGCGCCATGCTTTCTCGGCGTGCCGCGTCGCGATCACGCAGTTGCTGCTGGAACGTCATCCACGCCGCGACCAGAAGCGCGACAGCCAGCGCGGTAGACACCAGGGCCGGGCCTCTTACACCCCGGGCCCCGCGCCAGCGGATCGCGATGCCGCTCAAGAGCAGCGTCATTCCCGCGCCGAAGACACCGCACCAGAATACGGTCGCCGCGCCGACCAGGCCGGCGTTTTCTGTAACCAGCAACCGCGCACCGACCCAGCCACCCACCGCAAAACCGAGCGGAACCGCGGCCAGTAACAGCAGGGCTGACCAGGCTCTGCGCGAGCTCATTTCCTTACGGGGTTTGCCTCTGCGGTCGAATCCATTGGCGGATTATCGCTCCACCAGCTCGACCCGGCGGTTGGCGGCGCGGCCGGCGTCCCCGGCATTGCTGCGCACCGGGCTGGTTGGGCCGCTGCCGTGCGCATGCAGGCGCTCGGCCTGGATGCCGTGGTCGTCGATCAGCGCCCCGCGCACGCTTTCGGCGCGGCGGCGCGACAGGTCGAGGTTGTATGCGAAGGTGCCGACGTTGTCGGTGTGGCCGACGATGAAGAAGCGCTTGTCCGGCGTGCTGGCGAGAAATTTCGCAATTTCGGCCAGCGCCGGGGACGATTCGGCGGTGAGCGTGTCGCGGTCATGGTCGAAGTACAGGCCTTCCAGCACCACCCGGCCCTGTTCCTCCATGTCGCGCCCGATGGCTTCGGCGTCGGCGATCACCTGCCCGGATTCGGCGGCCCTGGTTTCGACCACATCGACCAGAATGGCAACCGTGTCTTCGTCATGCTGTTCCAGCGACACCAGCGCGTAAATGGTGTCCTCGGCGCGCTGTCGACGGCCGAATACGATGCCGCTGCCGCCCTGGCTGGCGTTGCCGTGAGTGAGCTGTTCGACCGCTTCGCCCGATGCGTTGAATCCGTTGGCGATGTAATAGACCTCGAGCCAGCGACGGTGCCCGACATCGACGTTGCGCGCCGGATCCAGGCCCTGAACGATGATCTCGAAACCGCCGTTGCTCAGCGCATCGCGATAGTTGGCCCAGACCTCTGCATGCGTTCGCGGCCCGGTCAATTCGTAAAACGTCCGGGTAACGCGGCCCTCGGCCTCGATCCAGTCATCGATCTGGCGATAGCCGGTCACCGGGCCGATCGGAATTCTGTACTGGGCGAAGTTGTCGATCCGCTGCCAGGCGATCTCGGCGCCGGGATAGCGCCCCACTGCCGGATGGTCCTCGCTGCCCGGAACGTCGGCTGCCGCCGATACCAGCGGCAGCAACATCATCATCATTACAGAGATCGATCTCATCGCCTCAATCCTCGAAGCCGTCGGTGAACAGGAAATCGTTCAGGGTGCCGTTGATCCAGAACACGGCACCATCGAAGGAACCGGCGGGGAAGTCGGTGCCGGCATTGCCACCGACGGCCAGCTCGTCGCCACCGTCGGCGTTGAAGTCGCCGGTACTCAAGGCCGACCCAATGCCGTCACCCGCCTGAGCCCCGGTAACTACGAAGCCAATTGTGTCGTCGATCACCAGCGTGTCGAGCATGATCTGATCGGGGAGCCCCCCATTCTGGCCGAAGACCGCATAGACGACCCCGGCATTGGCCCGACTGGGCGCCGGCGATTCGCCCGGCGCGGCGAACGCGGCATCGGTCAGACCGTCGCCGTTGAAATCGCCGGTCGCGACGAACGGCGCCATCAGGCCCGGATTGCTGCTGGTGAGGATCGAGAAAAAGCCGCGAGTGGCACTGACTCGCCCACCACCGGCAAAGCGCACATCGAGTAGCGCCGGATTGACGTCGGCACCGGCAACGAAAATGGCCCCGCCCTCTTGCTGATCGTTGCCCTCGGCCGTCCCGCCCGGCGCGCCGGCGACCAGGTCGGCCAGCCCATCACCGTCGAAATCGCCGCCCGCGACGTCGGTGCCGAACCCCCTGACCGCGAGGTCCGGCGGCCCGGATTCGATGTTCAGCCCGTCGCTGCCGTCAAGTGCGCTCGTATCCAGAGGAGAGGCCAGGCCCGGATCTCCGAATACGATCGTGACGCGCCCACTGGCGTCGGCGGCCGTCACGCCGGCATTCGGATCGCCGATCGCCAGATCATCGCAGCCTTCGCCGTTGAAATCCCCCAGCCCGGAGGTCGCGAAGCCGAAGTCCACAGCGCCGCCGGGCGGCTGAACCAGAATCCCGTTGCTGCCGTTGAACGTGTCCAGGGCAACGTTGGCCGTTATCGGAAACGCGCCGCCGAACAGAACGCGCACATCGCCGCCGGGGCCGCTTTCCGGAAAGCCGATCACCAGATCTTGCACGCCGTCGCAGTTCAAATCCACCGGCCCGTTGGCGGCCAGGGGCGCTGGTGGCGCCGAAGTCGGTGCGCTCGGATCGCTCAGGAGAAAACCGTTGCTGCCGTCCAGGTCGGCTATATCGAGGGTCAAAGGAAAGCCCAGATCGGTGCCCAGAATCACCACGCCGACCAGGCGCGTCGGGGTAGGCTGGTCGTCGCGCGCGGTCAAGACCAGATCGTCGATGCCGTCGGCGTTGACATCACCGGCGGGTCCGGCGGTGATCCAGGCTCGCAGCAGGTCGCTGCGGTCGGTGATGCGAAACCCGTTGATGCCGTCGATGCTGCTCAACGGAAACTGCGGCGGGAATCCGTCCGCGTTTCCGAATACGACGAACACCTCGTTGTCGCCGTCTAAACCGACGAAATTAGTGCCGGCGTGCGCGTAGTCGGCGATGCCATCGTGGTTGACGTCACCCACCGCCCCGGCCGCCAGCGTCATGGTGCGTGAAAACACATTGGTATCGTTGACCAGAACCGTGCCGTCGTTGCCGCTGAACGTGGCGAGATCGATTTCGGTCGCGTGCCCACCGGCCCAGCCGACCAGCACCCCCAGTGCAGCGAGACCCCGTGTGATGCGCATTTCCGATGGCTCCCGGATCGGAATGATCCTGATTCAATGATTTCCGGAAGTATCGGCAACGGGACCGGAGATGGAAATCGCCAGAAGATGTGAGTGGGGCACTGGTGCGGTGGCCTTGCGACAGCGAATGTGCCGGCGCGATCCCGCGTTGCGTTCTAGGGCCCGGATGATTCATGAAGCTGATTGCTGCGCCCCGGGCTGTCCAACGACGCCCAGTTTGCCGGGCTCGATCCGGGGATTTCCTGTCTGAAGCGAGCGCCCAGCCGGGTCATCCAGGAGTTTGCCGGACGCTCAGCCGCGCCGCCGGCCCAGCAGGCGCGCGGTCAGTTCGCCGCGCGAGCGCACGTGCAGCTTGTGGTAGATGTGGCGGATGTGGGTTCGTACCGTATCGATGCTGATCGTCAGATGGGTCGCGATTTCCTTGTAGCGCAAACCGTCGATCAGTAGCTCCAGGATCTCGCGCTCGCGCGGGCTCAGGCCGGTTTCCGGATCCGGTCGCGGTGATTGAAACGATGCAACCACCTTGCGCGCGATGCTGCCCGACATCGGCGATTCGCCGCGCGCGATCTGCTCGACCGCCTCGACGATTTCCTCATTGGATGCGCTTTTGAGCAGATAACCGCTGGCTCCTGCTGCGAGCGAGCGAAAGATGCGTTCTTCGTCTTCGAACACGGTCAGCATCACGACTTCCAAGCTGGGAAACTCGCGCCGCAGGCGCGCCGTGGCCTCGATGCCGTCCATGCCCGGCAAGCCGATATCCATCAGCACGACACTCGGGACGGTCGTGGCATCCTCGTTGTCGGCCAGCGCCGCAATCAGCGACTCGGCCTGTCCGAACGCGCCGCAATGCCGTAGCACCGGGGTGTGCTTGACGATACTTTCGAGTGCCGCGCGAATCGCCGGCTGGTCCTCGACAATGGCGACGGGAATGGGCATGGCAAGGCTCCTTATAATCGATCGCCAGGCCCCGCACAATCGCCGCTTGATGTGATTCCGCTTCGATCCCATCCACAGTATCCGCAACTGCTCGGGCTGGCACTGCTGATCCTTGCGGTCGGACAGGCGCAGGCGCAGGAGTTTTTCGAGCGCCCGGCGTTCGAGCGTCTGCTGCCGCAGCGCAGTGCGCTGGCGCTGTTGATCGACCGCGAGGATCGCCTGTGGGTCGCGACGCGGGAAGGGCTGGCGCGCTGGGATGGGCAGCGGATGCGCTATTGGCGCCGGCAACCGTTCGACCCCCGGTCGCTGGGCGGGAACTTCATGCGCGGGTTGTTGCAGGACCGGCGCGGCGACGTCTGGGCGTTCAACAACACCGGTTTCTACCGGGCCACCGAGCCGACCCGGCTGCTCGGTGCGACCCACGATCGCATGCGCCGCTATCCGTTTCCCGGCGCCTTCCTGGACACCGATTCGGCCGGCGAGGTGATGCTGGCCCATCAGGGGGCACTGTATCGGTTCGATGCTGATGTCGATGCCTTCGAGCAGGTATTGCGCTGGAGTGATCAACCGGCCGGTATCTCGGAAATGCTGATCGAGACAGCGGCGGCATGGGTCGCGACCTCCGACGGCCAGCTCTGGCGCTGCATGCTTGACGCCGGTAGCTGTCGCCGGATCCCGACCGGTTCTGACGGCGACACCGTCCGCGTCGGTGCGCTCTGGCGCGATGCCGGTGGGCAGCTTCTGGCGGGTCTGGCTGGCCGCGGCATTGCGGTCGTCGATGAATCCGCCGCCCGTCTGTTGCCGCTTGCCGACTGGCCTCGCGAGTGGCAAACCGCAACGGTGCGCACGCGTCTGGACTGGCGCGGTCGTGAGGTCCTGTTATCCAGCCTGGGCATGGTCTGGCGCCATGAGGAAAGCGATACGGACTGCCCGGAGCGTGTGGGTGCCTGGTGCCGCCGCATCGTTCCGCGTGGCGACGGCCCTGCCGATGCCACCGTCGGCAGCGGCGCGGTCGACGCGCATGGCGTGTTGTGGGTTGGCGGCAACTGGGGGTTGTCGCTGCATGATCCGCGCGCTGGCGCGTTCCGGCACTGGATGCCGGCACCGGAGGGTGAGCTGGAGGATGGCTGGATCCTGTCGCTGGCCGAGGACCGGGCCGGGACGATCTGGGCCGGCAGCTTCAACGGCCGACTGTACCGGATCGATCCTGGCGACGGCCGCGTCGAGACCCGGCTGCGATTGCGGGGCAACGATGAAGGAGGCTTGTTTCGCATCCTCTGGGCGATCGTGCCACTGGGCGACCGACTCTGGCTGGGCACGAACAGCGGCCTGGTGGAATTCAATCCGGATTCCGGAGCCTACCGCGTGTTGACACCACCGGGCGCGGGCGACTCCAGATACGAAGGGGACGGGGAGATGAGCGGCGATCCCGGTTTCGTGCACACTCTGGTTCGGGCCGACGGCAATGCGCTCTGGCTGGGCACCAACGGCGGCGGATTGTGGCACTTCGATCCCGGCACCGAAACGTTCTCGCGCGCCCGGTCTGACGCGCCGGGCTGGATCAACCATTTGCTGTCCGAAGCGGAGACCTTATGGGTGGCCAGTGCCAACGAAGGGATCTTCGGTCTGCGGCCCGGCAACCCGCAGCCGTTGCGGTTTCGGCATCGGGCAGCCAATGCCGCGACGCTGGCCAGCGACACGGTGTGGATGCTGCACCGTGACCGGAACAACCGGCTCTGGGCCGGTACCGACAGTGGGCTGGCGTTGCTCGATACCATCGACCAGACCGTCTCGCACTGGTTGCTGGAGCTGCCGCTACCGAGTGTCGCGGCGATGTCGCTGGCCGAGGACGCCGACGGCAGGCTCTGGATCGGTACCAATAGCGGTCTGGTCCGGCTCGACCCCGAAACCGGAGCCCTTCGACGCTTCGACCCCGGCGACGGGTTGGCCAGCATCGAGTACAACCGCCGCGCCGCGCTGGCTGCTGGCGATGGCACGCTGTATTTCGGCGGTGATCGCGGCGTGGTCGCGATCCGGCCGGGGCGCATTCCCGCCGGAGTGCCGCTGCCGCGCGCGCGCATCGACGCCCTGGTGCTGCCCGGCACCGACGGTCCGCGCCAGCAGCTCCTGGGGCCGGCGCAGGCGTTGACCATCGCGCCGGGCCAGCGCCAGTTCGGAGTGCAGCTTTCGAGCACCGAGTTGGCACGAACCGAGCGGTTTCGCTATCAGGCGCGACTTGCGGGTCTCGAAGATCAATGGCGCGCGCTCGGGGAGACGCCGGAGATTTTCTTCAACCGAGTCCCGCCGGGCCGCTACCGACTTGAAGCACGCGTGACGGATCGAATGGGAGAGCGAGCCGGTGCGGTGAGCGTGCGCGAACTTCGGGTTCGGCCGACGATCTGGCAGACCGCCTGGTTTCGTGCGCTGATGGCGTTGCTTGCCGCCGCGTTGCTTGCTGTGCTCTCGGCCTGGTGGCAGCGCCAGCGCAGCCGCGCCGCGCTGCAGGCGTTGGAACAGCGGCGAGCGCTGGCCGAGGAGCGCAGCCGAATTTCGCGCGACATGCACGACGAAGTCGGTTCCGGGCTGACCGAAATTGTGCTGCTCAGCGAAGCGGTCGGAACGACGAGTGGGGGTCGTTCCGATTCGACAGCGCCGTTGGCGCGAATCGGCGCGCGTTCCCGCGAGCTGCTCAATGCGATCGGCACCATTATCTGGGCGCTGAATCCCGATAACGACCGGCTCGATCGCCTGCTGGCCTTCCTGCGCGAATCAACCGCGCGCCAGTGCGAGCTGTTCGGGCTCGATGTCCGGTTCGAGCTGCCGGATCGCATCGCCGCGGTGCCCGTCGGCGCCGGTTTCGTCCGTCAGCTGACGCTGGTCGTGCGCGAGATTGTGACCAACGCCGGCAAGCACGCCGACGCCCGGTGCCTGATCCTCCGGGTTGCGCTCGGGCGCGCGAGGCTGGAGATCGAAATCGAGGATGATGGCTGCGGATTCGATCCCGACGTGATCGATGCGGTCGGCAATGGTCTGCGCAACATTCGTACCCGCGTCGCCACATTGGTAGGACAGGTCCGATTCGATTCGGCAACCGGACGCGGAACCCGTATCCGTATGCAGATTCCCGTTCCGGATGTCGATCGTAGTAGCGCAACATCCGCGTAGGGGCGCCTGCTGCGCCGGAATGTACAGGTGCCCGGCAGCGCCGCAGCGATGCGGGGCGAAACCCGATTGCATGCTTTCGGGTCTTGCACCGGTCGATTGATACAATCTCCAGCATCCGCCTTGCGAGGCTGCCCGATGGTCAGAATCTGGTTCTTCGGCATTTCAGCCGTGCTGTTCGCCCTGGTCGGACTGGTCTGGCTGGTCTGGCCGCCGGTGTTGTGGAGCCTGGTGGTGCTGGTGCCGCTGTTTCTGGTGGGCTTGCGCGACGCGCTGCAGACACAGCACACCGTACTGCGCAATTTCCCGATCATCGGCCACGGTCGCTACGCGGTCGAGGGCATTCGACCGGAGATTCAGCAATACCTGATCGAGTCCAACCTCGATGCCTACCCGGTCGAGCGCGAGTTTCGCTCGCTGGTGTACCAACGCGCCAAGGGCGAGCTGGAAACACGGCCGTTCGGCACGCAGCGCGACCTGTACCGGATCGGTTACGAGTTCGCAGCGCACTCGCTGGCGCCGGTCGAGCAGCTGCACGAGGAACCGAGGGTCGAGATCGGCGGTCCGGACTGCGCCCGGCCGTATCTGTCGTCGCATCTCAACATCTCGGCGATGAGCTTCGGTTCGCTTTCGAACGCGGCGCTGCTGGCGCTCAACGGCGGCGCGAAGAAGGGCGGGTTCGCTCACAACACCGGCGAGGGCGGTGTTTCGAAGTACCATCTTGAGCCCGGTGGCGATCTGGTCTGGCAGATCGGCACCGGCTACTTCGGTTGCCGCGGCCGCGACGGGCGTTTCGACCCGAAGCGATTCCGCGAGACGGCCGGCCACGAGTCGGTGCGCATGATCGAGCTGAAGCTGTCGCAGGGCGCCAAGCCGGGCCACGGCGGCATCCTGCCGGCGTCCAAGGTGACACCCGAGATCGCCGAGGCGCGCGGTCTGCCCCAATTCCAGGACGCGCTGTCGCCGCCGTGGCACTCGGCGTTCGAGACGCCGACCGGGATGATCGAGTTCATCGCCAGGCTGCGCGAATTGTCGGGCGGCAAGCCGGTCGGCATCAAGCTCTGCGTCGGTCGTCGATCGGACGTGCTGGCGATCTGCAAGGCCATGCGCGAAGTCGGTACCGCGCCGGATTTCGTCACCGTCGACGGCGGTGAGGGCGGCACCGGCGCCGCGCCGCTGGAGTTCTCGAATTCGCTGGGCATGCCGGGCCGCGACGGCCTGGTGTTCGTGCACAATTCGTTGACCGGCGCCGGCTTGCGCGACAAGGTGCGCGTGGTCTATTCCGGCAAGGTGCTCACCGCATTCCACATGATTCGTGCGTTCGCGCTGGGCGCTGATGCCTGCAATTCGGCGCGCGCGATGATGTTCGCACTGGGCTGCATCCAGGCGCTTCGATGCAACAACAACACCTGCCCGACCGGTATCACGACCCAGAACCCGGCGCTGGTCAAGGGACTGCACGTGCCGAGCAAGACCGAGCGCGTCTACCGCTTCCACCGCGCCACGATTCATGCGCTGCTGGAGATGCTGGCGGCGATGGGGCTGAAGTCGCCGACCGAGATCACGCCGGATCGGGTCTATCGCCGGATCGACGACCTGCATACCCGCAGTCTGGCCGAGCTCTACGACTTCGTCGACGACGGCGTGTTTCTCGCCGACGAGCGGCCGGACCTGCCGCTGATCCGCGAATGGGATCGCAGCCTGGCCGACCGCTGGACGCTTCGGCCTGAGCGCGGCGAGCCGATGCAAACATGAGCTGCCGGCGACGACATCGCGTCCACGGCCGGCAGGAGAGACTCGCCACATGATCCTTGCTGCAACTGCGATCGCCTGCGCCATCGTCGTGATCGGACTGTGGTTCTGGCAGCTCGGCTCCAGGCGGGCCGACTGGGTCGATTTCGCCTGGTCGGCGCTGATCGGCCTGCAGGCCGTTTTCTACGCGCTGTTCGCCGACGGCGCGGTCGAAAAGCGCGTGCTCGCCGTGCTCGTTGCCGGTACCTGGTCGTTCCGTCTCGCCCGCCACCTGTTCGTTCGGCTGACGGGCCACGACGACGAGGACGGCCGCTACCAGTCGATGCGCGAGCACTGGGGCGACAAGGCGAACTTCGGGTTCTTCTGGTTCTTCCTGGTCCAGGCACTGGTCGCCTGGCTGTTCGCGCTGCCGGCCTGGGTCGTGGCCAGCGATCCGTCTCCGGCGATCGACGCCTGGGTGTTCGCCGGTGTGGCGTTGTGGGCGATCTCGCTGGCCGGCGAGTCGGTCGCCGACCGCCAGCTGGCCGCGTTCAAGGCCGATCCCGACAACAAGGGCCGGGTCTGCAACGTCGGTCTGTGGCGGTATTCGCGGCACCCGAACTACTTCTTCGAGTGGCTGCACTGGTTTTCCTACCCGCTGATCGCGATGGGCGCGCCGTCGCAGTGGGTGGCGTGGCTTGGCCCGTTGGTCATGCTGCTGTTTCTCTACCGCGTCTCCGGAATTCCCTATACCGAGAAGCAGTCGCTCAAGTCGCGCGGCGACGCCTATCGCGAATACCAGCGCACCACCTCGGCGTTCGTTCCCTGGCCACCGAAATCGTGACCCTGCCATGTGGCGGTTTGGACCGGTTGTCCCCGGGAAAATCCGCCGTCGCCCTTGCAATTGCCGTTGTGATCGGTTAAAACCGTGTTAGCTGCGTGACTTCCGTCACTCGCCGTGGCGCTGCGCGTTTGTGAAAACGAGTGCTGGGATCTTCAAATTAGGGAGTGAAAAAATGAGAAAGTTTCTGTTGTTTGCCCTGATCGCCGCGACCTCCGTGGTCTTCGCTCAGGAAATCAAGGGCCCGGACGACGTGCCGAGCACGCGCGGCGTCGCACCGGCTCCGACCGGCGGCCCCGATGCATTCGGCTACGTCTATGCCGACAGCACCACCGACCAGTGCGTTGCGAACTTCATCGACATCACCGCCAGCGGCACCTCGGTAGTCTCCGGCGACGACGCCGGCGCCGCGGTCAGCCTGCCGGGTCCGTCGCTGGACTTCTACGGCGAGACCGTGACCGATATCGCGATGACCACCAACGGCTACCTGGCCACTGACCCGACCGATACCGGTCCGGACCTCAGCAACGATTGCCCGCTGCCGGCTACGCCCAGCACTGGCGGGGGCGCACGCTACTATCCGCTGCAGGATGACCTGATCACCGCCGACGGTCTGTTCGAGTACTTCGCCAACTGCCCGCGCCAGAGCGGCGCCGTATTCGGCGAAGGCTGCTACGTGTTCCAGTGGAACGGCGTCGAGCACTTCGGCGGCGACGGCTCGACGTTCTCTTTCCAGGCGGTGCTGTACGACACCAGCTGGGCCATCGTGTACCAGTTCGGTGACGGTAACCCGGAAGGCGGCTCCGGCTCGACCACCGGTATCCAGAACCTTCTTGCCGACACCGGCACGACCTATGCCTGCGACGAGCCCATGCCGGTGGCCACCAACGGTGCCGTTTGCATGTACCACCCGGACTTCCCGTTCGGTATCACCGAGTCGGTC
>CAYPZP010000100.1:0-11130 GCA_964415285.1 uncultured Halomonas sp. | reverse complement strand
CCTGGCGTCGGTCGTGCAGTCCGACATCGAGGCCGAGCCGATGCGCTGGAACCGGCTGTTCTGGGCCTTCGCGCTGTCGTTCATGCCGGCCACGCTGCTGTTCCTGGGCGGACTGGAGACACTGCAGACCGCGGCCATCGTGGGCGGATTGCCGCTGTTGGTGATCACCGTGCTGCTGGCGGCTGCCGCGGTCAACGCCGCGCGGCTGGACCTGCTGCATCACCCGGAGTACCGGGACCCGGTCATCAATATCGAGGAACTGCCCGAAGTCGATCCATGGTCGGATGAGGGCATTGCGCTGAAGCGCTTCGAAACGGCGCGCAGACGGGCCCGGGAAGCGGCCCGCGCCCAGCGTGCGGCACTCGATGAACTGCTCGAATACAAGCACCGCCTGCGGCACGCGGACGGTGAAGTGGAAGAGAACGTCTCGGCGCGGTTGGAGGAGCTGCAAAGCGAAGCGATGGAGGCGGCCGACCGCAAGGCCGAAGCGAGCCGCCGTGCCCAGGGCGCGTGGGAAGACTTCAACGAAGCCATGGCCGAGCGCGAGGCCACGGACCTGGAGCAATCGTGATGCGGGCTTCCCACTAACCGCCCATTCTGGGGTTTTGGATCGAGCTTGAACTGAGCGCATGCTAATCTCCGGCACAGGCGCCGAAGGCCGCAACGGAAATTCATTTTCAGCAGAGTCCATGAGCATGAACAAGCCATCGAAGAGGCGTTCTGCCGCTGTCGCACTCGGCACACTCGTTGCGGCACTGGTTGCCGGCTGCGGTGAAGCCCCGTCGCCGGAACCGGTCGAAGTCGTCCGGCCGGTTCTGATGCAGACGATCGGAGAGAGCGCCATCGATTCGGGACTGCGATTTCCGGGGCGGGTGCGGGCGGTCCGGCGTGCCGAACTGGCGTTCAACGTGTCGGGCGAATTGGTCGAACTACCCGTCAACGAGGGAGAAACGGTTCAGGCCGGCGAGTTGATCGCCGCGGTGGATCCGGAGCCGTTCGAGATTCGCCTGTCCGCTGCGCGTGCCGAGTTCGAAAAGGCGCAGACTGATTACGAACGGGTCGCCCAGATCTGGGAGCGGACGCAAGCCGTGGCGCGCGCCGAGGTCGACCAGAAGCGGACCGCCATGGAAGTCGCCCGCTCGCGCTACGCGGCCGAGCGCAAGGAGTTCGAGGACAGCCGGTTGGTCGCCCCCTTCAACGGCGTGATCTCGAAGCGCTATGTCGAGAATTTCCGTTCCGTGCAGGCCAAGGAGCCGATCGTCAGCCTGCAGGATCTCAGCCAGCTCGAAATCGTCATTCACGTGCCCGAACGCATCGTCCAGCAGGCGCCGCGGCGGGTGGCCGCGCAGGCGCAGTTCGAAGCGCTGCCCGGCCGAACGTTTCCGGTCGAGCTGACGTCGTTTTCTTCCGAAGCCGATCCGCAGACCCAGACCTACGAAGTCGTGTTGTCGATGACCCGGCCGCCGGAAGCGACGATCCTGCCCGGTATGGCGGCGGAGATTCTTCCCGAGGCCGCGACGGGCGAGGGCCGCGCCGCGCTGACGGTGCCGCTGGAGGCGATCTTCGCCGGCAGCGACGGGGCCTCGTTCGTGTGGGTGGTCGATCCGGACACTTCCCGGGTGGCGCGACGTGCGATCGAGGTCGGTGACCTGACGGCCGACGGCGCGATCGTGCTGGATGGCCTGCAGGCCGGGGAGACCGTGGTCACCGCCGGCGTGAACCAGTTGCGCGACGCGATGCAGGTCCGTGCCCTTTAACCCGGAGCGCCGGTCATGAATCTCGCCGAATACACGCTGCGCAAGCGCACTATCGCCTGGGTGCTGTGCACGCTGCTGCTGGCCGGCGGCTACCTCTCCTACCAGTCGCTGGCGCGTTTCGAGGACCCGGAGTTCATCATCCGGCAGGCGGTCATCAGCACGCCGTATCCGGGCGCGCTGCCCGCCGAGGTTGCCGACGAAGTCACCGACGTGATCGAGAGTGCAGTCCAGCAACTGCAGGAAGTCGACGAGATCACGTCGGTCTCGCGTACCGGCAGCTCGCTGGTCAAGGTCGAGATCGCGATGCCGTTTTCGGGCACGCGCGACGAATTGGAGCAGGTCTGGGACAAGCTAAGGCGCAAGGTCAACGACGCCCAGCGCGGCCTGCCGCCCGGCGCCGGGCCGGCGGTGGTCAACGACGATTTCGCCGATGTCTACGCGCTGTTCTACGCCGTGACCGGCGACGGCTACACGCTCGAGCAGATCGACGACTACGTCGAGCAGCTCGAAAAGGAGCTGCTGCTGGTCCCCGGCGTGGCGCGCGTGGCCAAGATGGGCGCGCTGCAGGAGGCGGTGTTCGTCGAGATCTCGGCATCACGGGCCACGCAGCTCGGGATTCCTTTGCCGACGATCTACCAGGCGCTGCAGGCCCAGAACGTGATTGAACCGGCCGGCGATACGCGGGCCGGCACGCAGCGGGTTCGAATCGCCCCGATCGGGCAAGTCGATTCGGTCGCGGCGATTCGCGGTATCTCGCTGGGCTCTGCCGGCGGCGAGCGCGTGATCACTGTCGGCGACGTCGCCGAGGTCCGGCGCGCGGCGATCGAGCCGCCGAATGCGCTGGTGCGCTTCGACGGTCAGCCGGCGATCGGCTTGGGCGTCTCCAATGTCGCCGGCGGCAATGTCGTGACCATGGGCGATGACGTGCGCGCCCGCCTGGCCGAGCTGGAGTCGATTCGCCCGATCGGCATGAGCCTCAACGAGGTCTCCATCCAGTCCGACTCGGTGCGCCAAGCGGTGCAGGGCTTCGTCGAGAACCTGGTCGCCGCGCTGGCGATCGTGATTGCCGTGCTGGTGCTGTTCATGGGCCTGCGCAGCGGGCTGATCGTGGGATCGGTGCTGCTGCTGACCGTGGCCGGGACCCTGATCGCGATGAACCTCGACGGCATCGCGATGCAGCGCATCTCGCTCGGCGCGCTGATCATCGCGCTGGGCATGCTGGTCGACAACGCGATCGTCGTCACCGACGGCATCCTGGTGCGCCTGGAGCGCGGCGAAAAGGTGGAGCCGGCGGCGATCGATGTGGTCAAGGCCACCAGCGGGCCGCTGCTCGGCGGTACCGTGGTCGGCATCCTGGCGTTCAGCGCGATCGGACTGTCGCCGACCGAGATGGGTGAATACGCCGGATCGCTGTTCTGGGTGATCCTGTATTCGATGCTGCTGAGCTGGCTGCTGGCGGTGACCATCACGCCGCTGATGTGCGTGCATTTCCTGAAGCCGAGGAAGAAAAAAGCGGCACAGTCCGGCGAGTCCGGCCTGCTCGGTCGCTATCGTTCCATCCTGCGCGGAATCATCCGGCATCGCGCGCTGTCCAGCCTGGCGCTGGTGGCTTTGCTGGCCGCCGCCGTGGTCGGCTTCGGCTACGTGCCGCCCGGCTTCATGCCCGAATCGGCGCGGCCGCAGTTCGTCGTCGATCTGTATCTTCCCCAGGGCACCGATATCGAGATTACCGCCGAGGAGGCGAGTCGAGCCGAGGCGTACGTGCTGGAACAGCCCGGCGTGAGCCACGTGAGCACGTTCATCGGTCAGGGCGCGCTTCGCTTCATGCTCACCTACGTGCCCGAGGACCCGAACAGCAGCTACGCGCAATTGCTGATCGACGTCGACGACGCCGCGGTGATCCCGGGACTCGTGGCCAGTCTGCAGGAGGCGTTGCCGCTTCGCCATCCGGATGCCGAGATCAAGGCCTGGAAATTCATGCTCGGTCGCGGCGGCGGCAAGAAGATCGAGGCGGCGTTCCGCGGTCCCGACCCGGACGTGCTGCGTCGGCTGGCCGACGAAGCCAAGGGCATCTTCGCCTCCGACCCGGAAACCATGGCGGTACAGGACGATTGGCGCCAGCGCGTCCCGGTGCTGCGGCCGGTGATCGACCCGGTGGCGGCCCAGCGGGCCGGTGTGCAGAGCATCGACATCAGCGCGGCGCTGAACCGCAGCTACACCGGCGAGCGCATCGGCGTCTACCGCGAGGGCGACGACCTGCTGCCGATCATCGCGCGCGCGCCGGAAGCCGAGCGAGCCGGTCCTTCGGACCTGGACAACGTGCCGGTCTACAGCCCGACCGCGCAGCGTTATCTGCCCGTCGGTCAGCTGGTTGAGGACGTTCGGGTCGAGTGGACCGATTCCATCATTCGCCGAATCGACCGCTTCCCGACGATCAAGGCCCAGACCGACCCGGTGCCCGGCGTGCTGGCCGGCCCGGTGTTCGAGCGCTTGCGGCCGCAGGTCGAAGCGATCGAACTGCCGCCCGGCTATGCGCTCGAATGGCACGGCGAATACAAGGCATCGACCGAAGCCAACGCCGGGCTGGCCGCCTCGGCGCCGTTCGGTTTCACGGCGATGATCCTGGCGGTGGTCGTGATGTTCAACGCCTTCCGCCAGCCGCTGGTGATCTGGCTGACCGCGCCACTGGCGCTGGTCGGCGTGACTATCGGCCTGCTGCTGTTCCAGACGCCGTTCGAGTTCATGGCGATCCTCGGTTTCCTGAGCCTGATCGGCATGCTGGTCAAGAATTCCATCGTGCTGGTCGACGAGGCCGATTCGCAGATCCGGGACGGCAAACCGGGCTTCCAGGCGGTGCTGGACGCCGCCTCCAGTCGAGCACTGCCGGTGTTTCTCGGCGCGCTGACCACGATTCTCGGCGTCGCGCCGCTGCTGCTCGACCCGTTCTTCAAGAGCATGGCGGTCACGATCATGTTCGGGCTGGCGTTCGCCACGTTGCTGACGCTGCTGGTCGTGCCGCTGTTGTATTCGCTGCTGTTCGGAATCCGTGCCGAACCGAGCGTCGCGGAAGGTCATGCCGGCTGAAGCGGCTGAAATACGCCGGTTCGGCCGCCGATCGGTACGGCAGCGAAGTCCGGCTGAAGACGGCGCGCCGGCCGGGTTCGTTGGGCCGTTGTTGGCGCTCTTGCTGTGCTTTTTCCTGGCCGCTCCCCCGGTTGCTGCGCAGTCTCTCGACATCGCTTCGGTTCAGGCCGGGATTGCCGAATTGGAGTCCTCGGACGCGCTCGATCCGGCGCAGCGCGATGCTGCACTGGCCCTGTATCGACGGGCCCAGAACGAACTCGAGCGGTCGGCGGCATTCGAGTCCCGGGCGCGGTCCTACGAGCAGGCGCGGACCGAAGCCCCGCAGCAGCAGGCGCTCATCCGGCAGCGCCTGCAGGAGCCGGCGCCCGCTGATATCGGCATTTCCTTCGATGCCGATGTTCCGATCAGCGAGATCGAACAACAGCTGGCGCTGGAGCGCGCGCAACGCGATGCCGATGCGCAGGCACTGGAACGCATCGGAGACGAGCTGATTGCGCAACGCCAGCGCCCGGCCGAAGCCCAGCGACGTCTTGTCGAGGCCGCTGCAGAACAACGAGAGCTTGCCGGCAACCTGGCCGCGGCGCCGCCACCCGACCTGGCTGATCCGGTCGCGGTGGCGCGCCAGGTTGCCGACCGCGCGCACCTGGATGCGCTGGATGCGGAAATCCGGATGCTTGAGCAGGAGCTGCTCAGCCAGCCCGTGCGGGTCGCGTTGCTGGAGGCGCGACGCGATGAAATCACTCGCGAGCTGACCCGGTCGCGTGCGCGCGTGGAGGCCGTGCGAGCGGCACTGACCGAGCGTCGGCGAGTCGAGATCGCGCGGACTTTTTCGGAGTCGGAAGGTCTGGGCCTGGACGCCGGAAGCGGCGTGCCGGAGATTCGCCGACTCGTCGAGGGCAACGCCGAGCTCGGCAACGAGCTATCCGGGCTGACCGAGGACGTCCAGCACACTTCGCGGCAGCGTGCCGAGGCGCAGCATGAGCTTGAATCGCTTCGACGCCGGTTCGAGAGCGCGCGGGAGAAAGTCGAAGTCGCCGGCCTCAGCCCGGCACTGGGCCGGTTCCTTGCCGCCGAGCAGCGCGAACTGCCGAGCTCGGCCGAGTACGGGCGAGCTTCCAGAGATCGAGAGAAACGGATTGCTGATGCCGGGCTGCGCGGCCTGCAGCTGGACGAGGATCTCGAGTTCTGGGAGGCGACCGACGCGCGCCGCTCCGAGTTGATCGAGGCCTTGCCGTCCGACGCTGCCGAGCTATCGCGCGACGCACTTGACGGCCTGATTCGAGCGCGCGCCGACCTGGTTCGACAGCTCATCTCCGTCAACAAGGATTTTCTCGGTGCGGTCACCGAACTGGAGTTGGTCGAGCAGCAGCTGCGTCGGGCGACCGAAGAATTCCGCAATTTCCTTTCCAGTGAGCTGCTCTGGGTCCGTAACGAGTCCGTTCTGACGCCGGCCAAGCTGCTAAGTCTTCCTGAAGAGCTGGCGTCGGCGCTTTCGCCCGGACGTTGGGCCGAAGCGCTGCGGGTACTCGCCCGCCAGAGCCTGACTTCGCCGGTCCAGATTGTTGCCTGGCTGATCGTTCTGGTCGGTATCTGGATGCGCTCCAGGCTTGCGCTCCTGCTCAAACTGTCCGCTGCAAAGGTCGGCAAGCCGTCGGAGGATCGATTCGAGGCAACGCTACAGGCCATGGGGCTGACGCTGGCGCTGGCCGCGCCATGGCCGTTGTTCGTACTGTTGACCGGCAGTCAGCTGATTCACGGCGATGCAGCCGGACCGGATTCGGCGGCGATCGGCTGGGCGCTTGTGCAGGTCGCACCGCTGTTGTTCTTACTGCTGGTGGTTCGCTGGATCTGCCATCGCGACGGCGTCGCGGCGTTGCACTTCCGCTGGAATGCCGACGGTCTCGTTCGCCTGCGCAGGGAACTGGGCCTGTTGAATCTGACGCTGCTGGTGCCCTCGTTCGTTCTGCTCGTATCGCTGCGCTTCCTGGAGCGCGACGCATCGGTCGCGTTGACCCAGACGCTGTTCCTGGTGATCGTCGTCGGCGTCTTCCGCTTCCTGCGACAGCTGTTGACGCCGCATACCGGAATTCTGGAAGGACTTCGTCGTCGGGCGCGCGATCGGCCGCTGCTCCGCTTGCCCTGGCTATGGCTGGTCGCCGCGCTGGCGGTGCCGGTCGCCCTGGGCGTCGTCGCGATTTCCGGTTTCATGTACTCGGCCGGCATGCTGCTGGACCGGTTGATGGTCACGCTGCTGCTGGTGCTGGGGCTGGTACTGGTACACGGTCTGATCGAGCGCTGGCTGCTGGTGATACGTCGACGATTGCTGCTGCGCGAGGCGCTGGCCCGCAGAGAAGCGGTGCACCAGTCGGACGGCGCCAGCGATGCGGCTGAAGCGCCCGGGGCCGCGATGCCCGGCGAACCGGCGGTCGATGTCGCATCTCTGGATGCCGACAGCCGAACGCTGGTCAATGTGGCGCTGTCGATCGGCGGGTTGATCGGCATTGCCGCGATCTGGGCGCCGGCGCTGCCGGCGTTGTTCACGCTCGACGGCATCGGGCTGTGGGAATACACGCAGTCGATCGACGGTGTCGACACGCTTCGGCGCGTGACCGCCGCCGACGTGCTGGTGGCGGTTCTGATTGCTGCATTGACCTTCGCTGCGGCGCGCAGCCTGCCGGCGCTGGTGGAAATCGTACTTCGCCACCGCCGCGTCGCCGCTTCGGGAAGCCGGCTGGCGTTCGCGACGCTGACGCGCTACGGCATCGTGCTCATCGGCCTCGGACTGGCGCTGTCGATGATCGGCATCAACTGGTCCAAGCTGCAGTGGCTGGTGGCCGCACTGGGTGTCGGCATCGGCTTCGGGCTACAGGAAATCGTGGCCAATTTCATCAGCGGCCTGATCATCCTGATCGAGCGGCCGGTGCGCGTCGGTGACGTCGTGACCGTGGGCGATGCCAGCGGCACGGTCACCCGCATCCGGATTCGGGCAACCACGATCCGTAACTGGGACGAACAGGAATTGATCGTACCGAACAAGGAATTCATTACAGCGCGGGTTGTGAACTGGTCGCTTTCCGACGAAGTGACCCGGATTTTCTTCATCGTCGGCATCGCCTACGGCAGCGAGACCGAGAAGGCGCTGGGGCTGATCCGCGACGCTGCGCTCGAACATCCGGCCGTGCTCGACGAGCCGCCGCCCATGGTGACGTTCGAGTCGTTTGGCGACAACACGCTGAATCTGGGCCTGCGCTGCTATGTCTCGGCGATCGGCGAACGGCTGTCGGTTCGAACCGACCTGCACCTGGCGATCGACCGCAAGCTGCGCGAGGCCGGCATCGTCATCGCGTTCCCGCAGCGCGACGTGCACCTCGATACCAGCCGGCCGCTGGATATCCGCATGGTCGGACCGGTCGGCGACGAATCGGGGTGAAACCCGCCCGCGGCCGGCCCTTCGCCGCGAGCGTCGGCTCGGTTCACAATGCTTGTCCAGCGAGCGCCAACTGGGTCCGATGCCCCGCTACGCCCGACAACCGGCGTCAGTCCGCTACGCCGGCCTCCGAGGTCACCTGCCAGCCGGCTCGCTCCAGCGATGCCTGCGCCGATTGTTCCACACGACCCGATACGATCAGCCTTGAAGAGGGCCCGCTTTCGGTTTCGGCGACCATGCGGGTCGACTCGGTCCATGAAAGATAGTCGACGGGCAACATGATCCAGAGGTCTCCGTCGCGGCTGATCGCGCCGACGGATGAATCGAAGGCGATCAGCTCGTCAACCGGATTCGATTCGGGGATGTGCCTGGCAAGCATGCGGAGCTGTTGAATCAGAAAGCGCGCGTGCACTTCGCCCTGGATCGTTTGCGCCATCAGCAGGAGTTCGCGTTCCCCGGAGGGCGGATTCAGCGCCTCCAGTGCTTCGACGAATTCCACTTCCAGCGTCGGCGTAAACGCACGATTGCCCAGGAAATCCCTGGCCGTTGCGGGCTCGACGCCTCGCTCGACCAGCCGGGCCTCCAGCCGGCGGCGAATGTCGTCCGGCGGAAGGTCCCAGACCAGGCCGTCGATCTTGCGCGAGGCGGAAATCATCTCGACGGCACTTCCTCCGAGCTGGCCCATCACCAGGTCCATCGATATACCGCCGGCGACCGAGGCCCAGGCCAGCTTCTCCAGGCGCTGCTGGATCAGCGGATTACCGGTGTAGGGATCGATGCCGATTTCCCGCGCCAGTTGGCGACGCGCGCGGTTGACGCCGGCAAGCTCGTTGGCGAAATCCTTTGCCCGGTCGACGCCGTCTGCGGGCTCTTCGTCGGGGGTGTCGTCGACCGCTCGACGGGCGGTATCGCCGACCGTCACCGCCAGCTTTCTTGCGCTCGAGGCGGTGCGGCGGATCAGGCGCCCAATGCCGGTCGGAACGCCCTTGATCGTTTCGACCGGTCGGGTCACGACCCGGCCGACGGCTGCTCCGGTCGCCATTGCCGAAGACGCGATGGCGTCGGCGAACACGCGCGTGCTGCTCAGGTCGTCCAGTTTTTCCAGTGCTTCGAGTTCTCGAATCCGGATCTCGAGCAGCGCACGACCCTGGGCCTCGATCGGTCCCCAGCGGCTCCGGATCGTGAACTGGCCGAGGAAACCGCGAACCGGGACCGGGCTGTCGACTCGCCAGTCCGGCCCGACGAGCGCGACTCCTTCATCGACCAGCCGTTCAGCGGCGACGGTTGGTTCGGAGTTGACGGCGGCCGCATCGGAGGGCGGCTGGGACTGCACAGCCGCCTGCAGCAGCAGCGCGAGCGACAGGAGGAAAGCGAGCATCGGTTACCCTTGGCTCGAATGGCCCAAGCCTGGTCCGGGCCTGCCGCGGCGTGCGCGACCGATGGTCCGGAACCGGGCGGGCTTCAGCCGCCCGTGACCCGGGTCGGGAACCGCTCGAAGATCCTTGCGAGCGCGTCGGAAATCGAGGCCCGCGGGTCGATCAGCGACTCTTCCGTCAGGCGCCCCTCGATCCGCCCCTCCCAGATCAGGCGCATCTGTTCGGCGTCGACAAGGTCGACATTGGCGGTGCCGTACTTGTACTGGAAGGTATCGACCTCGGTGGTGTAGACCGGCCAGGCGCCGTACATGCCGTACCGGTAGCCGTAGTAGCCGGTGGCCATGATCGGCTGCGTTCGCGTACGGACCGACTCCTTGTCCTCGACGTGGGTATAGAAATTCACCAGCAGGTCCGGGTTTTCCTCGACGTAGCGATAGCCCAGCGCTTCCATTTCGCGGCGAGCGGCTTGCTTGAAGTACTGGGTAAAGCTGGTCTCGTAGCCGCCCCGGTCGGTGCCGACCTCGTCCGGCCAGCCGAAGGTCTGGTAGCGGGTGAAATCGACGCTGGGCATCGTATGCGTATGCACGTTCGGCGTCGCGGCACAGCCGCCCAGCAGCAGCACGACCGCCGCGACGATCAGGCTTGCAAGCAAGTTCTTAGATGTCATGTCTGAACCTCGTTGAATGGCCGTTGGGGGCATTTTGCCCGATCCTGATGACGGTCGGTCGATCGAGTGTACCCCGTCGTTCATCCTGTGACATTCAGAGTGTGACTGAGTCGACAGATCAAGGCGCGAGCCGCGGTGAATGGCCAGCCCTGTGGAGGGTTCGCAACGCCGAGTTGTCGACCCAGTCATAATCCCGTAGGCCGAGCCGGAGTGCGCTCATCTGCGGCGTCAGCGCTCTTGGAAAGGCAACCGGCATGCCCGGCGAGCGTTGCCCTGCAGCGAAGCGCTCTCCGACTCGCTGAAAGTTACAGGATGAACGACGGGGTACACGAGTGGCCGGGATCGGGGTCAGCGCAGCGTTCGTCGATCGATCGGCTCGTCCTGGTTCGCCGAGGATCGCTCCGATTGCAGGAGCTCGACGAGTCGCGCGCCGACGATGGCGAGATACTCGAAAGTGCCTTCGGTGACCGGTCCGAGTTCTTCGGCCGCGCGAGCTTCGATGAACAGCGAACCGCCGGCATCGCGCGCGATCCAGCCGCGCGCGATCAGCTGCTCGACCTTGCGGCGGACCGTTTCGCGGGGGATGCCCGAGTAATCGGCGACCGACTGGACGTTGATGCGCTTCATCGCGCCTTTTCCGCGCCGCCCCCCGAGGAACTGGTCATAGTTAATCCCGGCGGCGCGCTGCGGCGTGAACGAGCGCTCACCGATGATGCTGAGGATCAGCACCTTGTCGAGATCGCCGTCGACCGCGCTGCGGCACTGGATCAGGAGCGCGTTGAATGCTCGCATGTGACACGGCCAGAGGTCTCCGAACCG
>CAYPZP010000099.1:0-11207 GCA_964415285.1 uncultured Halomonas sp. | reverse complement strand
TCGAGCTACCTTCTGCAGGTCACCCTGATTCGGCCCGTTTCGGCCTCATAGCTACAGTTGCCGGTACCGACGATCCCATCGAAAATACTGACCAGTCGGTTCGGATCGGCGGTTCCGCCAAAGTAAATCGGTCGGTCGCGCGGGAAACGGCTGGCGATGATCGTGCCGTCGCTGTCCAACGCGATACTCGTGCCCTCGGCATCCGTCGCTTCCAAACCTTCGTACTGACCGCTCTCCCCATTCCGAGTGGTCGTCAGCCTCGATCCGTCTTCGTAGATCACATCCAGCACAAGATCCTTAATTCGAATGGTTACCCCTTCGCCGTAATTGAAACCTGCACCGGCGATCTTCCCGTCAGCCTGGGCGCCAATCTCCCTATTGACTTGTTTCACGTCCGGAATCAGCCCTCTCAACTCGGCATAGGAATTGATCGCTTGCCTAAGTCGAAGACTTATACCTCCGGAGCCTCGTTCAAGATCATCAGCGACCGATCGCGCGCTCCCGACGCCAGGCCTCAGCCCATCTAGCGCATCGCGCTGAATCGGCCACTGGATAACGCTTGCACCCTCGACAGCCTCTTCGAATGCCGCCTCTTCGGCGACTGATAAGGTGGCGTTGGAGACCACAACCGTCTGCGATAAACGACCGCCCCCGATATCTTCAACATAGAATTCCCGGTCGAATTTGCGGGTCTCGTTGGTTTCCCGATTGGTGACGTAGATCGGCGAAAAGGTACCCGGCGCTTCAAACGCCTGCTGCCGGAACTCGGAATACGTATCGCACCAGTCGCACAGCATCCACCAGGCCTGAGAACTTGCAAAGGAGCTTCCGGAACCGACCGTCAGGATCGCGAGCGCTGCGGCTGCGATGACATTGCGCCGGGACTTGTGGATCTTGACATTGTTTCGCATGTGATTTTTCCCTACTAAATTAGCCACACCAAAGGAGTCTCGATATTGACTCAAACGCCACCCCTTCTGAATAGGAAATTCACCGAATTTATGTAGGAAAATTCTTACGGATTGCGTCTCCGCGAGCCGCCTTGCTGCCGCCTGTTTCAATCAAATTCCAACGGAGTGTTCGAGTCGCACCGTCTTCCAGTTCGGTGACGCAACGAATTCGCGCGACGATGCGCAGGTATTTCCTTGCGTCGGCAACCCGAAGCTCGTGGTCAACCACGCGCCGATACAGAGCGGCGGCAGACTCGAGGCTGCGGTGTTCGGATTTGCCGGCATCGAAACGAGTTCGACCCGAAGCCCCGACGGGCCAGCGCAACCATCGCCGACACACGCTGCCCGCGCGAGGGGTATCCATTTTCCGTAAATCACCGGATGCGCCGGAAACTGCAGGGTTATCCAGCAGTTCTGCAGCCGTGAGTCACGACGCAATGCGGGAGCCGCAGCCCGCCTTGCACCGAATTTCTGATACGAAAATGCGCCCGAGCCCGCTTTCATGGAGAAGAGCCAAACTGGAGCATTGGATGAAGCCGTTATTGACCCTGGCGATTGCCTTCGTTTTCTACTGGGCCAGCCCCGTTACCGCACAACTCGGTCTGCAACAGTCTTTCGGCGTCGACGGTCGGGTCGCCCTGCAGGGACAGGGGCCGAACGATGAGCGCGTCGTGGACATGCGCGTGGACGCATCCGACCGCGCTGTTTTCGTCTTCAACGGAGCCGGTTCGTCGGGCGTGGGTCGACTATTGGCCGACGGCACTCCGGATTCCGATTTCGGCGATGGCGGAATCGTGTTCCTGGGCTTCACGGCGGCTGCCGTCGTCGTGCAAACCGATGGCGGCATCGTGGTCGCCGGCACCAGCACGGATGCCTCGGGCGTGGATACCTGGCGGCTGACCAGACTGCTTGACGATGGAAGCGTTGATTCCGCTTTCGGTAGCAATGGAGAGCAGGAGCTGGTCTGGTTTGGCGAAACCGACGACCTCAACGCGCTGGCGATCGACAGCAATGGCGACGTTGTTGCGGCCGGACGGGCTTTTGATCCGGCTGTCGGTTCGGGTCTGGCGGTGGCAATCTTCGACAGCGTCGGCCAGGTGCTGCACCAGCGATTCACCAAGCTGGTTGCCGGTAACGCCGAATGGTGTGAGGACGTGCTGGTGCAACCCGACGGTCGCATCATATGCGTCGGGCTGTCCCGGACCTTCGGCGCTGCGCGCATGATTGCCGTGCGCTATGAAACCGACCTGAGTATCGACACCGGCTTCGGCGTCAACGGAGCGGCATTGGTCGCTACCACCGCCGACGAAATGGAGGCGCGCAGCGGCGCGCTGACGGCTACCGGTCAGATTGTGCTGGGCGGCTGGATCGAGCGCCCGGTGCAGGGGCTGAATCTTGCCGTCGTACGACTCAACGCCGACGGCAGCGTGGACAGCGGCTTCGGGGCGGCGGGCCTGGTCGAAACACAGATCGTCAGCGAGTCCTCTGACCTGGTCACAGACCTGATGCTCGTCGGCACGGATCTGCTGCTCGCGGCCACATCGCAGGATCTGGGCGATTTCGTGATCTTGCGCTACGACAACAATGGCGATCCGGTGACAAGCTTCGGCAATTCCGGCCAGGTGCAGTTCGATTTCAACGGCCTGGTCGATTCCGCGTTCTCTCTGGCCATGCACCAGGGCGAGATCCTCGTTGGCGGTAGCGCCAGATCGGCAGTGCAGAGCGAGACGAACAACATCGGACTGCTGCGACTGCTGTCCAATGGCAATCTCGATCCGGGCTTCGCGGATGCCGGCGTGCTCGATCTCGGCCTTACCGGACCGACGCGTACCGTCGTCAAGGATGCCGCAGCGCGTGCGGGTGGCGGCATCATTGCAGCATTCTGGTCCGGCCCTAGCTTCAGTGCTCGCGACTTCGGCTTGATCGGCACCGGTGGCGACGGCGAGCCGGACCCGGGTTTCGGTGACGGGGGCGTCGCGCGGCTCGACTTCGAAAACGACGAAGACACCGTGGAAGCCATAGCGATTCAACCGGATGGTCGGATCGTTGCCGTCGGCGCGGTGAAATCATCCGGGTCGACGCAGGGCACCAACTTCGGCATCGCCCGCTTCATGCCCGACGGCAGCCTGGACACGGATTTTGGTAGCAATGGCAAGGTGATGCTGGACCTGGACGGCTCCAGCGACGCGGCCCGGGCCGTGCACTTGCTTTCCGACGGCAAGATCCTGGTCGCCGGAGACGGACAGTTCTTCAACAGCGGCGGCAACGGTGACCTCGTGGTGGTTCGTCTGCTTGCCGACGGCACGCTGGACACCAGCTTTGGCGACGCCGGAATCGCGCGCGCCGACTCGGGCGCTACTTTCGAATTCAATTCCGCGATCACCACTTTGCAGGACGGGACGATCGTGATCGGCGGCTCGGCCAGCTCCGATTTTGTCATGGCCGGATTCGATTCCGACGGCAGCAGCCTGAGCGGATTCGGCACCAATGGCATCGTCACGCTCGATTTTGCGGGCGAAATCGACACCCTCGAGGCGCTGTTGAAGGTGCCGAACTGGAACGGACAGGGCGAGCGAATCGTGGCCGCCGGCAGCAGCCGGACCGGTTCGTCGACGCTGACGGCGGACTTTGCTGCGGCGATGTTCACCGCTGCGGGTCAGCTTGAGGCTGGATTCGGTAGCGCGGGGACGGCCACCTTCGACCTCTCCGCCGGTTCACGCGACGAGGCCACCGACGTGGTGTTGTGGCAGGGGCAGTTGATCTTGGCTGGTTTTTCCGGCACCTCCACCACGGCAACCAACGCCGATTTCGCCATTCTCGGCCTCGATCTCAACGGCCAGCCAATCGCCGATTTCAGCGTCGATGGATCGAGCACCGTTGTTGATTTCCTCGGCAGTAGCGATGAAGCGCGTGCGGTTGTCGCCGGCTCGAGTGACTTGACGCTGGTCGGCACCGTCGTTGACGCTTTGCTGCCCAACTTCCTCAGCCAGCTCACGGGCCTGGCGCGTCTCAGCGACGTCGAGATCGTGTTTTCGGATGGCTTCGAATAACCCCGAGCTTGTCCGAGGAATCCGACGAGACCTGGATCACTCGTTACGGAGCATGGCTGCAGCCGGAAATCGCCGCGGATCGTGGCGCGGCTTCTGACGGCGCAGCGTTGATGGCACGTCGTGCTTTGCGGGCTCCGATCCGATGGACCGATCGCAAACCGGACCACTCGGATTCCTCAACGAGCGCCACTACGCATCGGCGCCCTTCGCTGTCGGGTCGGATCCGATCGTCGCGCTCCGTCCCATCGTTGCCGATTGGCGCAGCGGTCATCCCGTCCCGCCTGCCCACGGTCTAGAGCCGCCCGAACCGCCCGCTGTTGAAGTCCCGGATGGCTTCGTGGATCTCGGCCGTGGAGTTCATGACGAACGGGCCGTGGCCGGCGATCGGTTCATCGATGGGTTGACCCGACAACACCAGCAACGCGGAGTCGTTATTGGATTCGAGCGTCACGCCTTCGCCTTCGCGGGCCAGCTGTACCCACTGACCCTCGCTTGCGACCGCCTCGCCGTTGATTTCGACGGTGCCGTGCAGCACGACAATCAGCGTGTTCCAGCCCTGCGGCAGCTCGAGGCGGGCCTTGCCGTCCCGGTTCAGGCGAAGGTCCCAGACCTGCATCGGCGTGTGGGTCCGGGCCGGACCTCGATGATCATCGAGGTCGCCGGCGATGACGCGGAGCGTGCCGGCGTTGTTCGCAAGATCGACGTTCGGGATCTCGGTGGCCAGAATCGGCTGGTAGGCCGGATCAGTCATCTTGTGCTCGGCCGGCAGATTGACCCAGAGCTGGACCATTTCCAACTCGCCGCCGCGGCGCGTGAACTCGTGCGAGTGGAATTCGTCGTGCACCAGGCCGCTGCCGGCGGTCATCCACTGCACGTCGCCCGGGCCGATCCGTCCGCCGCCGCCGGCCGAGTCGCGGTGCTCGACTTCGCCGGAATAGACGATCGTGACCGTCTCGAAGCCCCGATGCGGGTGCTCGCCGACGCCTCTGGGCCGCTCCGCGGGCTCGAAGTGCATCGGACCGGCGTGGTCGAGCAGCAGGAACGGACTGACCAGCGCGCCGTGAGCGTTGTAGGTAAACAACGAGCGCACCGGAAAGCCGTCGCCGACCCAGTGCCGCTGCGGCGCGGCGTGGACACCGAGTATGCGTTTCATGTCGGGCTCCTTGCCTGGCGGCAATCTCGAACGGATCGATAATGTGGGTCCGGCGCGCAGGATTCACCAGAGCGGCGACGCCAACCGGTCGGGGCGTGCGCGCTGCTGGCCGGCGTCTCCCGGCCGATCACCCCCAACGATTGCCACAACAATCGTCACGAAATTCGTCACAACAATCGCCGCGAACGCAATCGCCGAAATGCCGGCGATGCACGTCGTCGCAAACTGGAACGGCGTCCTAGTCTGGCGCTTCGGAAGGGAGCGGCGGCGACTCGATGCGCTCCGGCTCACGCGCTTCGCCGAGCAGTTCGATGGCGCGATCGGCTGCATCCTGAAACGGCTCGAGCACCATATCGGCGCCGGCCGCGTGAAGCGACTCCGCTTCGGCGACCGAGTGCGATGTGGCCGCGATCCTGAGGCGGGGAACGACGGTCTTGAGCGTCTGGATCAGGCTCAGGCGCGGTTCCTCGTGCTGAAGGCCAACGGCATGAATCGGGATCGTCGAAACGACCCATTTGGCCGACCCCAGGGGCAACGATCCGACGCGCTCCGCGTCGCCGGCATCGCCATGCACCGCCGGCAGTCCGAGACCTCGCCAGCGAGCCACCGCAAGCGGGTTGAAGTCGACGCCGAGCACGCGCACACCGCGACGGTGCAGCCGCTGGCCGATTGCCGTGCCGAATCGGCCCAGACCGAAAATGACGATCTGGATGGAATCCGAAGAACGGAGTTCCGAGTTGCCGCCCGATTCTCGCGGCGAACCGCGACGCTCGAAGATCCCCAGGAACGGTTCGCACCATTCCAGCAGCCGATGCGAGTACGTGATCATGTAAGTCGACAGCGCGATCGTCACCAGCCCGACCAGCGTGACCAGCCCGAGCATGTCCTGTCCGAGATGACCCAGCGACACGCCCATGGCCACGAAGATCAGGGAAAACTCGCTGATCTGCGCGACCGTCAGCCCGGCCAGGAATCCGGTTCGCGCGCGATAGCCCATGGCGCCCATGATGGCCAGGACGATGAGCGGATTGCCGATCAGCACGAACAGCGAAAAGATCAGCGCAGCGCCCAGGTGCTCTCCGAGTTCGGTCAGCTCGAGGCTGGATCCGAGCGCGATGAAGAAGAACAGCAGAAGAAAATCGCGCAGTGGCGCGAGCCGGGACGCGATGGTCTCGCGGTACGGCGTCGACGCCAGCGCCACCCCGGCGAGCAGGCCGCCCAGCTCCTTGCCGAGCCCGGCGGCATCGGCGGTGGCCGCGAAGATTCCGGCCAGCGCGATGGCGAAGACCACGAGCAACTCCGGCGCCCGGGCCAGTCGACGGGTCAGTGGGTCGGCCAGATAGCGGACGAACAGGACCACCAGCACCAGCATTCCGAGCGCCGTGACCAGCACCGACAGAATGCGTCCGCCGCCGGCGCCGTCGCCGCCGCCCATGCCGATGGTTGACAACACGATCATGGAGAAGACCACGACCAGATCCTGAACGATGAGGAATCCAAGCGCGATCTGGCCGTACAGCGAATCGATCTCGCGCTTGTCGGACAACAGCTTGACGATGATGATGGTGCTTGAGAACGTCAACGCAATCGCGACGTAGAGGCTGGCCACCGGTTCCAGCCCCAGCGCCAGGCCGATCAGGAAGCCGAACACCGCGGTAAACGCGACCTGGCCCAGGCCGGTCGTCAAGGCCACGGATCCAAGAGACCGGATCAGCTTGACATCGAGCTTCATCCCGACCAGGAACAGCAGCACGGCGATGCCGAGTTCGGCCAGGAAGTCGATCTGCTCGTCCGATCGAACCACGTCGAGCACGGACGGTCCCGCCAGCAGGCCGACGGCGATGAAGCTCACGATCAACGGTTGCCGGAGCGCCAGGCCGATGAAACCCACGCCCGCCGCCATGGCCAGCAGGATGGCGACTTCCCCGAAAACCGAGTGAACGATGAGATCCAGCATCCGGTGCCCCGACTCGACCTGCGCCTGTGATTTGCGGAATGATTCGCGTTATCATAGCAACCCTCCGTAAACGAAGCACAGATCATGCGCAGCATTCTCGTGGCCACCGACTTCTCGCGCCGCGCGGACGCGGCGCTGCGGCGGGCTGCGCTCCTGGCACGGGATACCGGGGCGAAGCTGGACATCGTTCATGTCGTCGACCCGGATCGACCCGACGCGCTGGTCGCCGCCGAAAGCGGGCTGAGCCGGGACCTGCTGGAAGAACAGCGCGGCAATCTGCTCGACCGTTTCGAAATCCGGGCGCGGACCCACCTGGTCCAAGGCGAAGCCTTCCAGGGCATCGCGGCCGCGATCGAAACGCTGGCGCCGAAGCTGCTGATTCTCGGCGCGTATCGACGAAGACTGCTCCAAGACGCCTTCGTCGGCACGACCGCGGAGCGGGCGATCCGGCGCAGTGGAATTCCGGTCCTGATGGTCAATACCGAGGTCGAGCGGCCCTATGCTCACCTGCTGGCAGCGATCAACCTGTCGTCGGAGTCTGCATTCGCACTGCAAGCGACGGTTGCGCTGGGGCTGACTCGCGACGCGGTGCTATCGGCGGCCTACATCTTCGATGCACCGGCGGCCGGATCCATCGCGATGGGTTCAGCGAGCCAATCCGATATTCGTCGCTACCTCGGCGAAGAACAGGAGCACGCCGCGAAGGAGCTGGCTGCGTTCCTGGACGATCTCGACGTGGGCCGAGTCCAGCGGATCGCGAGGCATTCGAGCGATTCGATCGTCGCCGAACTGAAGCAGGTCGCAATGGAGTTGGGTGCCGACCTGGTGGTGATCGGCGCCGGCGCCGGCAGCGGCGCGGGCCGAATGCTGATCGGCAGCACGGCCCTCGACATCCTGGCCACCAGCCGGCGCGACGTGCTGGTGGTGCCGCGCGCGAAAAGCGGGTGAGCACGGCGCACGGGGATGCGTCCGTCGCCGGGTCCGACCCGCCGAACGGCACCGCTACGCCGGAACCCTTGCGGGATCCGGGCGCGTTGCTGCTGAACTGGAACGAGCAGGCATCGTCCGGCGCACCCGCCAGCGCCCGCCCCGTGCTTCACGCGAATCGCGGAGACGGACTCCTCGATCCCGCTCAGCGCTGCATCCGGCGCTTCAGCGCCGACCGGATGATGGCCTCGGCGCTGGCGCCCTCTTCGGCCGCGCCCTTGACCATCTTCAGTGCCTCGGCAGCCGAATAGCCGAGCGCGACCAGGCCGTCGCGGGCCTCGGAGGCTGCGTCCCGGGCGCCGGACGAGGCGCCCGAGGTGCTGCCGGCCGACAGATCGATGCCGTCCAGCCGGCTTCTCATTTCGAGGATCAGGCGCTCGGCGGTCTTCTTGCCGATACCCGGCAGGCGGGTCAACGACTGGCTGTCGCCGGACTCGACCATCAGCGCGAAATCGGCCGCCGAGACGCTCGACAGGATCGCCAGCGCCACCTTCGGCCCGACGCCCGAGATCTTCAGCAGCGTCCGGAACAAGTCGCGATCCGACCCGGTCGAGAACCCGAACAGCAAGTGCGCGTCTTCCCGCACGACCTGGTGGATCAGCAGCGTGCACGGCTGACCGGTCTCGGGCAGGCGGTCGAACACGCTCATCGGCGCCTCGACTTCGTAGCCGACGCCGCCGACGTCGATGACGAGATTGGGCGGATGGCGCTCGATCAGCGTGCCGGAAAGCCTGGCGATCATCGGAACACGACTCCTTTGGGCAACCGCCTGGCGGTCTGCTGCGAGTGGTGGTGACACAGCGCGACGGCCAGCGCATCGGCGGCGTCGGCCCCGAACGGCGCGTCGGTCCGGAGCAGCGCCCGAACCATGTGCTGGACCTGTTTCTTGTCGGCACCGCCGCGCCCGACGATCGCCTGCTTGATCAGGCGCGGCGCGTATTCGTGGACTTCGAGCCCGGCGTGGACGGCGGCGCAGATCGCGGCGCCGCGCGCTTGTCCGAGCTTGATCGCCGCCTGCGGATTACGGCTCATGAACACGGTCTCGACGGCCGCGGCGTCAGGCGAGAACTCGGCGATGACCTCGGCCACGCCGGTGAAGATCGCCGCCAGCCGCGCCGGCATCTCCCCGCCGCCGAGGTCGAGCTGGCGCGCCGCGATAAGCCGCTCGCCTTCGATGATCCCGATGCCGGTCACGCGCGAGCCCGGATCCAGCCCCAGCGTGCGCATCAGCGTCGGCGGCCGGCCGTCACTCGTAGGCCTCGGCCGGAATATCGGCGTTGTGCCAGACGTTCTGCGCATCGTCGATGTCTTCAAGCATATCGAGGAATTTCATAAGCTTGCGGCCTGCCTCTACATCTTGCTCGACCTGGGTGGCCGGTCGCTGGGTCACTTCGGCCTCGTCCGGCTCCAGCCCCGCGGCGCGCATCGCATCGAGTACGCCGGAAAACGTGTCCGGCTCGGTAATCACCTCGATGCTGCCGTCCTCGTTGGTTTCGATATCCTCGGCGCCGGCTTCCAGCGCGGCTTCCATGATCTGGTCCTCGGATGCATCCGGGCCGTAACTGATGACGCCCTTCTTCTCGAACAGGAACGCCACCGAGCCCTCCTGGCCCAGGTTGCCGCCGTGCTTGGAAAACGCATGGCGCACCTCGGCGACGGTCCGGTTGCGGTTGTCCGTGACGGTATCGATCATCACCGCGACGCCGCCCGGGGCGTAGCCTTCGTAGGTGATCTCGGCGTAGTCGACGCCCTCAAGCTCGCCGGTGGCCTTCTTGATCGCCCGCTCGATGTTGTCCTTGGGCACGTTGGCGGCGTTGGCCTTGTCCCAGGCCAGTCGAAGACGCGGATTGGCGTCCGGATCGCCGCCGCCTTCGCGCGCGGCCACGGTGATCTCGCGTACCAGCCGGGTGAAGATCTTGCCGCGCTTGGCGTCCTGGGCCTTCTTCCGGTGCTGGATATTGGCCCATTTGCTGTGGCCTGCCATGGGTTTCGATTCCGCTGATTGGACAAGCCGGGAATGTTATCACCAACCGTTTCGGCCGAGCCGGTTCAGCTTCCGGTCAGGCGGCTGTCATACAATCCGAATCACATTCCTGCCGAATCAACGGGAGCGCTCCATGTCGCGTCGCTGGCTCATCGCTGTGTTCCTCGTCGCCGGACTGCAGCCGGCATCTGCCCAGCTCGGGGAAATCAACCTGCTGACCGATCTGGGCACGCCGTTCCCGCCCGGCTGCCTGTCGATCGCCCTGCCCCAGCAGCCCGAGTCCGACGACAACGTGCTGGTCGACACCACGATCAGCGCGCCGACGCTGAACAGCCCGGTACGCGACGGCGATGTCGAAGTCCGGATCTGGCGCGTGGCCTGCGACGACGAGGATTTCTCGGCGGTGCTGCTGCGTCTGCGACGGCTCGGCCCTCCGGACGTGCTCCCGGTCGCCGTGCCGCAGCTGTTCGCCGGCGCCGGCGAGGTCGACTTTCCACTCCACCAGGCGCAGCTGCTCGAGATACCCGGTGCCGGCAATGTCGGCGCCACCGGCAACATCATCACGCGCGCCGGAAACACGTGGATGCTGGCGGTCGACCCGATTTCGGTCGACGGGGACACCACGTTCCTGCCCGAGGACTACAACGGCTTATTCACGCTGGAGCTGACCTGGGAGAGCTTCGCGACGGCCGAGCCACGCGGCGTCGTGTTCCTGCTCGACGAATTCCGGCCTTCGCTGGACCCGACGCAGTTCGAGCAACCGCTGCTCAACGGTCGCTACAGCGGCCAGTGGACGCTCGATGGCGCGCCGCGCCAGGGCCTGGTGCTGCAGATTGCCGAGCGCGAAAGTCCGACGCTGGGTCCGGTGAACTTCGTGTTCGCGATCTTCTTCACCTACCTGAACGACCAGCCGGTCTGGGTCATCGGCAATTCAGAGCAGGAACCCGCGATCCCGGGACCGGTGACGATCCCGATGGCGACGCTGGAAAACGGCGCGTTCATCAGCGATCCGGCCCAGCCGCCGCGCGGCGACGTGGTCGCCAGCGATGCCGGTACGATCACCATCGAGGTCATCGACTGCAACCGCATCCGCGTCGGCTACGACTTCACCCCGCTCGGCCAGGGC
>CAYPZP010000098.1:0-11318 GCA_964415285.1 uncultured Halomonas sp. | reverse complement strand
GCGCGCAAGCGCCGGCCCGGCATCGAGCTGGACATGCTCGCGCCGCTGGAGTTCGGCCACTGCCGGCTGATGCTGGCGCTGGACGAGGACGAGGTCTGGGATCAGCCGCGACAGTTGGCCGGCCGCCGCATCGCCACCAGCTATCCCCGCTTGACGCGTCGCTGGCTGGAGGATCATGGCGTGGACGCCGATATCGTCATGCTCAACGGGGCCGTTGAAATCGCGCCGAGCATGGGCACGGCCGACGCCATCGTCGACCTGGTATCGACCGGCACCACGCTTCGCGCCAATCATCTGCGGGCGGTCGAGACGGTGCTTGAAAGCCAGGCGGCGCTGTACCGGGGCAATTCGGCGCTCCGGCCGGAGCGCGAGGCGCTGCTCGACAAGCTGGTGCAGCGGATTCTGGGCGTGCAGCGCGCTGCCGAGACCAAGTACGTGATGCTGCACGCGCCGCGCGAGCGGCTGACGCGCATCAGCGAGATCCTGCCGGGCGCCGAGACGCCGACGGTGCTACCGCTGGAAAGCCAGCCGGATCGCGTCGCGGTGCACGCTTTGTGCACCGAGCAGGTTTTCTGGGAGCACCTGGAGGAACTCAAGGCGGCCGGCGCCTCGGCGATCCTGGTGCTGCCGGTCGAGAAGATGCTGGCGTGAGGTGGTCATGAAACAAGTCGACTGGAAGCGATTGGATCCCGCGCAGCGCGGCGCGGTGCTGGCGCGCCCGGAGATGGAGACCGGCGCCGAGCTTCGCGGCCGGGTCGCCGAGATCATCGGCGCGGTGCGCGAACGCGGCGACGCCGCGGTGGCCGACTTCACGCGTCGGTTCGACGGCGTCGGGCCTGCATCGATGTGGCAGCCGACCGCGCAACGCGCGGAACTGCCCGACGACCTCGAGCGCGCCATCGACCGGGCCATCGAGACGGTGCGCGCTTTCCATGCCGCGGGCTGTCCCGAAGACTATGTCGTCGAAACCGCGCCCGGGGTGACGTGCCGGATGCGCTATCTGCCGATGAGCCCGGTCGGGTTGTACGTCCCGGCCGGCACCGCGCCGTTGCCGTCGACCGCCGTGATGCTGCTGGTGCCGGCCGTGCTCGCCGGCTGCAGTGAAATCGTTGTCGCAACGCCGCCGGACGCCCGTGGGCGAGCCGACGATGCGACGCTGGCGGTCGCCGAACGGCTGGGCATCGAGCGCGTGCTGATCGCCGGCGGCGCGCAGGCGATCGCGGCCATGGCCTACGGGACCGAGTCGGTGCCGGCGTGTACCAAGCTGTTCGGCCCCGGCAACCGGTTCGTCGCCGAGGCCAAGCGCCAGGTCGCCGTCGATGTCCACGGCGCGGCGCAGGATCTGCCCGCCGGGCCTTCGGAGGTGCTGGTCATTGCCGATGCCAGCGCCAATCCCGAGTGGGTCGCGATCGACCTGCTCAGCCAGGCCGAGCACGGACCGGATTCGCAGGTCGTGCTGGTCACCGATTCGCAGACCCTGGCCGGGCAGGTCAAAGACCAGGTCCAGCGCCTGCTGAAGCGTCTTGATCGCGCCGAAGTGACCTCGAAAGCGCTCGAACATGCCGTGACCGTGCAGGTAACGTGCATGGATGAGGCGATCGAGGTCAGCCAGCACTATGCCCCCGAACACCTGATCATCCAGACCGCCGGGGCCGAAGACATTGCCGATCGAATCACCACGGCTGGCTCGGTGTTCGTGGGTCACCACACGCCCGAGGCGCTCGGCGACTACATCTCCGGCACCAACCACACGCTGCCGACCGGCGGCTGGGCGCGCACCACCAGCGGCCTGGCGGTGGTCGATTTCATGCGCAGGATGACGCTGCAGACCGCGACGCCCGCCGGGCTGGCCGAACTCGGCCCGGCTGGGGCTCGACTGGCCGCCCACGAGACGCTGGACGCGCACCGGCTGGCCATCGAGCTGCGGCTGGAACGCGGCGGCGACGGCCGGTGACCGGCATCGATCCGACCGCGACGGCCCGCCCCGAGATCCGCGCGCTGAAGCCGTATGCTTCGGCGCGCGCCCTCGCCGATGCCGCGGGTATTCTGCTCAATGCCAACGAAAACCCGTGGCCGCCGGCCGGCGATCGGGAACTGGCGTTGAACCGCTATCCCGACCCGCAGCCGGCCGCGCTGCGCCAGCGACTGGCTGCACTGTACGGCGTCGAGGAGTCGCGGCTGCTGATCACCCGCGGCAGCGACGAAGGCATCGACCTGCTGCAGCGCGCCTACTGCCGCGCCGGTGGCGATCGCGTGCTGATCTCACCGCCGTGTTTCGGCATGTATGCCCTTTCGGCCCGGATCCAGGGCGCCGGGGTCGTCGAAGCGCCTCTGGTTGAGGGCGACTGCGGCTTCGAGCTGCCCGCCGGGCTCGAAGCGCGCGCCAAAGGCTGCCGGCTGGTGTTCCTGTGCTCGCCCAACAATCCCACCGGCAACCTGGTCGCGCCGGAACGGGTGTCGCAACTGGCCGCAAGACAAGCGGCTTCCGGCCTGGTGGTCGTCGACGAGGCCTATGTCGAGTTCGCGCCGGAAACCTCGGTTCTGTCGCTGCTGCAGGAGCACCGGAACCTGGTGATCCTGCGCACGCTGTCCAAGGCGCATGCACTGGCCGGCTGTCGGCTGGGTTGCGTGATCGCCGATCCGGCGGTGATCGATCTGCTGCGGCGCATCATCGCGCCGTATCCGCTGCCCACGCCGACCGTTTCGGCCGCGCTGCGCGCGCTGGCGCCGGAATCGCTGGCGAGCACGCGCGAGCATCTCAAGACGCTGGCCGCCGAAAAGCAGCGGATGGTCGCGGCGCTGTCGGCGCATCCGGGCATCGTCCGGCTGTGGCCCGGACACGCGAATTTCGTGCTGGTGCGCGCCGTCGACGGCGCCGGGCTGGTCGGCTCGGCGGCAAGCGCCGGTATCCGGCTTCGCGACCAGTCGGCGCAGCCGGGCCTCGCCGACTGCGTTCGAATCACGATCGGGACGCCCGAGGAAAATGACGCGCTGACCCGTTTTCTGAAAGGATGGCGAGCATGAGTTCGCGCAAGATCCTGTTCATCGATCGCGACGGCTGCCTGATCGAAGAGCCGCCGGACGAACAGATCGATTCGTTCGAGAAATTCCGGTTGGTGCCGGGGGTGATCCCGTCGATGCTCAAGCTGCGCGATGCGGGCTATCGCTTCGTGCTGGTCAGCAACCAGGACGGACTGGGCAGCGATTCGTTCCCGACCGAGGATTTCGAGGGACCGCATCGGCTGCTGCTCCAGATCCTCGAAAGCCAGGGCATCGAATTCGACGCCGAGCACATCGACCCGAGTCGGCCCGACGATCACAGCCCCAACCGAAAGCCCGGCATCGGCATGCTGCTGGAATACCTGCGCGACCCGGGCCTCGATCGCGATCGGTCGGCCGTGATCGGCGATCGCGAGACGGATCTGGAGCTTGCCGGGAACCTCGGCATTCGCGGCATCCGCGTCGGGCCCGAAGGCATCGACTGGCCGACGGTCGCGACCCGCCTGCTGACCCAGCCGAGAACCGCCCGCGTCGAGCGCAGCACCAGGGAAACGTCGATCACCGTGGAGGTCAACCTCGATGCCCGCGAGCCGATGCAAAACCAAACCGGCATCGGCTTTTTCGATCACATGCTCGATCAGCTCGCTGCGCACGGCGGTTTTTCGCTGCAGCTTTCCTGCAAGGGCGACCTGCACATCGACGAACACCACACCGTCGAGGACTGCTCGCTGGCGCTGGGCCAGGCACTGGACCGGGCGCTGGGCGATCGCCGCGGCATCGGCCGCTACGGCTTCGTGCTGCCCATGGACGAATCGCTGGCGCACGTGGCGATCGACCTCTCGGGTCGACCGGCGTTCGAACTCGAAGGCGGCTTCCCGCGCGAGTCGGTCGGCGGCCTGCATACCGAAATGGTCCGGCATTTCTTTGCCTCGCTGGCCCAGTCGCTGCGCTGCGCGATCCACATCAGGTTGACCGGCGACAACACCCACCACATGGTCGAGGCGTGCTTCAAGGGCGTCGGCCGCGCGCTGCGCCCGGCGCTGGCCAAAGGCGAAGGCGGCACCCCATCGACCAAGGGGATGTTGTGATGCTCGATTTGTGTAGCGTGGCTCTGCTCGACCCTTTGCAGGGAAAGTCAAAGGCAACAATTCAAGACAGCTCGCGCCAAGGCGCGAAGGCGCCAGGAAAAGCGAGGAAAGCAAACGCGGGCTTTCGCAGAGACGCAGAGACGCTGAGAAAGTCTCCGCGTCTTTGCGACAAAACGCCTTTGACTTGCTTCTCCTTAGCGTCTTTGCGCCTTGGCGCGAGCTGTCCTGAGCCTTTGCCCTTGTCATTCTCCACGATGACGATCCGATGACCATCGCCGTGATCAACTCCGGCGGCGCCAACCTGGGCTCGGTGGTGCAGGCGCTGAATCGGCTCGGGGTCAAAGGCGTGCTGACGCGCGATGCCGACGCGATTCGGCGGGCCTCGCGGGTGATCCTGCCGGGCGTCGGCGCGGCCGCGTGGTCGATGAACGCGCTGGCCGAACACGGCCTGGTCGACGTGATTCGCGAGCTGACCCAGCCGGTGCTCGGCATCTGCCTGGGGCTGCAGTTGCTGTTCGAATCCTCCGACGAAGGCGATACGCCGTGCCTGGGGATCCTGCCCGGTCGGGTCGGCAGGCTCGAGTCCGCGCCCGGGCTGCGCCTGCCGCACATGGGCTGGAACCGGCTGGCCTGGCAGACCGACGATCCGCTGGCACACGGCCTGGAAGGCGACGAGTGGTTCTACTTCGTCCACAGCTTTGCCGCACCGGCCGAGCAGGCGGTGGCGACCAGCGAGCACGGTCGCACCTTCGCCGCCGTGGTCCGGCACGGCAACTTCGCGGCGTGCCAGTTCCACCCGGAGAAATCCGCGGCCGCCGGTTCGCGATTACTGAAGAATTTCCTGGAGCGAGATTGATGGCGGCGCAGGTTGGGCGACAGAAACGACGACCCGGGGCGCGACGATGATCGTGATTCCTGCCATCGACCTGCGACAGGGGCGGGTGGTGCGCCTGCAGCAGGGCGACTACGAGCGCGAGACGCGCTACGAAGAGTCGGCGATCGGGCGCGCCCGCGCCTACTGCGAGGCCGGTGCGCAACTGCTGCACATCGTCGATCTGGATGCAGCGCGCGCCGGCGGCACCGGCAACCTGAAGGCGATCGACGCGGTTTGCCGGGCGCTGGACATGCCGGTCCAGACCGGCGGCGGCGTGCGCGTGCGCGACGACGTCGCCGCGCGGCTGGAATGCGGCGCCGAGCGTGTCGTGATCGGCAGCGTCTGCGTCAAGCAGCCCGAGACCGCGTGCCGCTGGCTGGACGATTTCGGCGCCGAGCGGATCGTTGCCGGGCTGGACGTCAAGCGCGCCGACGACGGCCGCTGGATTCCGCAGGCCAGCGGCTGGACCGAGGCCGGCGAGCAGGATCTGCATGCACTGCTGGACATTCTGGTCGAAGCGGGCCTGCGTCATCTGCTGTGCACCGACATCGCGCGCGACGGCATGCTGACCGGGCCCGGCATCGAACTGTACCGGGAACTGCACGAGCGCTATCCGACGCTGGCGATCCAGGCCTCCGGCGGCATCGGCGACGAGCGCGACATCGCGCGCGTCGCCGCACTCGACGTCGCCGGCTGCATCGTCGGGCGCGCGCTGCTCGACGGGCGCGTCGGGCTGGACGCCATTGCGCGTTTCAGCGAGGCATCCGGCTGATGGTCGCGGTCCGGATCATCCCTTGTCTGGACGTGCGTGCCGGTCGCGTCGTCAAGGGCGTGAAGTTTCGCGACCATGTGGACATGGGCGACATCATCGAGCGGGCGCGCGCCTACCGGGATGCCGAAGCCGACGAACTGGTGTTCTACGACATCACCGCCAGTCCCGAAAACCGTTCGGTTGACGTAGCGTGGGTCGAGCGCGTGGCCGCCGAGATCGACATCCCGTTCGCCGTGGCCGGCGGCATCGGCGACGTCGAGCGCGCCCGTGCCGTGCTGCACGCCGGCGCCGACAAGATCTCGGTCAACTCGCCGGCGCTGAAGCGCCCCGGGCTGGTGCGCGAGCTGGCCGAGGCGTTCGGCAGCCAGTGCGTGGTCATCGGCGTCGACTCGATCCGTGAGCGCGGCGGTTACCGATTGCGCGCCAATACCGGCGATCCCGACAACATGATCGATCCGGAACTCGACACGCGCGCCTGGGTCGAGCAGGTCCAGCGCCTCGGCGCCGGCGAGATCGTGCTCAACTGCATGGACGCCGACGGCGTGCGCTCGGGCTACGATGTCGAGCAACTGGCCGAAATTCGGAAGATCTGCGACGTACCGCTGATCGCCTCGGGCGGCGCCGGTCAGCGCGAGCATTTCCTCGAGGTCTTCCGCGAGGCCGACGTCGACGGCGCGCTGGCCGCGACGGTCTTCCACGCCAACAAGATCGCGATCCCGCAACTCAAGCGGTGGCTGGCCGATCAAGGCATCGAGACCCGTCATCGGATCGATGCGGCAAGCGACGCACGATGACCCGTCCCCGATCCCACCGAGACATGCGATGAGAGACAGCTGGCCACGGCTCCAGAACTCCGATTTTCCGGCGATCCGGCGACGGTCGCTGGACACGCTGCAGATGAACCTGGGCTATCTATGCAATATCGCGTGCACGCATTGTCACGTCAGCGCCGGTCCGAACCGCACCGAATTGATGGATCGCGCGACCATGGAAACCGCGCTGGACGTGATCGATCGCTTCGGTATCGCCACGCTGGACGTGACCGGCGGCTCGCCCGAAATGAATCCCGATTTCCGCTGGCTGGTCGAGCAGGCGGTCGCTAGAGGCGTGCACGTCATGGATCGCCTCAACCCGACGATCATGGAAGAGCCGGGCTACGGCTGGATCGCGCCGTTCCTCGCCGAGCACCGCGTCGAGGCGATCGCCTCGCTGCCGTGCCATTCGAAAGAGAACGTCGACGCCCAGCGCGGCAGCGGCGTGTTCGAGGCCTCGATCGCGGCGCTCAAGACGCTCAACGCGCACGGCTACGGTCGGCCCGGCAGCGGCCTGGTGCTGAACTTGGTCTACAACCCGGTCGGTCCGCACCTGCCGCCGTCGCAGCAGGCGCTGGAGGCCGATTACAAGCGATTGCTGGAAAGCGAGTTCGGCATCGTGTTCAACCGGCTGTTCACGCTGGCCAACATGCCGATCCAGCGCTTCGGCGCCGTGCTGCTGGCCAGGGGACAGTTCGAGGCCTACATGACGCTTCTGAAGAACAGCTATCGCCGCGATAACCTGGACGGCGTGATGTGTCGCGACCTGGTCAGCGTCGACTACCGCGGCACCGTCTACGACTGCGACTTCAACCAGATGCTGGGCCTGCCGCTGGGCGGATCGGGCAAGCACACGCACCTGTCCGACCTGCGCACGGCCGACGAGGTGCCGCGCGGCATCGCCGTGGCCGACCACTGCTACGGCTGCACCGCCGGCCAGGGTTCGAGCTGCGGCGGCGCGCTGAACTGACCGAAACGAAGGCCGACGGGAGCCGGATCGATGAGCGACATGGACAAGCTGGACTGGGACAAGGTCGATGGGCTGATGCCGGCCGTGGTGCAGGATGCCGACAGCGGTCGCGTGCTGATGCTGGGCTACATGAGTCCCGAAGCCCTGGAAAAGACGCGCGCGGCCGGTCGCGTGACCTTCTTTTCGCGCAGCAAGCAGCGGCTGTGGACCAAGGGCGAGACCTCGGGCCACTCGCTGGAATTGATCCGGATCCGCGCCGACTGCGACGGCGACGCGCTGCTGGTCGAGGCCCGCCCCCACGGCCCCACCTGCCATCTCGGCACCGATACCTGCTTCGGCAACGAATTCGTGCCACCGGTCGGATTCCTGGCGCGGCTCGAGCGCATCGCCGAGGCCCGGCGCGGAGCCGATCCGGAGTCCAGCTACACCGCGCGGTTGCTCGACCGCGGCATCAAGCGCTGCGCGCAGAAGGTCGGCGAGGAAGGCGTCGAGGTCGCGCTGGCGGCCGCGACCGGTGACCGCGAGGAGCTGGTCAACGAGTCCGCCGACCTGCTCTATCACCTGGCCGTCGTGCTGGCTGCTTCCGACGTGGCGCTGGAAGAAGTGTTCGCCGAGCTCCAGCGCCGGCACGCTGCGAGCTGAATCCGCGCACCCGCCTGCGCGGCGCTCTTGCTACGCGCTCCGACCGGATCGGCGCGCAAAGGCCTTCGCGCCCGCTTCGGGCTCCCCGCTTTCGATTGTCGCGCGACCATGACGCAGTTCATTGTCCATCGCCGCATCCGGGTCCAGCGACCACTGCTCCAGCGTCGACAGTCGGTCGCCTCTGAGGCAGGCCTGGGGGTGCTCGGCGATGTCGGCGGCCAGCGCCAGCGCCGTTCCCAGCGCCCGGCCCTCGTCGCACAGACGGTTGACCAGGCCCATCGCCGCGGCTTCTTCGGCCGAGACGTCGCGCCCGGTCAGCATCAGGTCCATCGCGCGCGACTGGCCGATCAGTCGCGGCAGGCGGACCGTGCCGCCGTCGACCAGTGGCACCCCGACGCGCCGGCAGTGGACGCCGAATACGGCGCTGCGAGCAGCAACGCGCAGATCGCACCAGCAGGCCAGCTCCAGTCCGCCGGCCACGGCAGGGCCCTCGATCGCCGCGATCACCGGTTTGGACAGGCGCCGTCGCGTCGGTCCCATCGGGCCGATGGCGCCCAGATCGAGGCGCGCCCGCGCGTCTTCGCCGTCGGCCAGCGCCTGGAGATCGGCGCCGGCGCAGAAGCAGCCGCCGGCGCCGGTCAGCACCGCGACGTCGAATTCGTTGTCGTCCTCGAAGGCGAGAAAATGCGCGTCCAGGGCGCGCGCGGTCGCGAGATCGACGGCGTTGCGGCGCTCGGGGCGATCGATGGTGATGACGGCAATGCGGTGGTGACGCTCGAAGTGAACGGCCATGGCGGTCGCCTGGTCGGGGATGCCGCGATGCTAGCGCACCCGGTCGTTCATCCAGTGACTTTCAAGCGTGTGACCGGGTCGACGGTGCAAGGCGCGACCGGCGTGAACGGCAGGCCCTTTGCAAGGCTCGGAACGCGCCCTGCCGACTCCGACGCAGTCCCGAAGGGCGAGTCCGAATGAAAGAACCCGCGCGCTCGTCTGTGGCGTCAGGACTCCGGGAAAGGCAATCATCATTCCCGGCGAGCCCTGCCTTGCAGCGAAGTGTTTTCCGACCCGCTGAACGTTACAGGATGAATGACGGGGTCCACGAGCCGATCCGCGACCGCGGGCCGTCCCCGCCCGATTGGGGTCAATCGCTGGATCGACCATTCCGCCCGGTCCGCTATGCGGGGTCGGGGGAATACGCTAGACTACTTCGCAATTATTTCACAACCGGGGAATCCGATGTCCATCCGTGCTCTTTTCTCTCTGACCGCTGCGGGCCTGGTGTTCAGCGCCGGTCTTGCGGCCCAGTCCAGCGAAAACGTCGGCGACGTGCCGCCGGGTCCGATCGTTTCGCCCGACCGCGGCGCCGCGACCTGGACCGGTCCGGGCGGCAACGTCTTGTACGATAACGGCCCGCTGGTCACCAGCGCCGGAACCGGCGCCGGCGGCGCCGACGAAAGCGTGCTCCAGAACACCACGCTGGGCATGACGACCTTGGGGTTTTCGCAGAACCTCAACGGGCCGTTCCAGCTTGCCGATGACTTCGAAGTGCCCGGAGGCCAACTGTGGCAGATCGATGAGATCGTGTTCTTCGCCTACCAGACCGGCTCGACGACGAATTCGCCGATCACCGACTACCGGGTCCGCATCTGGGACGGCCCGCCGGCCGAACCGGGCAGCGCGGTGGTCTGGGGCGACCTGGCGACGAACGTGCTGGCCGATACGGGCTGGGCGAACCTGTACCGGGTCGTTGAATCCGCTTCGGATACATTGCGACCGATCATGGCGAATACCACGGCCGTGCCGACGACGCTGGACCCGGGTACCTACTGGGTCGAATGGGAACTCGACGGTGACCCCCAGTTCGGCGGCCCGTTCGCACCCCCGATCACGATTAGCGGTGAAACCGTGACCGGTAATGCCCTGCAGAGCGGGGATGACGGCGCGACGTTCGCGCCGATGGTGGACGGTGGTACCGGCACTGAGCAAGGGCTGCCGTTCATCATCGTCGGCACCGACCTGGGTTCCGTCCCGGTCCCGACGCTGGGCCCGGTCGGCCTGATCGTGCTGGTACTGGTGATCGCGGGCTTCGGCACCGTGCTGCTGCGTCGCGTCTGATCACCGCGCTCGATGGTTTGAACGAAAGGCCCGGCCTAGCGCCGGGCCTTTCGCGTTTCCGGGGTCGGGTTCCGATCTGTGCAGCGAACCGCAGGTGCACGCGACGGGGCACCGCGGATACGCGCACCGACGGATCGCGCAGAACCCGGTTGAACGAACCGCGCGAGCGGAAACAGCCCGGATTAGAAACCGATGGCAAACAGCCCCAGGCACAGCAGCAGCCCCGCCAGCGGCACGAGCACCGTGAGCGCGCCCATGGCGGGGTAGGCCGCGGCGTGTGATTCGCCGCAGATGGCGCGGATCGTGGTCACGACGTAGCCGTTGTGCGGTAGCGAATCGAGCGCGCCCGACGAGATCGCGACGACGCGATGGAGCTGGTCAGGGTCGACGCCCTGGTCGATGTAGTGCGGTCCGAGGATGGGCAGCGCGATGGCCTGGCCGCCCGAGGCCGAGCCGGTCATCGCCGCGATCGCCGAGACCGCGATCGCGGCCGACACCAGGCCGTTGCCCGGCAGGTGCGTGACCCAGTCGACCGCGGCGTCGAAGGCCGGCGCGGCCTTGGCCACGGTGCCGAAGCCGACCACCGCGGCGGTATTGCCGATCGCGATCAGCGCGCCGGTGCCGCCCTCGGTCAGCGCCTGCCCGGGTGCGTGCAGGTGGCCGATGTTGATCAGCGCCGCGGTGATGCACCCGGCCAGCAGCGCGATGATCAGCGCCGAGGTGCCGAGCGCGTTGTGCGTGGTGAACGATACGATCAGCACGACCAGCAGCGGCACCGCCGACAGCGCCGGGTGCGGCAGGTCGCCGCGACCGCTGTTCGGGTCGAAGGCGCGCTCGTCGAACGACTCGCCGCGCGCCACGGCGCGGTCGAGCATCCACTTCAGCCAGACATAGCCGGTGGTGGCCATGAAGATCGCGACGATCAGGCTGGCCTGCCAGGCCGCCAGCGGACTGGAGCCGAGAAACTCCACCGGGATCCAGTTCTGGATTTCCGGCGAGCCGGCCGAAGTCATCGTGAAGGTCACCGAGCCGAACGCCATCGTTG
>CAYPZP010000097.1:0-11429 GCA_964415285.1 uncultured Halomonas sp. | reverse complement strand
AACAGCAACTTCGTCGATTTCGACGATGACTACACGCTGGCCGACTTCGTCGGTACCGGGGAGCGCGACTACCCGCTCGGTCGCTTCGGTCCGCACGTCAGCACCAGCCTGCTGCGCGACTTCTTCCGCGCCAACGGCACCAATTTCGGCATCGACCCGGCCGACTTCCTGCTCGACAGCGAAGGCGAGGACTACAGCCTGGAAGAAGATATCTACGCCGGCTACTTCATGGCCGAAGGCACGTTCGGTAACTTCGACCTGCTCGGCGGGATTCGCGTCGAGTCCACCGACATCCAGCAGGACGGATTCCGCGCGATCGTCAACGAGGACGTCAACGACGGCATCCCGACCATCGAGCCGTTTTCGGCCGACAACGACTACACCGACTTCTTCCCCAACCTCCAGATACGCTACAACATCGGTGAAAGCTGGCAGCTGCGTGCGTCCTACACCCGCACCATGGCGCGCCCCGGCTTCGAGGATGCCGGTGCCCGCCAGGTGGTCGAGATCGAAGGCGGCGAGACGGTCGCCGAAGTCGGCAATCCCGATCTCGATCCGTTCTACTCGAACAACTTCGACCTCGAGCTGAGCTACTTCGCAAACGACGCGCTGGGCGCGGCCTCGATTGGCGTGTTCTACAAGGACATCGAGGATTTCTTCGTCACCACCGACATCGCCGGCCAGGCGCCGTTCGAGGCCTTCGACGAAGTCGAGGCCGTGATCAACGGCGACGAGGCCGAGGTCTATGGCATCGAGCTAAGCTACGTGCAGGATTTCGTGTTCCTGCCTGCGCCGTGGGACGGGCTGCTGCTGATCGCCAACTACACCTGGGTCGACTCCGAGGCCGAGGTGCCGTTCCGCGACAGATCGATCTCGCTGCCGCAGCAGTCCGACAACATCGCCAACGTCGCGCTGGGCTACGACAAGTCCGGCATATCGCTGCGCCTCGCCCTGAACCACCGCGGTGAGTATCTCGACGACATCGCCGATCCCGAGGATCCGAGCCAGGACGAAATCGTCAGCGCCGAGACCCGTCTGGACTTCACCTCCGAGTTCCAGGTCACCGACAACATCGCCGCGCTGTTCAACGTCTCGAACATCACCAACGAGCCGTATTTCGCGTTTCACGGCGACAAGCGCTACGCCAGGCAGTTCGACGAATTCGGTCGCGTGTGGGAGTTCGGCCTGCGCTTGATCTTCTGAGCGCAGGGTTCGGGCGGATTGTTCGCCGCGCTGGAAACAGCCGGCCGCCTCCAATGCGAAGGCGCCGGTTCGACGCCCGGTCCGCGCCGGCCGTCGGAGCGCCACTCCGTTCGCTCGAGTGGGCCGGCCGGCAGCGCCCGGATGAGTTGATCGGCGCCGAACCTGCACCGGCCGCGTCCGGGCTCGACCGCCGTTTCCGGCAGGCTCGCCCGATCAGGGCGGGCGCAGCTGGTTTCCGATCTTCCCGGGTCTCGACTCGAGGCCGGCACGCGCTTGCGCTGGCGGATGCCGCGAGGCGACCCCGCGACGGTGCTTCCGGTCGGGAGTCGAATCACTCGATCGTCCCGCGAACCTCGCCTCGGCTCTGCGCCGCTTCCGAAAACCCGAAAACCCCCGCTCAGGACGTCTATAGTGCCGTCCGGCTCCTCGATTTTCCGGTACGACCGGCGGAACGTCGGCAAGGCGCATTCGCCAGGACGAGAGCCAACGGACGGATCAGCCGTCGAATCCAGTGATCCGCAGCGGTCCGGGCGGGTCGTACACAGGGTCCGGTGCGGTCACCAGATGATAATGAAGGTCAAGACAGGAGCACGTATGCGCATCGATTGCAATCAACTTCCGTCCCGCTTGAAGGGCGTCGCCAATACCGGAATGCGATGCGCGATCCGTGGCGCATGGATATCGGTTTTCTGGCTGGCCACGATGGGCGTCGGGTTGCAGTCTGCGACGGCCCGGAGCGACGAAGCGCCACCGGCGGAGGGGGATGCAATGGTGCTCGAGCCGCCGCTCGCGCTTGAGGAGATCATCGTCACGGTCCGCCGGGTCGAGGAAGTGGCCCCGACGGTGCCGCTGACCATCCGGGTGATCGAGGACGAGGAAATCGTGCGCGCCGGGGTCGAGGAAATCGAAGACGTTGCGCGCCTGACCCCGGGCCTGACCTACGATATCGGCGGTTTTCCGAACGATACACGGCCCGCGGTCCGCGGCATGCAGTCCGAGCGGGGCCGGCCCAGCGTGGCGGTGATGCTCGACGGTCTTGACCTGTCGGGAGAAAACCTGGCCATTGCCGGCGGCACCGCCGGCGTCGTCGCGGACCTGCTCGATCTCGAGCGCATCGAGATCGTCAAGGGCCCGCAGACGATGCTCTACGGCCGCAATGCCTTTGCCGGCGCGATCAACTATATCTCGCGCAAACCCTCCGACCGCCTCGAAGGACGACTCCTCCTCGAGGGCGCCGAATACGGCCAGCGGCGCGCGGTCGGCGCGATCGGCGGCCCCTTGATCGACGGGCTGCTCTCCTACCGGGTCAATGCTGCGGTTCGCGACAGCGACGGATTCTGGACCAACCCGGTCAACGGCGGCCCGCTGGGCGCCGAGCGCTTCGACGGCATTGCCGGATCGTTGCGATTGACGCCGGGCGGCGGTCTCGACATCACCGCGCGCTACCAGACCAGTTCGACCGACAACTCCGACTACCCGACGGCTTTCGTTGCGCCCAATATACGGGTCCCGGTTCCGGGCGGCAGTTTCACGGCCGGCCCGCCCGGATCGCCGCCCATTCCGTGTCCGTCCAGTCTCGAGGGCCAACCCGCGCCGGTCGTCACGGCGTGCACCCGCGGCACGGTCATCGGCGCGATCCGGGCCGACCTGTCCGATGTGCAGATGGGAGTGAACGAACAAACCGGCGAGCCGCCGCGCGGCCTGGAGCTCGACCAGCGCCTGTTCACCATCGATTCCCGCTGGGCCACGGATTTCGGCACGTTTCGCTACACCTTCGGCTGGATCAACAACGAGAGCTTCGTTGAAGCCGATGGAGACTTCACCGATTTCCCGGCGCCGCCCGGATTCGTGCTGTCGCTTTCCGCGCTGCAGCAGCTCGACTATGCCGACGAACGCTTCGACCACAATCTCTTCTGGACGCGTTCGCTGGATCGCGTCGATCTGCTGATCGGCGCCCAGGTGTTCGACGAGAAGTCGCGCCTGGTCAACGACTCCAGATTCTGGCTGCGCAATCCGGATTCTCCGCTGGCCGGGCCGCCGTTTTTCCTGTCCCCGGCACAGACCGACAATCCGTTCCCGGTTCGGATCTCGCGCGAAACCGACTACTACGCGGTGTACGGCAGCCTGAAATGGAGGATGACCGATACGCTCCGGCTCGGGTTGGAGAGCCGTTTCAACTCCGACGAGATTCGCTACGACGTACCCGGCTGGAGGCTGCAGGACGTATCGCTGCGTGGACTCCAGCCTGTGTGCCTTCCCGATATCCCGCAGGGCGCGATCTTCATGGGCGTGCCCGGTCCGAACGTGCCGCCCCCGGGCACGGTGCAGGCCTGCCCGCGCTCCGAACGCCTGTCCTACGAGGAATGGACGCCGCGGGTCACGCTGGACTGGTCGGCGACCGACAACGCGCGCTTTTACGGCAGCATCGCGCGTGGCTTCAAGCCCGGTGGACTCGACACCAACGAGGCGATCGAACTGGAAGGTCAGGCGTATCTGCCCGAATTTCTCGACGCCTACGAAATCGGCGTCAAGAGTCACTGGTTCGGCCAGCGCCTGGTCATCGACGCGGCCTTGTTCTACAACGACTACACCGATCAGCAAATCGGCGTGCAGCGCAACCAGACCGGCGCCGGCGGCACGATCGTCGCGGTGCCGGGCATCGTCAACGCGGCCGCGGTCGAATCCAGCGGCTTCGAGCTGGCCGCCAACTGGTTCATCGGCAGCCGGCTCGATCTGGGGCTGGCCTATGCCTATACCGACGCGACGTTCGAGGAATACGTACAGGGCCCGAGCCCGACCGCCGGTCCCGGTTCCTTCGGCGAGTGCGGCGTGCCGGAAGGTCAGACCTCGTCGGCGCAGTTCCGCGCCGAGGCCGGCAATGCCTGCGCCGACTTCTCGGGCAACGCCGTGGCGAAGAACCCGAAACATGCGCTGAATTTCACCGCCCTCTACCGTGCCCCGATGGGCAGCCGCGGTAACAGCTGGTTCGTCGAGCTGGCCGGGCAGTATCGGTCGAAGCGGTTCATCGACGAGGCGAACTTGTCCTGGACGCCGGACTACACCAATCTCGATCTTCGTGCCGGCCTCGAGTTCGATCGCTTCAGCGTGATCGCGTTCGTCGACAACCTCACCGACGACGATACGATCCGAACCGCGCAGCGCAACGTCGATCCCGGAAACCCCGAGGGATTCGCGCCGGGCCGTGCGGTGATCGCCTATCTGCCCGAGCCGCGCGTTGCCGGACTGCGGCTGGTCTTCAGGCTGGGCAACGATTGACCCGGCGGCAAGCTCGCTCCGGTCTGGCCGCCATGGGGCGTGCAGGATCCGCGCATGGACTTGCCCGGCCCGCGAGCCCGCGTCGGCGACCTGGATCGACGGGTGTTGTCGATGCGCGTTCGAATCCGGTAGCTGGCCGGGTACAATTCAACGAGTTTTTCCACCAGACTCGCGGGGAGCCCTGCATGTGTAAATGGATAATGGCCGCTCTTGTGGTGGCAGTGGTTTCGGCCCCGGTCGCGCTGGCCGGCGAGCAGGTGATTCGCCTGTCCGAGCCCGTCAAGGCAACCGAAACCCATGAAGACTTCGGCGCCGAGCTGCCCGAAGCCGCTGCGATGCATTCGCTGGGCGAGGCGATCTCGCAGCTCGATGACCTGGATGGCCGTTCGGTGCTGATCGAGGCCGAGATCCAGCAGGTGTGCCAGAAGAAGGGCTGCTTTTTCATCGCCCGTGACGGTCAAGCCGTTGCGCGCGTGCGCTTCAAGGACTACGGCTTCTTCATTCCCACCGACTCGGCCGGCAAGACCGTCCAGCTCGCCGGCTCGCTGGAGCGCGTCGAGGTCACCCCCGAGCAGGCCGCGCACTTCGCCGAAGACCTCGGCGACGACGCCGAGGCGGCGCCGATGGCCGACTTCGAATACCAGATCACGGCCACGGCGGTTCGGATTCCCAGGGTCTGATCGGTCGTCGCTGCGGTGCACGGCAGCGACGGCCCGGTCATTCCGGATTCGACTGGAGCCACTGCTCGATTGTCGAAAGTGCCGCAGGCGAGATCGTCTGTTCGATCGTGGCGTATTCGGCCGGCAGGCCGGTTTCGGCTTCCTGAAAGAAGTGATTCAGTTCTGCCAGGATCGTGACCTCGCCACGGCTGCCCAGCGCCGTTCGCCATGTATCGGCCGCGCCGGGGGCATCGATCTGGCCGTCCTTCGCGCCGTACAGGGCCAGCACCGGAATATCGGCTGATCGCAGTGCCGGGCGGGGATCGAATCCCAGGGTGAACTGCGACTGCGGCTGACCGATTGCCTGGACCAGCTGGTCGACGATGGCGTGTTCGTTTCCACCGAATGCCGCGAGTTGTTGGGCGTCGAGGCCGGCCAGCCACTGCTCGGCCGCGGCGCGCATCGCCGGCCCGGCCTTCGCGCCCGCTTCGAGACCAAGCGCGGCATCGGCCATGACAACTTGAAGTCCGGCGAGGGGACTTGAAGAGCGTGCAGCCTGAGCGCGCAGGCCTTCGATGCCCGGTTGCGCCGGTGCGCCGAGCAGCACCAGAGCGTCGGCTGCCTGATGGGTTTCGACGGCCAGCGCGCTGATCCGCCCGCCCTCGGAGTGCGCGACGATCGCGATCCGTTCAGCATCGACGCGCGTGCTGGCGCGCAGGAGATCCGCCGCCGCGGCGAGGTCGCCGGCCAGTTGTTCGGCGGTCGCGGCAGCGAACTCGCCTTCGGAATCGCCGATGCCGCGCTCGTCGTATCGCAGTACCGCGAACCCGGCGCGGGTCAGGTGATCGGCCAGCACCAGCAGCGGGCGGTGGTTCATGAACGTGCCGTCGCGGTCGTGCGGGCCGGCGCCGGCGACGAGCACGACACCGGGAAACGGACCCTGGTCGTCGGACTGTCGCGGAAGCGTGAGCGTCCCGGCCAGGGTCGTTGCGGCGTTGGAGAACCCGACGGTTTCCGATCGATACGGCAGCGGTTCTTTCGGCTCTTGCGGCCGCACGGGGCCGGCGAGTTTGTCTTCCATGCGCTCCAGCACCATCGGGAAGGACTGGCCGGCCTGGCTGAAGCGACCTTCGATCCGCTGTGCGGCGGCCTGCCACTGGCCCTCGTAGCTTGCGCCGCCTGCCAACGGCATCGCAATGGTAATCGACGGATCCGAAATCTCGACCGACTGCAGGGGCAGCCCCACGGCGCCCTGGGCGGGAACATCCATGCTGCCGGTCCACGCGCCATCGGCATCGACGGTCAGATGGTAGACGATCTCCATCTGTTGTCCGCCGGCCTGCAGTGTTCCTTTCCAGGCGCCGGCGGGCCAGTCGGTCGGGGATTCGGCGCCGAGCGCGGCTGCGCCCAGGATGAGTAATGCGGCAAGGGTCGATGCATTCAGGGTTTTCATCGTGCGGTCTCCGGTTGTCATGGGAAAAAAAGCTACCGATCCACCCGGTGCATCGGTGCACGGCGGGAGACGGGTCGGGCTGCAGTGAAATCGGGCAGGCGGATGCCGGAGGCGATTCCGCCGTGCGGGCGATCTGTCGGGGTCAGTCGTCGCTCAGGAAGAAGATTTCCTCGAGCGGCACCTGGAAATGGCGCGCGATCTTCAGCGCAATCATGGTCGAGGGCACGAACCGGCCCACCTCGATGGTGCTGATGGTCTTGCGCGATACGCCGATCGCGTCGGCCAGTTCCGCCTGGCTGAGCCGGTGTTCAGCGCGGAACACCCGAATCCTGTTTTCCAGTTGCTTACTCATCGCTGCCGCCTGATTGCGTGAAGAGCAGGAAGGCAAGGCTGAACAGCAGCAGCATCAGGGCAAGGACGGCCTTGATGACGATTTCCAGCGGCATTTCGGGGAGCCGCTCGAGCAGCAGATTGTCCAGCGCCTGCAGGATCACCAGCACCAGGAAGCTCAGCATCCAGGACCTGGCCATCGCTTTCTGGAACGCGATCTGCAGGAAGCCGTCCTCGGCCAGGTGCTGGCGACGCTGGCTTGGGGTCATCGGCCGGAACTTCCAGAAGTAGAGCAGCGCCATCAGCCCCAGGATGGCGACCGCCAGGATCTTGACGGCGACGTCGATCGCCGCGGCGATGGATTCGTTTGCGAAGTGATGGGCGACCGCCAGGCCGAACACCAAGGCCATCGCGAACATCGAATAGGCGACAAGCTGGACGGTGCGGTCGGCGACTTCGGCGGGGGACGGCGTCGTTCGTGCGTTCATGGTGGATCTCCGAAAGGTTCCAAGGCTATCTCAAGGTTACACAAAGATAATTAAAAGTTACTTAAGGATACCTAAAGGTTACATTTTGCCAGAGATCCCGGATTTGTCAAGCCCGGCAATCACGAGAGATTCATCCGTCGGACGAGCTGCATGCATCGACCCCGGGCCGGCCGCGCGCTGCGGTCGGGTTAGACTTCGGCCCCTGGCACCAGGGCGCACGATGGCTCGCTGCAATGCGCACGCCGGCCGGGTGGAGCCCCGGCGATTTGCGCGACAACCGCGATGAAGAGGTCTACATGATCGGTACTCCGTTTTCCGAAACCGCCACCCGCGTGATGCTCTGCGGCGGCGGGGAGCTCGGCAAGGAGGTCGTGATCGAGCTCAAGCGCCTGGGCTGCGAGGTCATCGTTGTGGATCGCTACGAGCACGCGCCGGCGATGCAGGTGGCCGACCGCGGCCACGTGATCTCGATGCTCGACGGTGAAGCGCTCAAGGCGATCGTGCTGGCCGAAAAGCCGGCATTCATCGTGCCGGAGATCGAGGCGATCGCGACCGACGCGCTGGTCGAACTCGAATCACAGGGCTTCACCGTCGTGCCGACGGCACGCGCCGCGCAGCTGACGATGAATCGCGAAGGGATCCGGCGCCTTGCGGCCGAGGAACTGCGCCTGCCGACTTCGGACTACGCATTCGCCGATACCTGGGAGACGTTCGGTTCCGCGGCCCGGGCGATCGGTTTTCCCAATATCGTCAAACCGATCATGAGCTCTTCGGGCAAGGGCCAGTCGCTGGTGCGAAGCGAAGACGACCTGGCCACCGCGTGGCGTTACGCGCAGCAAGGCGGGCGCGCCGGTCACGGCAGGATCATTGTCGAGTCGCTGATCGAGTTCGACTACGAGATCACGCTGCTGACCGTCCGCCACGTCGGCGGCACGTCGTTCTGCGAGCCGATCGGCCACCGCCAGGAAGACGGCGACTACCGCGAGTCCTGGCAGCCGCAGGCCATGAGCCCGGAGGCGCTCGCGAAGGCGCGCGACATCGCGACCCGGGTCACCGATGCGCTCGGCGGTCGCGGCCTGTTCGGCGTCGAATTGTTCGTCAAGGGCGATGCGGTCTGGTTCAGTGAAGTCTCGCCGCGCCCGCACGATACCGGGATGGTCACGCTGATCTCGCAGCATCTGTCTGAATTCGCGCTGCACGTGCGCGCCTTTCTCGGGCTGCCTCTGGGTGAAACAAGCCCGGAGATCGGGTTCCACGGACCGTCGGCATCGACCGCGTTGCTGGTCGAGGGCGAGTCGCGCCGGGTCGAGTTCGGCCATCTCGCCGATGCGCTGGCCGAGCCGGACGCCGACCTGAAACTGTTCGGCAAGCCGGAGGTCAAGGGCCGACGCCGGATGGGCGTTGCACTGGCGCGCGGCGAAACCGTCGAACAGGCTGTCGAGCGAGCCAAGCGGGTCGTCGGCGCGGTCAAGGTCTCGCTGTAGCGCCCCGGGCGTCGCCCGGACCGATACGCCGACTTGCGCCGAATGGCTGGGCTACTATCCCACCGACGCGTCCGCATGCACGGACGCGACCTCCCTCAAGGAACTTCGATATGAAAAGATTCCCCATCGCCCTGGTCGTCCTGGTGTGGCTGGCCGCGACTTTGCTCCCTTCCGCCGCGCCGGCCGCCGATGAGCCGCAGAAGTCGGTCCTGGTCACCGGCGCCAGCAGCGGTATCGGGCGCAATCTGGCCGAAACGCTGGCCAGGGCAGGGCACCATGTCTACGCCGGCGCGCGCAAGGACGAAGACCTGGCCGCGCTGAATGCGATCGACAACATCACCGCGGTGCGCCTGGATGTGACCAAGCAGGACCAGATCGATGCGGTCGTGGAACGGATCGAACAAAGCGGTACCGGGCTGTACGCGCTGGTCAACAACGCCGGCATCGGCGACGGCGGCCCGGTCCTCGAGACGCCGGTCGAGGTGCAGACCCTGGTCTACGACGTCAACGTCGAGGGCGTCTACCGCACCACCCGGGCATTCGCGCCGCTGATCATGGAATCCGGCGGTCGGATTGCCACCACGGGATCGATCGCCGGCACGCTTTCCTGGCCGGGCGGCAGCGCATACGCCGGCAGCAAGCACTGGATCGAGGCGTTCACCGATGCGCTGGCCGGCGAAATGGCGCCGCACGGGGTTTCGGTCAGCGTGATCGAGCCGGGCAACTACCAGTCGCAGATCCGCCGCAGTTCGGTCCGTCGCCAGCATGCGCGCGTGGTCGCCGCCGGTGGCGTCGTCACGCGACAGATGCGTGAAGCGTTCGAGGCGACCGCAGACCGAGAGCTTTCGTACAAGCTGCCGGACGAAGTGTCGGCGGCCTTCATGCACGCGCTGTTTGACGAGGAGCCGCTCAGGCGCTACATGGTGGTACCGAGCGCCGAAGAACAGGCGATGACGATCCAGACCAAGATTCAGCAGCTGATTCAGCTCAACCAATGGGGTGCCTACAGCTACAGCCTCGAAGAGTTGACCGGGATGCTGGAGCAGGCGATGGCACCGTCGGAGGAATGACCCGGCGTTCGTTCGTCACCGGCAGCGACGGGGACGATCAACAGGCGTCGAGGTAACGCGGCCGGGGCGCTTCGGTGGCTCGGCGGATGTCCCGCGCAGGCGTCGATTCCGCCGCTTCGCTGTCCCCCAAAGAAAACTGGCCTGTCGGCGGGGCCGACAGGCCAGGTGCAGTGGCTCGATGAAGAGCCAGTTCAGCGCTTACCGATCAATCGATCAGGTGCGTTTCGCTCACCGGAATGAAGCTGGTTTCACCGTGGCAGAAGGAGCAGTTTTCTGCTGCTGCCGCATCGATGATCGCTTGCGTGTCCGGATCGGTCGCCGGCATCGGATTGGCGACCCAACCGTTGCCGAAGGCAATCGGGCTGTCGCTTCGGATCGACATATGGCTGATCGCGATCTCGGAATCGTGGCATGCGACGCAGGCCGCGGTTTCCGGGCTGATCTTGTTGTCGTCGGTCGGGTCTCTGGCGACTGCCTCGCTCGGGAAGAAGCCGTCTTCGATCGCCGTGGCGCCGGTGTTGTTGGTCGTGCCCAGACGCTCGGCTGCTAGCGGCAGCGTGAACGTGTCGCCGTCATGGCAGGCCTGGCATTCGGCCGGCGAACGCGAGTAGCTGGCGTCGCTGTAATCGGTGCCGGCTGCAATGTAGGCATTGGTGCGCACGGACGAGGCATGGATCGCGTGGATCATGTAGCCCATGTTGACGGTCTGTGCTTCGAGTCCATCGGGTGCCGCCGCGTTGACGCCGTTAGCGATGCCGTCCGGATCGACCGGGCGATCACCGATATCGGTCGAGATCGGGTTGTGGCAGGACACGCAGCTTTCGATGCTGTCGGTCCGGTTACTGCCGTGGAACGACAGGCCGTCGCTGATTCCGTGACAGGTCTGGCAGTTTTCCAGCGAAACCACCTGGCGTCGCGGCGTGGCCGAGTTGTCGGTGATCGCGAATGCGCGGGCCACGTTGGGGACGGGGACTCGATCGCTGTAGACGCCGTCGAAGTCGAAGTCGCCGGCCGGGTAGCCTTCGAACGTGACCTGACCCGAACCCAGCGGCGGGGTTGTCGACGGGATGATGACCGGGTCCGGCGCCATGCTGGTATCGACCGTGTAGGTGCCGTCGCCGTTGTCCGTGACCCAGGGCTGCAGGCCATCCGTGGAGCGTGCGATGCGCACTCGCAGCGTGCGTCCGCCGGTACGGCCGATGATGTCGGTTCCGGCATCGTTGGCGACGTTGGTGAAGTCGCTGGTCGGCCATCCGAACGTCATGTTGAAGCTGGTGCGCTGACCGTTGAACGCGGGGTCAGTGGCCAGGTCGTAGACCGAACCGTCGAGCGGGTTGATGACCCGGAAGGTCACGAGCGGCGATTGGCCTTCACCCGTGTTGGTGACGTCGATGAACTCGTACTCGAATGCCTGCGCCGCGACCTGTCCATCGATGACGTGGTAGGCCAGGTTGCCCTGCAGCAGA
>CAYPZP010000096.1:0-11690 GCA_964415285.1 uncultured Halomonas sp. | reverse complement strand
CGCCAGCTCGCACATCGCCTTCAATCCGGGCCGAAGCGCCTTCCGCCACTGCACTTGGCTCGAATCGGCCTTCAATGTGCCGGGAAGCGCAGGGGCGGCGACGCGGCATGCTCCGTTTTCGTGATTCCGAGGGCTCAAGAGTAACTCGATGACAATGCCGATTCGAAGCGGCCAGCAAGCTGTCGGTGGAGCGACCACGTTCGCCACGTCCGAAGGAAGAAAGCACCGCGGTGGGCGCAGGTCGCGTGGCGGTTGGCCAGAGGCCGAAGGGGATGCGGATACGACCAAAGTCTAGCGTCGTGATTGCGCTGATGCCTTTACAAGGGCTACGGATCTGGACAACACTGAATCCAGCATTTTTCAAAGCCGTCTCAGGAGATCATTCATGTCCGGTCACAACCCGCTCAAGGAGCGCTACCCGGTTTTCGAATCCATCGCCGAAAGCGCGCATGTCGATGCCGAGAAGTTCGAGCAGATGAGTCGACGCGCCAGCGAGGATCCGGAAGGATTCTGGGGCGACGTGGGTCGGCGCCTGGACTGGATCAAGCCCTACACGCGCGTCAAGGACGTCAGCTTTTCGCTCGACGATCTGCACATCCGCTGGTTCGACGACGGCACGCTGAACGTCTGCTACAACTGCGTCGACCGCCATCTGGACACCCGGGCCGATCAGGTGGCCATCGTCTGGGAAGGCGATGACCCCGAGCGCGACGCGAGGATCACCTACCGCGAGTTGCACGAACGCGTCTGTCGGTTCGCCAATGCGCTGAAGAACAACGGCGTGACCAAGGGCGACCGCGTGACGCTGTATCTGCCGATGATTCCGGAAGCCGCGGTGGCGATGCTGGCCTGCGCCCGGATCGGCGCGGTCCACTCGGTCGTGTTCGGCGGCTTTTCGCCCGATGCGCTGGCCGGGCGGATCATCGATTGCGATTCCAGACTGGTCGTGACCGCCGATGCCGGTCTGCGCGGCGGGCGCTCGACCGGCCTGAAGAAGAACGTCGATGCAGCGCTGGCCAATCCGGATGCCGGCGGCCGTGTCGAGCGCGTGCTGGTGGTGCGCAACACCGGCGACGAGATCGAATGGAACGACCAGCGCGATCGCTGGGTGCACGAGGAAACCGAGTGCGCTGATCCGGTCTGCGAGCCCGAGGAAATGAGCGCCGAGGATCCGCTGTTCATCCTCTATACCTCCGGATCCACCGGCAAGCCCAAGGGCGTGCTGCACACCTCCGGCGGCTATCTCGTCTACGCCAGCTACACGCACGAGATCGTGTTCGACTATCGAGACGGCGAGATCTACTGGTGTACCGCCGACGTCGGCTGGGTCACCGGGCACAGCTACATCGTCTACGGGCCGCTGGCCAACGGCGCAACGACGCTGATGTTCGAAGGCGTGCCGAACTATCCCGACCATGGACGTTTCTGGCAAGTCTGCGACAAGCACCAGGTCAACATCTTCTACACCGCTCCCACCGCGATCCGTGCGCTGATGCGCGAGGGTGACGAGCCGGTCAGGAAAACCTCGCGATCCTCGCTGCGCGTTCTCGGCAGCGTCGGCGAGCCGATCAATCCGGAGGCCTGGCACTGGTTCTTCGAAGTCGTCGGCGACGAACGCTGCCCGATCGTCGATACCTGGTGGCAGACCGAGACCGGCGGCATCCTGATCAGTCCGTTGCCGGGCGCGACCGAGCTCAAGCCCGGTTCGGCGACGAAGCCGCTGCCCGGCGTCAAGCCGGCGCTGCTGGGACCCGAAGGCGAGACGCTCGACGGTGCCACCGAGGGCAACCTGGTTCTGACCGACAGCTGGCCCGGCCAGATGCGCACGGTCTACGGCGATCACAAGCGTTTCGGCGAGACCTACTTCTCCGCCTATCCCGGCTACTACTTCACCGGCGACGGCGCGCGGCGCGACGATGACGGGTTCTACTGGATCACCGGCCGCGTCGATGACGTCATCAATGTCTCCGGACACCGGCTGGGCACGGCCGAGGTCGAATCGGCGCTGGTCGCACACGCCGCCGTGGCCGAGGCTGCCGTGGTCGGCTTCCCGCACGACATCAAGGGGCAGGGGGTCTATGCCTATGTCACGCTGATGGAGGGTCGCGCGGGCGACGACGACCTTGCCAGAGAGCTGGTCAAGTGGGTGCGAACCGAGATCGGTCCGATCGCGACCATCGATCACCTGCAGTGGGCGCCGGGCCTGCCCAAGACCCGCTCGGGCAAGATCATGCGCCGCATCCTGCGCAAGATCGCCGCGAACGAGCACGACCAGCTCGGCGATACCTCGACGCTGGCCGATCCCGACGTGGTCGATCACCTGGTCGCCAATCGGCGTCAGGGCTGACGGTCTTCGACGCGGTGAACGCGGACACCCCGGTTTCCCCGGAACGCCTGGTGGTCGTCGATGACCACCCCCTGTTTCGCGAGGCGTTGTCGGGCTCGATCAAGTCCCGGCTGCCGGATTGCGAGGTCGACGCGGTGGCCTCGTTCGAGCGACTGCAGGAGCTTTTGGGCCAGCGCGCCGACATCGACCTGGTGCTGCTGGACCTGCACCTGCCGGGCAATCACGGTCTGTCCGGCCTGGCCTGGCTGCGCGGCCACTATCCGGCGATGCCGGTGATCCTGATTTCGGCCCACGACGAACCCGAAATCATCCGGCGCGCCCTGGCCGACGGTGCGGCGGGCTTTCTGTCCAAATCGGCCGAGTCCGACGTCATCATCGAGGCGATCGGCCAGGTCATGGCCGGCGAGACCTGGGTGCCCGAAGGGCTCGATACGCCGGGCGACGATCCCGACGAGTCCGAACTGGCCCGACGGGTCGGCGACCTGACGCCTCAGCAGTACCGCATCCTGTGCATGCTGGGAGAGGGACTGCTCAACAAGCAGATTGCCTGGGAGCTGGACATCACCGAGGCGACCGTCAAGGCGCACATGACCGCGATCATGCGCAAGCTCGGCGTGCACAACCGTACGCAGGCCGTGACCTTGTTCAATCGACTCGGCGTCGCACGCCAGGAATGGCAATAGCCCGCATCGCCGGCTGGCCCGAATGATTCATGAAGCTGGATGCTGCGACACCCGCACGAACTGCAGCGGGGCCGTCAGGGCGGTTGGAAAGGGCGCGTCATTCGCGGCCAGCCCTGCCTTGCGGCTCGGCACGTTCCGACTCGCTGAAGATTACAGGATGAGTAGCGCGAACCGCTGAGGCCGCCGGTCTACAGGTTGCTGTAATTCGGCCCCGAACCGCCTTCGGGCGTGACCCAGTTGATGACCTGGTAGGGATCGGCGATGTCGCAGGTCTTGCAGTGGACGCAGTTGGCGGCGTTGATCTGGATGCGCTTGCCCTGTTCGTCCTCGACCTTTTCATACACGCCGGCCGGGCAGAAGCGCGTGCACGGATTGCCGTACTCGGTCTCGCAGCGCGTGAAGCACACGTCCGGTTCCACGATCTTCAGGTGGACCGGCTGATCCTCGTCGTGCTCGGTGGAGGCGAAGTACACCGACGCCAGCCGGTCGCGCGGAGGGAGGTCGCGGTCGACGAAGTCGTAATCGAAGCCGTTGTCGTCGAGCTTGCGGTACTGTTCGTGGTCGGCGTGATTGCGCAGCGTGCGCGGCAGCTTGCCGGCGGTGACGGTTTCGATGCCGGCGGTCACGATGCCGCGCCACAGTCCGTTCCGGAAACCGGGGCGGATGTTGCGCACCTTCTTCAACTCGGCGACGATTTCGGAATCGCGCAGGCGTGCGTCGAAGCCGCTGCCGGTCTTGCGCTCGGCGATATGCTCGGCGGCCAGCATCCCGGATTTCATCGCCTGGTGCGTGCCCTTGATCTTGGGTACGTTGAGCAGGCCGGCAGAATCGCCGATCAGCAGCGCGCCCGGCATTTCGACTTTCGGCAGCGACTGGTAGCCGCCTTCGACCAGTGCCCGCGCTCCGGACGACAGGATTTCGCCGCCCTCGAGCAGCTCGTGCATCATCGGGTGATGCTTGAATTGCTGGAACGCTTCGAACGGGCTGAATTCCGGGTCCTGATAGTCCAGTCCGCAGACGAACCCGACCGCCAGCCGGTCCTTGTCCAGGTGATAGACGAAGCTCCCGCCGTACTGGCGATTGTCCATCGGCCAGCCCACCGAATGCATGATCCGGCCGGGCTCGACGCGACCCTCGGGCAGCTTCCAGAGTTCTTTCATGCCGATCGCGTAGGTCTGGGGGTCGCAGTTCGCGTCGAGGTTGTATTTCCGGATCGCGCGCTTGGTCAGGTGGCCCCGGCAGCCTTCACCCAGCACCGTGATCGGTGCGCGGATCTCGATGCCCTCGACATGGCTGTCCTTCGGCTTGCCCTCTCGGTCCAGGCCCATGTCGCCGATGATCACGCCCTGCACCGCGTCATCGTCGTCGTAACTGAGATCGGCCGCGGCAAAGCCGGGGAACAAGTCCACGCCCAGTGCTTCGGCCCTGGGCGCCAGCCAGCCGCACATCGCGCCCAGCGAGACGATGAAGTTGCCGTGATTGTGCTGTTGCGGCGGCGTCGGCAGCTTGCGCTTGCCGGTCTTGCTCAACCAGACGAATTCGTCGTCGGACGCCGGCACGCAGATCGGCGGCGGGTCATCGCGCCAGCCTTCAATGAGCCGGTCCAGTGGCTCGGGCTCGATCACGGCGCCGGACAGGATATGCCCGCCGATCTCGGCGGCCTTTTCGATGACGCAGACGGCGCGTTCCGGGTCCAGTTGTTTGAGGCGAATCGCGCACGCAAGGCCCGCCGGCCCGGCACCGACGACGATGACGTCGTATTCCATGATCTCGCGTTCGGACATGAGTGCGTGCCTCGCTGTGTCAATCCAGTGGCGGCCGTCCGTCGGCCTCTCCGGAACCTTCGGTGGGCGCCGACCGAGCGTCGGCAACATCCATCAACTTAACATATCGACGGGCGATTTCCCGCCAGTCGAAGGGCTCGACCCAGCCCCGGGCAGCCTTCGCCAGGGCCGCTGCGCGGTCGGGATTCTCCAGCAGTTCGATGACGCGGTCGAGCATCTCCTCGATGCTGTCGCAGATGAGCAGATGGCGGCCGTGCTCGACCGGAATGCCCTCCGCACCCTTCGCGGTACTGATCACCGGCACGCCGGCGGCGAAGTCATCGAGAATCTTCATGCGCGTTCCACCACCGGCGCGCAGCGCGATTACCGCCAGATCGCCGCCCTTGAGGTAGCCCGGGAGGTCTTCCACGGCTCCGGTAAAGACCACGCCTTCGATCGATCGCTCGGGCGGTTCCGGGCCGATGGCGACCACCCGGGCCGGGTGCCCGGCCTCTGCCAGCGCCGGCAGCAGTCGCAAGGCCAGTACCGTGACGGCATCGAGATTGGGCTTGTACGAGTAGATGCCGTGATAGACCAGCACGGCATGGTCTTCCGGAATTGAGTAGCGCTGCCGCAAGTTCACCGGCGATGCGGCGTCGAACTGCTCCAGCGCGACGCCGTGCGGGATCATCGCCAGCTTGGCGGTATTGACCCCGGCCAGTTCGAGCTCGCGCCGATCGCGCTCCGAGACGGTCACGACCCGATCGCAGGCCTGGGCCATTTCCAGCTCCATTTTCTTCAGCGCCAGCCGTCCGGCCTCGTCGAGCAGCGGTTCCTGGTCGGCAATTCGATGGTATTCGACGTTGTGCTCGACCATGATCGCGCGGGTTCCGAACAACCGGGCCGCCCAGATCGCCGGTCGCGCGTAGGCGGGGAATTCTCCCTGGACGACGTCCACGGGATGGCGCGCGATCAGCCACATCAGGCGCGCCTGCATGCCGCGGTCTACCCAGGGTAGATACAGGAAGGCGTTCGAACCCGGCACGCCTCGCGCCATGACGCGAACCCGGTTGACCGCGCGCGGCCAGCCGGCGAGCCTCGGCCAGATCGGGAAACTCCGCCACTCGCGCTCGCCGCTGCGATAGACCCAGTATCCGTCGCGCCGGTCGGTCAGCAGCAGTACCTCGCGCACGTGGAACGACAGCCCCCACGCCGTGCGCTCGATGCGAACGGCGGCACCGTGGTCGGTCGGAAACAGGTCGGGCCGACTCAGAATCACCCACGCCTGCTCGTTGCGAGTCGGGCGCGGCCGCTTGGCCAGGCGCGCGCTCAGCCAGCGCTGCACCGGCCCGCGCAGGCGGCGCGCGGCGCTTTCGCCCAGTTGGGCGGAAATCACGTGCCGCCATCGCCGGCGGCTCGAACGCTCTTCGCCGGACTGTTGCAGCAGCGCTCGCCGTCGCGGCAACGACTGTACAAGCGCCAGGGCCTCGGCTTGCGCGCCGTAGACTCGACCGGCCGTGAATTCGCGTCTCGCCAGCGCCAGCGCGGCGGCCGCGCGGCGCGCCAGCTCATCGCGGTCGGCCGCAACGCGGCGCAGCAGCTCCGGAACCTCCTCGGGTCGATCGACGATCCAGCCGGCGCGCTCGGCCTCGATCAAGGGCGCCAGCGGCAGGAATCGATTGCACACCACCGGCGTGCCGCAGCACAGTGCGTCGGTCATCCGGAAAGACTGGCTGAAACGGCGCTCGATATTGTCGCCCCCCAGCTCCATCGCGATATCGGCGTTGGCCAGCCGGTCGAGATATTGCGAGTACCCGACCAGGTCATCCGGTTCGCTGCAGTCGACCAGTTGCCATGGACCGCGCTCGCGCGCCAGCGTATCCAGCCAGCGCCGGGTCTGGCGCCACGGCCAGTCGCGCCCGCCGTGAAACACCTGCAGCGGTTGGTCCGGCGCGCTGCAGATGGGCGATTGATCGGATACCCGACCGGCGATCGGCACGACGTCGATCGGGCTGTCGAATCGGCAGTCGTGCCCGGCCAGCAGCATCCAGGACAGCATCAGGTCGTGCTGTCGATGGTTGCCCACCCAGACCCGATCGCAGCGCGCCAGCAGTTCGATCAGCGCCGTTGCCTCGCTTCCCAGTCGCTTTCGGTTCTCGAACTGAAGCTCCAGCAGCCGGGGCGCGATGTAGTCCAGCACCAGCGGCTGCTCGAACTCGGGCGGCAGCCATCGGGCCAGTTCCCAATAGCCGAGCAGTATCCGTCCCGACGGATTGCGTGCAAGCCAGTCGCCGAGATCGGCCGGCAACTCCAGAGGCAGCCGCTCGTAGTCGACCGGTTCGCGACCGGTCGGGACCGGGTCTTCGGCCTGCGCCGGCCAGGCGTAGGTCACGTGCAGGCCGCGCTCGACCCATGCTTCGGCCATGCGAGTGTGACGAACCGCCAGGCCGGTGGCCGGGGCATCCGGCGCGAACGGCGGGGATTCGGTGATGATGAGGACGGCAGTTGCGGTCAATGGAACGATCGGCAGCGGGTTAACTCGTCAATGCTACTGGAATCCTCCACGCTCCGCGACCCGGGCAAGCGGCTGCGACGCATTTCGGGCCGTGTCGCAGCGCCGGCTTTCGTGGCGCGGCGATCGACGGGTCGCGAGCTTGCCCGCGCCGCGATCGCTGACTATAGTGACGGCATCGCCCGATCCGTCCCGGAATTCCGATGATCGAAAAGCTCGAACAGTCCGCGTTCCTGATTGCCCTGGCCGCGGTGACGGCGCTGTTCGTGTTTCTGCTCAAGCCGTTTTTCGCGCCTCTGCTGTGGGCCTGCATCGTTGCGGTGCTGTTTCATCCCGCGCAGATGTGGCTGGAGACGCGTTGGGGCGATCGGCCGAACGCCACGGCGCTGGTGACGCTGGCCGCCTGCGTCGTGCTCGTGGTGATCCCGGTGCTGTTGGTCTTTGGGTCGTTTCTGCAGCAGGGTCTTTCGATCTATCAGCAGATCGACGCCGGAGAAATCCGGCCGGCCGACTACATCGATCGGGTGCGTGCGGCGTTTCCGACCTTTCAGGCCTTGCTCGAACGCTTCGACATCGACATGTCGACGATCCGGCAGAACGCGGCCGATGCGGCGGTCACGACCAGTCGTTTCATCGCCCAGAACGCGCTGGCGTTCGGCCAGGGGACCTTCGAGTTCTTTCTCAAGCTCGCGCTGATGCTCTACGTCGCCTTCTTCCTGCTCAGGGACGGCCGCGCGCTGGTCGACAAACTGGTCCATGCAATCCCGTTGGGCGACGAGCGTGAGCGCATGCTGTTCCAGAAATTCGCGGAGGTCGCCCGCGCCACGGTCAAGGGCAACCTGGTCGTGGCCATCGTTCAGGGCGCGCTCGGGGGACTCATCTTCTGGATCCTGGGCCTGCCGGCAGCCCTGCTGTGGGGCGTGGTGATGACCGTGCTGTCGCTGATTCCCGCCGTCGGTGCAGGCATCGTCTGGCTGCCTGCTGCGATCTACCTGTATGCGGTCGGCGACTGGATTTCGGCCACGGTGCTGATTCTCTACGGCGTGCTCATCATCGGGCTGGCCGATAACATCCTTCGTCCCATCCTGGTCGGCCGCGACACCAAGCTGCCGGACTGGATGGTGCTGTTGTCGACACTGGGCGGAATCGCCATGGTCGGCATCAACGGATTCGTGGTCGGGCCGCTGATCGCGGTGCTGTTCGTCGCCTTCTGGCAGATTTTCGGAAGCGAGTTCAACCCGGATAATCGATCGGCCGACGGCAGCGGTGATTGACGCGATTTCTTATGCGGCCGGCATGACGCGGTTGCGACCGGCATCCTTGGCCCGATAAAGCGCCCGATCGACGCGGCGCATCACGTGCCCCGGCAACTCCCCGTGCGCGCGCGTACCGGCACCGATGCTGACGGTCACCGAGGCACCGGACTCGGCGCGATACCGGCTGACTTCCTCCCGCACCTGCTCGGCGATGCGCAGCAGTTCGCCGTCGTCGAGCGGGTCGAACAACACGGCGAACTCCTCGCCGCCGAGCCGAAAGACCTCCGCGCGCCCCGAGAAGCGGCGCACCAGCAAGCCGGCGATATCGCGCAGGACCTGGTCGCCGGCGTCGTGGCCGAACTCGTCGTTGACCGACTTGAAGTGATCCAGGTCCAGCATCAACAATGAATAGCGTTCCATCTGATCGATCACATCGCCGAACTTTCGCCGGTTGCACAGGCCGGTGAGCGAGTCGCGGTAGCTCAGCCGCTCCAGCTCCTGCATCGTCGATGCGCTGTGGCGGATCAGGGCGAGCAGGCCGACTGCCGTGATCAACATGCCGGCCACGCGCGCGATGTCCTCTCCATAGGTCGAAATCCACAGCGGCTGGCGCAGGAATTCGTCCATGAGATCGGCGGTTTGCGAAACCAGCCACACACCGAGCCCCGAACTCAGCAGCGCGTAGATGCGGCGGGGCAGCGGACGCGACTGCACCGCGACCAGCACCGCGAACAGCAGCGCCCAGATCACGCACTCGGCGATTCCACCGACGGTGAGCAGCCGGCTGTTCGAAAGAGGCTCCAGGATCAGCCAGTGGGAAACCGCCTCGGCGAACAGCACAACGATGATGACCGGAAGTACGAAGCGACGCGCCCCGAGCGAAAAATGATCGGTTTCTTCGGAGCGGTTTGTGGTCACGTTCCCCGGTCCAGAACAGGCGGTCCATCAGTTTACCCGATGCACTTGTCGTGTGGATTGCCGAAATGTTGCAGATCGCAGCGGAAATCGCGGCGGCGCTCCCGGAAGCGCGGGGCCGCGGCGAGGCGGGCAATTCGCCGCCGAACCGGTTACAGTCGGGCACCATTTTCCCGATCGATGCCATGCCTCCGCTTCGACTGCTCGGATCCGTCCGGTTCGGCCCATTCTTCGCGGTCCAGGCCTTGGGTGCGCTCAACGACAACATCTTTCGCAACGCGCTGGCTACGCTGATCGTATTCGGAATCGGCGTGGAAGCCGGCTGGGACGCCGACGGTCTCGTCAACCTCGCAGCACTGCTGTTCATCGTGCCGTATTTCCTGTTTTCTGCGGTGTTCGGACAGTGCGCCGACCGGTTCGAGAAGTCCAGGATGATTCGCTGGATCAAGCTGTTCGAGATCGCGATCTGTCTGTTCGCGGCGATCGGCCTGTACACGGGGAATCTCGCGCTGCTGATGTCCGTCGTTTTTCTGCTCGGTTTCCAGTCCGCATTGTTCGGGCCGATCAAGTACGCAATCGTTCCGCAGCTGCTCGAGCGCCGTGAACTGACCGCCGGGAACGGCCTGGTGGCCGCCGGCACCTATATCGCGATTCTCGCCGGCACGATCCTCGGCCCGCTGCTTGCGGGTGCGCCGCTGGACTGGCCCTGGCTGGTGCTGGCGGTGACCCTGGCCGTCGCCGCTGGCGGATGGCTGGCTTCATTGGGTGTGCCGCCGGTCGACATCGGTGCACCGGATCTGAAGGTCGACCTCAATCCGGTGCGCGCCTCGATCACCGCCCTGCGTCTGCTCACGGGTCGGAGCGATCTGCTCAACTGCGTGCTCGGCGTGTCGTGGTTCTGGTTCTACGGCACCATCTTCCTGGTCCAGATCCCGGCCTGGACGCAGGGGGTGCTCGGCGGCAACGAAGCGGCGCTGTCGGCGCTACTGGCGTTGTTCATCGTCGGCATCTCCACCGGCGCATTGCTGTGCGAAAGGCTCTCTCGCGGTCAGATCGAGATCGGACTGGTTCCGATCGGTGCGCTCGGCATGACGCTGTTCGGACTCGACCTGATGTTCGCCAGTCCGGCACAGCCGCTGGCGGACGCCGGCGTTGGCGAACTACTGAGCGCGCCGGGCAGCGCGAGAATCATTGCCGATCTGCTGCTGATCGGGATCAGCGGCGGGCTGTTCATCGTGCCGCTGTATGCACTGGTGCAGACGCTGTCGCCGGACCACAGCCGGGCGCGGGTGATCGCCGGCATGAACATCCTCAATGCGTTGTTCATGGTGCTGGCCAGCGTGCTGGCGATCGCGATCCTCAGCATCGCCGGTTTGTCCATTCCCCAGCTGTTCGGTATCGTCGCGGTGCTCAATCTTCTGGTCGCGGTATACGTCTTTTCCCTGGTGCCGGCGTTCGTGATGCGCTTGCTCATGTGGATCGTCAGCCGCCTGATCTACCGCGTGCGCGTGGTCGGCCGCCGTGCCGGTCGAATTCCGGAAACGGGGGCCGGACTCGTGGTCTGCAATCACTTGAGCTACATGGATCCGCTGATTGTCGGCGGCACCGTCCGGCGCCCGATCCGCTTCGTCATGACCCACGAGATCTACAACATCCGTGGGCTGACCTGGCTGTTCAAGCTGGCCGGCGCGATTCCGGTCGCGCCTGCACGGGTCGATCCGGAGCTGCTGGAGCGAGCCTACCGCGAGGTGGATGCGGCGCTCGCCCGGGGCGAACTGGTCGGCATCTTCCCCGAGGGCGGCCTGTCTGAAGACGGTGAACTGCAGCCGTTCCGACCGGGTCTGGCCGAGATTCTCCGCCGACGGCCGGTGCCGGTCGTGCCGATGGTGCTCGAAGGCTTGTGGGGCGGCATATTCAGCCGCGCGCCAGGTCGCTGGCGGCGGCGAGAGCGCGGTTTCTTCAGTCGCGTGCAGCTGCGGGTGCTCGATCCGCTCGATCCGCCCGACGCCGGGATCGACGCGCTGGAGCCCATGATGCGCGCGGCCTACGACGAGCTCAGGGCCGAGTCTCCTGGCGCATCTACCCGGCAGGGTCCATAAACCCTGCGCCCGCGGCGGAGTCCAGGGGAAAGGATCAAGGATCGTGGAACGTCCGTCGGAAATCCGATGACTGAAAACTGAAAACGACCACCGACCACCGACCACCGACCACCGA
>CAYPZP010000095.1:0-11885 GCA_964415285.1 uncultured Halomonas sp. | reverse complement strand
TCAGCCGCGCTTCGCGGGTGGCGGGATTGAGCGAAGCGATCCGTACCGCCTCGATCGGCGCCAGCGCATCATCGATTCGCGACGCGCACGAGGCGCAGTGCATATCCGGGATGGCAAGTTTGAGCGTGCTCAAGCAGCTTCCGAAGCGACGGGATCGATCGGAATCGTAACGTATCGCCCGGCAGGACCGGGGCTCGCGCGGGGGTCGGTGCAGGACGGGTTCCCGGACGCCGGCCGGCCCTGCTCGCGTATGATGCAGGGGCGACTCGGCAATTACGGGACCGGCGCAAGAGCATGGTGGCTCAACTCGGTACGCGAATCATCGGCACCACGATCCTGGCCGTGAGCGTGGCCCTCGCGGCCCGGGTCGGCTTCATCTGGCTGAGCGCCGGCACGACCGAAGGGCTCACTGCAGCCGGGCGCGCCGCCGGCTTGCTCGGAACGCTGTTGCTGCTGTTGTCGGCGGTCCTCAGCGCGCGCATCCCGAAACTCGATCGCTGGTTCGGCGGGCTGACCGACCTGTGGCGACTCCACCATCGGCTCGGCGGTCTCAGCCTGCTGTTCCTGATGGCACATCCCCTGTTGCTGGCGTTCGCCGCCGCATCCGGACCCGGCGGCACCGAGTCGGCCGTCGAGGCCCTGCTGCCGCCGGCCGGCGCCTGGGAGTTCTGGTCGGGCTGGGTTGCGTTGGTGCTGATGATGCTGTTCCTGGCGCCGAGTTTCGCGTTTTTCGGCCGTCCGGCCTACGAGCGCTGGAAGAAGCTGCACCGCCTTGCAGCACCCGCGGTGGTCCTGGCATTGGTGCACGCAGCGCAATTCGGTGCGCTGCTGCCGGATTCGCTGTACGGCGCGTTACTGGCCGCGCTGGGGCTCACCGCGCTGGCCTCGCTGGTTTGGCACCTGGGTCTGGCACGGCGCTTCGGCCGCCTCGACTACCGCGTCGATCGCGTCATCAGCATCGCCAACAACGTCGTCGAACTGTCGCTTGCGCCGGCCGGCAGGCGCCGCCTGGACTACCGGGCCGGTCAGTTCATCTATCTCACACCGTTCGACCGCGAGCTGGCCGCCGGCTACGGCGAGGAGCACCCGTACACGCTCACTTCGTCGCCGGAACAGGACAACCTCAGCGTCGCGATCAAGGCGCTGGGCGATGCAAGCCGCGCAATGCAATGCGTCCGGCCCGGTAGCCGGGTCGGCGTGGAAGGACCGTTCGGCGACCTGTTTCCCGGGCGCGAGAGCCACGATCAGCTCTGGATCGCCGGTGGAATCGGCATTGCCCCGTTCCTCGGCCGCGTCCGGCACCTGGCGCGCACCGGGTTCGGGGTCGATATCCGGCTGGTCTACTGCGTGCAGGACGAGGCGCGAGCCCGCTTCGGCGACGAACTCCAGGCCTTGGACGGTCGTTTCGACCGGTTTTCGCTGCACATGCACTTTTTCTATCGCCGGGGGCCGCTGGACCTCGACTTCCTGCTCGATTGCTGCCCGGACGCGGACCGGCGCGAGGCCTTCGTCTGCGGTCCGCCGCCGCTGGATCGACTGGCCCGGAGCCTGTTGCTCGACGCAGGCGTCCCGCCGCGTCGAATCCGTCACGAATCCTTCGAATTGCTGTGAAGAAACTCGTCTACACCGCCTTCGTCGCGTTCTGGTCGATCGTGATCACGCTCGTGGTCCTGAACGTCCTTCTGCCGCGCGAACGCCGGCCGGCAACCGCCGAACCGCGGTGGACGCTGCAGGAAGTTGCGTCGCACGCCACCCCCGAAGACTGCTGGATGGCGATCGACGGCGGCGTCTACGAACTTTCGGAATACCTGCCGAGACACCCGACCGACCTCGACGTGATTGCGCAGTGGTGCGGTCGCGAAGCCAGCGAAGCGATGCACACCATGGGCGGCCGCGGGCGCGACCATTCCGACTTCACCTGGCGCCGGCTCGAACGCTATCGAATCGGCGCGCTGCGCGAGCGATGATCCGGAAATTGCTTCGGTGGCTCAATCGGCCCTGGCTTCGAGTCCGGCGCGCGCGTAGAAATGCGCGAGCGCATCGATCTCGCGAGCATCGAGGCTTCCGGTCTGCGGCGCCATGCTCTTCGGCTGCCAGCGCCGGCCGTCGATGAAATAGACGAGTTGACGCGTCAGGTACGCGATCGGCTGGCCCGCGAGCAGGCCGGCATCGTCCAGCGGTTCCCGACCCGAGTCGCTATGGCACCGTTCGCAGCGCGCCTCGTGCACGACCGCCCCCTGGTCTGCAAGCGCTGGATCGAATTCCTGCTCAAGGGCCCCGAATGTCTTGCCGGAGAAGTACTCGGCCAGCGCCGATTTCTGCGCCTCGTTCAACGACGAAACCAGCGCGCACTTGTCGATCTCTTCTTCCAGGGTTTCGACCCGGCAGGGTCTCGCGCCGGCTTCGAATACGTTGAGCTGATTCTCGAGATAGAAAGGGCTGGCGCCGGCCAGGCTGGGGATTTCGGGATGGTCGGTCACACCGCTTTCGCTATGGCAGCCGAAGCAGCGCTGCGCCGAGGGCGGCGGCTCGGCGAAGCCGGCCGACGCCAGCAATACGGCGAGCGTTACAACGAAGGTGTTTCCGAAGGGATATCGCTTCAACATGCTTCAACTCCTGCGCAACGGCACTTCGGGGCCAAGGGTGCGCGACCCGGTTCGATCCCATACTACGCCAACCGGCGGGGCGTCGATTCGATCTCGATCAAATCACGGTGCACTGTTCCGGCGCAGGTCGCGGCCGGTCGACGCTCACCCGGCCTTGACCATCTTCCGGCGCAGGAACGCAATCTGGGTCTGCAGCGGAAGGTCCTTGGGGCACACGTCGTGACAAGCGAGCAGGCTCATGCAGCCGAACACCCCCTCGTCGTTTCCGATCAGCTCGTAGTAATCGGAATCACTGCGCTCATCGCGGGGATCGAGCCGGAACCGCGCCAGCTTGTTGATGCCGGCGGCGCCGACGAAGTCGTCGCGCATCCGCGCCGTGCCGCAGGCGGCGATGCAGCAACCGCACTCGATGCAGCGATCGAGCTCATAGATCTCCTCGGCCTGTTCCGGATCCATCCGCTCCTCGAGCCGATCGAGGTCGGGCTCCCGGGCACGATGCACCCAGGTCTGCAATCGCTCGGCCATATCGCGTGCCCAGGCCCCGGTGTCGACCGAAAGATCGCCGATCAGCCTGAATACCGGAAGCGGCGCCAGCGTGACGACCGCGTCCAGCGTACTGGTCAGGGTCCGGCAGGCCAGGCCCGGGCGGCCGTTGATCAACATCCCGCAGCTGCCGCAGATGCCGGCACGGCAGACGAAGTCGAACTGCAGCGAAGGCGCCTGCTCGTCGCGGATCTGATTCAGCGCGATAAACAAGGTCATGCCGGGCGCTTCGTCGATCTCGTAGGATTCGACGCGCGGCTCGGACTCGGGATCTTGCGGATTGTGGCGCAGGATCCTGAACGTCAATCGTCGCGCCGGCCGGTCGTCGCCGAACTCACTCATGGCGCGAAATCCCCGACCGGACCCGGCCGCTCGATCCGACCGACGACGGAAGGGCCTTCGAATCGGAACTGCATCGCGCATTCATCGTTCATCAAGCGGTTCCTCCAGACGCTCGTTGCGTCCACGGTAGCGGGGCGGAAGCAGGTGCTCGAAGGGCATCAGTCGCTGCTGCCGCTCGAACCGGTCGGCGCCCTCGCACTGCTCGACGATCGCCGTGACCTGGCTACGGCGCGCCTCGGCTTCGGGGTGATCCACGTGGCGGGCCTGGCCGTAGCCGCGGCTGCCAGGCGGCAGTTCCATGGAATCGACATCGATGGGCTCGTAATCGATGCGAGGCAGCGTATCGTCGTCCCCGCGCCAGGTCGTGAGCGTGCGTCTGAGCCAGCGGGCATCGTCGCGCTTGGGGTAATCCTCACGCGAGTGCGCCCCGCGGCTCTCGGTGCGCTCCCGGGCGCCCAGTGCGACGCACAGCGCCACCTTGAGCATCTTCGGCAGGCGATAGGCGGCGACCAGTTCCGGATTGGCCCCGTGCGCGCGGCTGGCCAGACCGAGATTGCGGCTGCGCCGCAGCAGTTCCTGCAGTTCGTCGACGGCGCGATCGAGCTCCGCGCCGGTACGAAAGATGCCGACCTGCTCAATCATGATCTCTTCCATGCGCTTCCGGATCGCGCTGGCCGACTCGCTGCCCCCGCCGCGAACCAGCGCGTCCAGTCGCGCCTGCTCGCGCTCGACGAACTCGCCGGCCAGCGCGGTCGGGATGTCGATGTCGGACTCGGACGACCGGCAGAAATCGGCGACGAATTCGGACACGATCATGCCGGCCACTACGGTCTCGGCCACCGAGTTGCCGCCGAGACGGTTGAAACCGTGCAGATCCCAGCACGCGGCCTCGCCACAGGCGAACAAGCCCTTGAGCGTCGTGCTCTCACCGGTATACCGGGTGCGGATCCCGCCCATGGAATAATGCTGCGTCGGTCGTACCGGGATCCAGTCCTCGGCCGGGTCGATGCCGAGGAAGTAATGGCAGATGTCCTTGACCTCGCGCAGGTTCTTCTCGACGTGACGCCGGCCGAGCACGCTGATGTCCAGCCACAGGTGATCGCCGTACGGCGACGAAACACCCTTGCCCTTGCGCATGTGCTCGGTCATCCGGCGGGAAACCACGTCGCGCGAAGCCAGTTCCTTCTTCTCCGGCTCGTAGTCGGGCATGAACCGGTGGCCGTCGACATCGCGCAGCAAGCCGCCGTCGCCGCGACAGCCCTCGGTCGTCAGAATGCCGGCCGGCACGATGGCGGTCGGATGGAACTGAACCGCTTCCATGTTGCCGAGCTCGGCGACGCCGGTCTCCAGGGCGATGCCCATGCCGGTGCCTTCGCAGATGATGCCGTTGGTCGAGACCTTGTAGATGCGACCGTACCCGCCGGTTGCCACGACGGTTGCCTTGGCGATGTAAGCGGACAGCGCGCCGGTCACCAGGTCGCGAACCACCGCGCCGAGGCAGCGCCCGCCGTCGTGGATCAATGCCATCGCCTCGGCGCGTTCGATGACCGGAATGCCCTCGGCAATGGAGCGGTCGCCCAGCGCGAACAGCATGGCGTGACCCGTGCCATCGGAGGTGTAGCAGGTGCGCCATTTCCGGGTGCCGCCGAAATCCCGCGCCGTGATCAGTCCATGCGCCTCCGGCGATTCCGTGATCCTTACGCGCTCGGCGTTGACCACGGCCTCACGCTCCCCGGCCTGAACCCGGTTCCACGGCACGCCCCAGCCGGCCAGCTCGCGGACCGCCTTGGGCGCGGTGTGAACGAACATCCGGGCCACCTGTTGATCGCAGCCCCAGTCCGAACCCTTGACCGTATCCTCGAAGTGCACGTCCTCGTTGTCGCCCTGCCCCATCGAAGAATTCGCAAGGCTGGCCTGCATGCCCCCCTGGGCCGCGGCCGAGTGCGAGCGCTTCGCCGGCACCAGGCTCACGACCACCGCGTCCAGCCCGCGCCTTCGCACACCGATGGCGGTGCGCAGGCCGGCAAGGCCGCCGCCGATGACGAGCACGTCGGAGTAGTGGATCTTCACGCGATCGATTCGACAAGCGCCGGGGCGGCAGGGAGCCACCCGGCCGTTTGCGGGGGATTCGCCAGGCCGATCCGGATGAACTCGCCCAGCGCCAGCAGGCTGAGCAGAACGAACCCGACGATCAGGGTCCAGGCCACCCCGCGCGCCAGCCGGCGGCTGAGCGTCTTGCCGCCGACCACGCCCCACTTCACGCCCAGCCGATACAGGCCGATCGCGGCGTGCGGTACGACCGCCAGGATCAGCAGCAGATAAAGCACCCAGAAACCTTCGTGAACGACGCGCTGGGCCGAGGCGATCGGGCCGATCTCGTCCGGACGCGCAATCACGACGAACAGGTGGACCGGCGCGAGGAAGAACATCGCGAACCCGGTCCAGGCCTGAACCAGCCACAGCGTGGTATCGCCGTGCCGCAGGTCTCGGGCCTGGGCGTGCATGACTTTCCACTGCCGCGCGCTGGCCGGGAACTTGCGCATGGCGAGAAACGCGTGGACGATGATCAGCAGCAGGATGCCGATGCCGGCCAGCGTGGTCAGCACCGGGTACGGGCGCGGAAGCAGAGGGTAGCCTTCCCAGAAGTGCCCGACCGCGGCAAACGCATCCGGTCCGAGCAGAATCGAGGAATCGCCGGTGAGATGGATCCAGATGAACAGCGCCAGCGCCAGGCCGCTGAGACTCTGCCAGCGATCGAACCGGGCCGGCCAGGGACTCGATCGCTTCACGCAACGCACCTGCGGCATCGCAGGGAAGATCGGACGGCAAACCCGCGCCCGGGCCGGGCGAAAGGCCGAATGCCCGGGCCGACGCATCGCGCGATCGACAGAACGTCGGGGTGAACTCGAATGCCGACGATCATCGAAAAAGCCCGCGGTTCATCGGCGGTAAAACACAACGGGGCCGCGACGACCGCGACCCCGTGGTGATTTCAGACCGTGCTGAACCAAGGAAGGGCTCAGTTGAGGCCTTCGGCTGCATAGAAATGCGCCAGCGCCTTCATCTCCTCTTCGCTGAGATCCATGGCTTCGGCCATGGTTTCAGGCTGCCAGCGTTCGTTGGCCTTGTACAGCTCGAACTGGTGGATCATGTACGGGATCGGCTGCCCGGCCAGGATACCGGCGTCGTCGAAGGGCTCCGCACCGCCGGAAGTATGGCAGCGGCTGCATTTTTCTTCGTGGATCGCCGCGCCCTGCTCGGCCATGGCCGCGTCGAATTCCTGCTCGAACGGCGTGTAGTCCTGCTCACCGTAGTACTCGGCCAGTGCCATGGCGTCGTCCTCGGAAAGAGCCTGGACTGCGGTGCAGTGGTTCTCGGCTTCGTGATCGGCGAACGCTTCGGCCGCGCACGGGCGGGCCTCTTCGCCGTAGATCGCGAACTGGTTTTCGAGGAAGAAGCTACCGACGCCGCCGATGTTCGGCGTGTCCGGGTCGTCGCTTGCACCCGATTCGCCGTGGCAAGCGACACAGGCCTGACCCGCGGCCGGCATTTCGGCCGCGGCAGCACCCATGCCGGCTACCAGGGCGAGACCCATGGCGAGCTTCAGGGATTGCTTGGTTACGGTTTTCATTGGCTCTCCTGCACTGACAAGTGATAACGGCCGGGAAAGACCCCGGCTCCCGAGTATTGTATTGCCCCCGGCTCCGATTCTGAAGCCCGGCCGCGGTCCGATCCGAAGACCGATCCGCTGGTGCCGGACCGGCGGGACTCTGCTTCACCAGGCCCGATCGGACCTTCCGGCGTCCGAGCGATATTGTCGCCGCGCGCCGTTGAACAGAGGCTGAACGGCCCGCTCAGGGGAAGCGATAGCGCAACATGGCGCTGACCACGTGCACGGTTCGATCCGGCGTGCCCTCGCCCAGACTCAGCAGCAGCGGAACGGTGCCCGGATCGACGTCGTCGCGGAAGAAATCGTCCTCGGTCAGCCGACCGACCAGGTAGGCAAGGCGCAGGTTCCAGCGCTCCTTGAGCTGGCGTTCGGCCGACGCCTCAAGCGTGAAGCGACGCGTTTCGAGGCGCGGAAAATCCGGCGCTGCAACGGTCTGCTTCGTGATCTGGATGTTGCCGTCGGCCAGCGCGTAGGTCGCATCCAGACTTGCGCGCACCCACTTGCCGGGCAGGCGATCGAAGCGCACGCCGAATCCGGCGGTGGTGTAGTCGTCGCGCTGGATCGCCTGCCAGAAGGCGCCGTTGTTGTCGTCGGCGCCGCTGATGTCGGCGTTCAGCAGCTCGCGCGCATAGAACGCGTGCAGGCTGGTGTGCTGCTTCGCTGCGCGCATCGCTGAGACCGATCTCGGTGTCGGCGTACTCTTCGTCGGCGATGTCGGCATAGAAGCCGGCGACCAGGTTGTCGAGGATCGCGTAGTCGGCCGAGATGCGCATCGATTCGCGCTTCTTCTCGGCGTAGTGGAAGCGCCGCAGATCCGGATTGACGCCCGGACCCAGCAATGCCGGATCGAGGTCGTTGTCGCGCTCCTCGCGGCCGACCTCGACGCTCAGGTTGAAACGCGCGAAGGGCTGCATGCGCGCGCGGAGTCGAAACCGCTCCGTGTCGGTGTCCTCGACCTCCTGCAGGCTGCGCTCCATTTCCTTGAATTTCGCCTGCGCGGTGAAGGTCACCCAGTCGAAACGATAGTCCAGCGTGCCTTCGATCGACTGGCGATCGTAGCTGTAGGGTTCGTTGACCCGGGTTCCGGTCAGGAAGGTATCGGAAACGATCTGCGTGTAGGCGTCGCGCGGCGAATTGTTGTCGCGTTCGTCGTAGCGAAGCTGCAGCTTGCCCCGAAGCCGCCGGGTCAAATGGCTGGTGATCCGGACATTCGCGATGCGTGTATCCACCTCGCCGTTCAGGTTCGCGCGCGGCAGGCCCGGATTCGGGATATTCGGATTGACCGTCGGCTGGACGAACGCGTCGTCCTGTTCCACGCGGCCGATCGCGACCTGCCCGACCACGGTCAGATAGCGCGACTTGCGCCACGAACCCGACAGCATGAACTGGTGGTAGGAGTTGTCCGGCGGCTCGGCCAGCTGGCCGAGCTGCGCGCCGAGAATGCCGAGGAACGGATTCTCCCAGGTCAGCGAACCGTTGCCGTTGTCGAACAGTGAAAGGTTGTAGCCGGCCTCGAGCCGGAACCGTTCGGCGACATAGGCGACGGCCGCATCGAAATGCGTGGTTTCATAGTCCACCGGCGCGACCAGCTCGGCGGCGCGGAAGATGAAGCTGGCACCCTTGATGAAACTGCCGTCCTGCTGGGTATGGCGAACGCCGAGGCGGTACTCCCAGGGGGATTCGCTGGCGATTTCCAGGCCGAGCCCGACGATCTGGCGCTCGCGGGCCACGTTCTGCTCCAGCAGGCTGGCGTCCAGCCGCGTCATGCCGTCTGTCGTGCCCGAGAACACCCAGTCGGCCGGCAGGCGCTGGTCGTTGGTGCCGGCGCCGAGAAACACGGTTCGCGTGTCGTCGGCGCGATAGTGCTGGATCTCGTCATAGTCGAATTCCAGTGCGTAGGCGCCCTGCTTGCCGAAGTCCATATTCAGCGTCCGGCTTTCCAGGCCCAGGTTGTCGCCGCGGATGTCCAGGTAGCGCGCGTCTTCCTGGCGCAGCAGCAGGTCGACACCGAATCCGGCGTAGAGGCCCTCTTCCGGCAGTCCACGGTAGTTCCCGAACTCGTAGAAATCGTCCGAAACGTACATCGGGCCGAACAGGATGCTGCCGAGCCAGCCGGATACCTCCGGGCAGTTGCGGCATTGCCAGCGGCGGGTATCGGGGCCCGAGTCCTCTTCATCCTGGGCAACGGCCGCAAGCGGCGTGATCGCGAGGCTCACCACCAGGGCGGCAATCCAGATCGGGCTGGCGCTGAATTTCGTGCAATCTGCGTTTTTCATGTTTCCTTCCCCATTCGGCCTCACCGGTTCAGTAAGGCGCCGGATGGATGGTTGGATCCGTGCACCTGCGAGTGGCAGCTGGTGCAGCTTCCGGACAACAGGAACACGGACGGCGAGCCGCCCGGCAGGTCATTGGCGCCACGACCGATTCCGGCGTGACCGACCCGCGAGTGACACTGCTGGCACAAGAGCGGTGCGCGCTGGGTCAGCATGCCCGGGTGCATCGAGCCGTGGGGCTTGTGGCAGTTACTGCAATCCTCGGTCACCGGCGCATGCTCCCAGAGATGCGGACCGCGGACTTCGGCATGGCACTCGAAACAGCTCTGGTTGACGGTCGGCTGGCTGAGCATCGCGTCGTTGGGCGCACCATGCGGCTGGTGACAGGATGTGCAGGCCATCTCGCCGTGTCGAATCGGATGCGCGTGGGCGCGATTGACTTCGGCGCGAGTCTCGATATGGCACGACAGGCAACCGTCGTTCTGCGTGGTCGCGACGGTCATCGGATCGCGGATCACGTGCGATTCGTGACAATCGGCACAACCGATGTCCATGCGTTGGTGCGTGCCGCCTTCCCAGAAGCCGTGCTTCTGATCGGTATGGCAACCCATGCAGATCTCGTTCTGCTTGGTCTCGGACCAGATCGCGTTCGGTCCGAATGCCGGCATCGGCGGACGTTCCTCGCCGAAGCCGAGGCGCGCGGTGTGATCTCCACCCGGGCCGTGGCAGGCTTCGCACTGCAGTCCGCCCTCGCCGAACGGCGTTCTTCCGTCGCCGATCACGCCATGCGGACCCTCGAAGACGGCGTTGAGATGCGCGCTGTCTTCGTCACCGCCGTGACAACTCAGGCACGCATCGGCGCCGCGCCTGGAGTAGCCGGGCATGTAGTCGTCGCCCAATTCGGCCGGCGTCATTTCCTCTTCTTCTTCCTGCGCCACCAGCATCGAGCCCGGCAGCAACAAGCACGCCGCGACGCCTGCCGCGAGCAGCATCAACAACGGTTTCCGGGGCGTGTGCCGAATCATGCGAGGCTCCTGTAGATCCCGATTGGATTTCATCAACTTCATCAGTTCCCAAATTGAACTGGCCTGCCGGCCCGGGGCCGGCAGGCCAGGTGCACCAGCCTAACGATTATTCGCTATGCCGGTACTCACCCGTCAATCGACAAGGTGCACTTCACTCACCGGAACGAAGCTGCTCTCTGCATGGCAGAAGGCGCAGTTTTCGGCAGCGGCTCCGTCGATGAACGCTTGCGTGTCCGGATCCTCGAACGGCATCGGGTTGGCGATCCAACCATTGCCGAATGCGATCGCGCTGTCGCTGCGAGCCGACATGTGATCGATCGCGACGCTCGAGTTGTGGCACGAAGCGCAGGCCGCGGTTTCCGCACTGACGTTGTTGTCGTCGGTCGGATCGTTGGCCGCCTGTGCATCCGGGAAGAATGCGTTGGCACCGAAGAAGCTGTTACCCGTTACGGTCGCGTTCGACTCGGTCGTGATCGCAAGCCGATCGGCGAGCGGCAGAGTGTAGGTGTCGTCGACATGGCAGGCCTGGCATTCGGCCGGCGAACGCGAGTAGCTGGCGTCGCTGTAGTCGTGCACCGAACCGCCGAACCCGTAGGCGACATAGCCTTCTTCGCGAACCGAAGCGGCGTGAATCGCATGGATCATGTAGCCGAAGCTCACGCTGCGGTCTTCCCTGCCGTCAAAGGCGTTTTCATTGACGCTGTTGACGATACCGTCGGGATCGACCGGACGCCGGAACAGGTCGGTGGCGTTCGGCGTATGGCAGCTTGCACAGCCGTCGATATTGTCCGAGCGGTTACCGCCGTGGAACGCCAGTCCGTCGTTGACGTTGTGGCAGGTCTGGCAGTTGGCCACGTCGACGACCATCGGGCGATCCTGCGGCGACGCGTCGGTGATGGCGAACGATGCGGTGGCCGTAGTCGCCGGAACCGAAGACTCATAGATGCCGTCGAAGTCGAAATCGCCGGCCGGGTGGCCTTCGATCATGACCGTGCCCGAGCCCAGCGGCGGATTCGTCGTCGGAATCACCAGCGGCGTATCGAGCAGCGCCGTATCCAGCGTGTAGGTGCCGTCGCCGTTGTGGACGATATAGCTCGGCAGGTTACCGCTGCCGTCGGACAGCGTGATGCCGATCGGCTGCCCGACCGGGCGGCCGGATGCGGTCGTACCGGCATCGTTGCCGACATTGGAGAAGTCCCGGTTCGGCCACGCGAATGCCATGACGACGCGCGTTTCGTCGCTGGTGAATTCCGGCGTCGCAGCGATCAAGTACGGGAAGTCGTTGTTCGTCGGATCCGTGATCGAGAACGTCACGATCGGTGACTGGCCTTCGCCCGTATTGGTCACATCCAGGATGTTGTAGGAGAAGCGCTGCGCCGCGACCTGTCCATCGATGACGTGGTAGGCCAGGTTGCCCTGCAGCAGA
>CAYPZP010000094.1:0-11895 GCA_964415285.1 uncultured Halomonas sp. | reverse complement strand
ATCGTGAAATCGTTGACCAGGAAGGCCCAGGCAAGCAAGCCGAAGGCGAGCGCCGAGAAGACGAACAGACCGATCGCCAGTGACGGTGCCGTGGCGATCAGGCGCTGGTTGTTGTTCCAGGCGCCGATCAGCGGGAGAACCGAAAGGCAGATCGCGATCAGCAGCGCCAGGATCAGCGTGATTTGTCCGAGTTCACCGATCATTCGCCCGCACCCCCTGCAGGATGCCCGGTCTTCTCAAGCGCTTTCTTGACCTCGGGCGGCATGTAGTTCTCATCGTGCTTGGCGAGCACTTCATTGGCCTCGAACCGCCCGTCGATGAGGAAACCGTGTGCGACGATGCCCTGGCCTTCGCGGAACAGGTCCGGAAGAATGCCGTTGAAGACGACCGGCACCTCGGCGGCGCCGTCGGTTACCGCGAAGCTGACCTGCAAACCCTCGGTCGCGTGCTGGATGCTGCCGTCGACGACCAGTCCGCCCAGACGGAATTGCCGGTCCGGGGGCAATTCCTGCGCTTCGACGTCGCTGGGACTGACAAAGAACATCATGTTCTGGTTCAACGAGACGACGGCGACGCTGGCGGCCGCGGCAATGCCGCAGACCAGGCCGACGACGATCAGTGCACGGCGCTTGCGGGTCGGGGTCATGTCTGGCTCCTTGCGGCGGCGCGCCGCTCGGCTTCTGCTTCGAGCAAGTGGGTGATGAGTCGCTTGCGCCGGATCAGCGGCTGAATGAACTGCCAGCCGACGATGACGGCGAAAACGGCGTAGCTACTCCATACGTATTGCGCATGCGTAATTTCAGGAATCATCGGACCTTCCCTGTAAGAATCCCTTGCAATTGGATTGTGTCTGGGCTTCGGGGTTCCCCGAAAGTCGGGCAATCCTATCCTTGGCCCGATCGGGGTTCCTTGCGCTGGGTCAAGTCTCTCAGCTGGCTTCGATCACGCGATCGCTGACCCACTTCTTGTTGCGGTCCTGGTCCAGCAGTTCGTTGCGCGCCCGGTCCAGCAATGCGGCACCGAAGAAAAGCTTGGTCGCAACCACCATCCACAGCAGGGGCGGCAGCATCGACGGGTCCATCGACGACTCGCCGATCAACCGGATGGTCTGGCCCTGGTGAAGGGTGTTCCACCATTCGACCGAAAAATGAATGATCGGGATATTCACCGCGCCGGCAAGGACCAGAACCGAGGCCACGCGCGCGCCCTTGCGCTTGTCGTCGAATGCGGCGTACAGGCCCATGATGCCGATGTAGATGAACAGCAGCACCAGCATCGAGGTCAGGCGCGCGTCCCATTCCCACCAGGTGCCCCACATCGGCTTGCCCCACAGCGAACCTGTTGCCAGACAGACCAGCGTCAGCGCGGCGCCGATCGGCGCGCACGACATGGCCAGGATCTCGGTCAGCCGGATGCGCCAGATCAGCGCGATCACCGCCAGTATCGCCATGACGCCGTAGATGAACATCGCCTGCCAGGCCGACGGCACGTGGATATAGAGGATGCGCGCGCTGTCGCCCTGCTGATAGTCGGCCGGTACCACGTATAGCGCGAGATAGATGCCGTACAGCGTCGTCACCGCGAAGCCGGCCCATAGCCAGGGCGCGACCCGACGCGAAAAGCCGTAGAAGTACGGCGCCGATCCAAGCATGTGAAACCAGAGTTTGAGCTTTTTCCAGATCATTCGAGATTCATCCTCAGAGCTGCCGAGATTCCCAGTGGGGCCAGAGTCAGGCTCAGTATAGTAAACGCCGCGAGAAGGCCGATGTAAGCGCTCGCATCCAGGCTGTCGGCGGTCATCGAAACCGCGCCGGTGGCGAAGATCACCAGCGGCACGATCAGCGGAAAGATCAGGATGGAAAGCAGCACGCTGGCGCCGCGCGTTGACAGCGTCAGTGCCGCTGCCAGGCCGCCGAGCAGGCTCAGCGCCGGGGTGCCGATCAGCAGCGTGAGCACCAGCGTGCCGAGTGCGTGGTCGGGCAGGTTGAGCATTTCCGCGGCCAGCGGGGAGAACACGATCACCGGCAGGCCGGTGATCAACCAGTGCGACAGCAGCCGCGCCAGGACCCGGCCGTAGACCGATCCGGAACCGACGAACCACTGTTCCAGCGTGCCGTCCTCGAGGTCGGGGCGGAACAGGTGCTCCAGCGCCAGCAGGCTGGCCAGCAATGCCGCGACCCAGACCATCCCGGGTGCCATCCGCGCCAGCAGATTGGGACCGGGCCCGACGCCGAGCGGAATCAGCACGATGACCGTGAACAGGAAGAACAGCGGCAGCAGGGATTCTCCGGCCCGGCGGAAGGCCAGCTTCATATCGCGACGGAACAGCGCCGCGATCGGGTGACCCTGGGTGGCGTTCATGAGCGTTCTCCGGTTCGCTGCGTGGAAAGGCGGACCTGCACCACGCGCTCGGCGTCGACCTGCGGGTGCCGCTGGTGGGTCGCGAGGATCACGCCCTGACCGCCCCCGATCTGTCCGGCGATCAGGTCATCGACGCGTTCGCAACCGGCGTCGTCGAGGCTGGCATAGGGTTCGTCCAGCAACCAGACCGGCGCCTGCCGCACCAGCAAGCGCGCAAGCCCGAGTCGCTTGCGCTGCCCGGCCGACAGGGCTCTGGCCGGCCGGGAGCCGAGCCCGGCCAGCCCGACCCGGGCCAGTGCCTCGGCAATCGGCAGCGCGGCCGGCCCGACCTCGCGTTCGTAGGCGAGGTTCTCGCGGCAGGTCAGGTCGGACTTCACCGCCGGCTGGTGGCCGACGAACGCCACATCGGCATGATGCGTCAGCGCGCCGGCCACCGGCCGGAGGATCCCGGCCAGCAACCGCAGCAGCGTGGTCTTGCCCACGCCGTTGGGGCCGGTGAGCACGATGACCGTGCCGGGTGCGAGCTGGATGTCGACCGGGTCGAAGACCGGTTCGCCGTAGCGATGGAATTCGAGCCGCGATCCGGTGATCAGCGCGTTGCGTGTGTTCAAGAACCGTTACTCCGATGGAAAACGTCGGCCGACTCGGGCCGGGTCGGTGCAGAAATGCAGCCGCGCCGGTTGACCGGGGTCTCCGATGACCACGGCAAGCTGACCGAATGCGTCGGCGAGTTCGTCGACCTCCGCGTCGCGCTCGAACGTGAAGAGCCAGCCCGGCTCGTCCGGCCACCTGCCGCCGGGGTCGCGATTGACCGCGCGCAGCAACAGCGACGGACGGCGCGCCCGGAGCCGGCGCTCAAGCGCCTTTTCGGCGCGCTGGTTGACGCTCGAATCGACCCGCCGGGCGCCCGGGTTGTGCGCAGTGATGATGCACCAGCGGCAGGCCTCGGCCAGTCGGTCGAAGAACGTGTGGCGTTGGCCGATCCGGACTTCGCGGATGCCTGCATCGGTCTCGATCCGATATCGCGTCGCACCGAACGCCGTGTCGAGTTCCTGAATCGTGTGATCGGATGGGGTCGGCACGGGCATGCAGGCTTCGGGTCGAATGGGCGCAAGGAATTGACGAGGAAACCGGTCACTTGTTGTCGGTGCGATGTTGATGGCGTGGCCGGATTCCGCGGTATTCTACCCAGCTTGGATTTAGCGCAGTTGACCAATGACAAACTACGACTATGACCTGCTCGTGATCGGTGGCGGTTCGGGCGGCGTGCGCGCCGCGCGCATCTCCGCCGGCTACGGCGCCCGCGTGGCGGTTTGCGAGGAATCGAGGCTGGGCGGCACCTGCGTCATCCGCGGTTGCGTGCCGAAGAAGCTGCTGGTCTTCGCCAGTCAGTTCAGCGAAGCGTTCGCCGATGCCTCTGGTTACGGCTGGAGCGTGGGTGAGCGCCGCTTCTCCTGGCCCGACCTGGTGGCCGCCAAGGAGCGCGAAATCACCCGACTCGAAGGCGTTTACGGGCGGCTGCTCGAAAATGCCGGGGTCGAAGTTCTGACCGGCCGCGGAACGTTCGTCGACGAACACACCGTCGCCGTTGCCGATCGCCGCGTGCGCGCCGAACGGATCCTGATCGCGGTCGGGGGCCGTCCGTTTCGCCCGCAGCTGACCGGGGCCGAACTGGCGATCGAATCCGATGATGCGTTCGACCTGCCCGAACTGCCTTCCCGCGTGCTGGTTGTCGGCGGCGGTTACATCGCGGTCGAGTTCGCCGGCATTTTCAACGGGCTGGGCGCATCGGTCACCCTGAACTATCGGCGCGAGCGGATTCTGCGCGGCTTCGACCACGACGCGCGCCGCGTCATCGAGCAGGGCATGCGTTCGCGCGGCATCGACTTCGTCTACGGCGTGACGCCGGAATCGATCGCCAAGGGAGACGACGACAGCCGTCGGGTCGCATTCTCCGACGGCACGGCAGCCGAATTCGACCAGGTGCTCTACGCCACCGGCCGTCGCCCGTACACCGGGGCGCTGGGGCTCGACCGCGCCGGGGTGGAAACCGGTCCGGACGGCCGCGTGCTGGTCGATGAGCACAGCGCGACTTCGGTTCCGCACATCTTCGCCGTCGGCGACGTCACCGACCGGATCGCGCTGACCCCGGTGGCCTTGATGGAAGGCCACGCGTTTGCCGACACGGTATTCGGGCAACGGCCGCGTCCCGCCGATCACGCCAATGTGCCCTCGGCGGTTTTCAGCCAGCCCCCTTACGCGGGCGTCGGCATCACCGAGGACGCCGCGCGCGCCGAGGGCCGGGCCGTGCAGATCTTTCGCTCCGAGTTCACACCCATGAAGTACACCCTCAGCGGTCGCTCGGAGAAGGGACTGATGAAGCTGGTGGTCGACTCCGACAGCGACGTCGTCGTCGGGCTGCACGTGGTCGGTCCCGATGCGCCCGAGATCGTCCAGGGCTTCGCGGTGGCGATCCGCGCGGGATTGACCAAAGCCGATTTCGACCGCACTATCGGGATTCACCCGACCAGCGCAGAGGAACTGGTCACGCTGCGCGAACCGGTCGGTTGAATTGCAGCACCGCGTGTCGCCCGACGACCCGGCGCGACGCTGCGGTTATCATGGACTGGTTGCCGGGGCTCGAATGGCGCCGGCTGGATTCGAGAACGAACGAGTGAGTACTATGGCAATTTTGCGTGTTGGGTTTCTGATCGCGGCGCTTTTCCTGTACCTTTCGGCCCCGGCGATGGCCGCAGGGCCCCGGATCAATGACGGGGTGTGGATCGTCGAGCTGGAGGATGCGCCGACCGTGGCGTTCCCGGGCGGCACGCCAGAATCGCTCGCGCGCGCCGGCGCGTCGGGCGCGAAGCGGCTGGACGCCACGGCGCCCGCGATGACCGGGGCCGATCGACTGCGTGTCGACGATCCGGCAGTCCAGCGCTACGTCTCCCACCTGGATCAGGCGCGCAGCCTGGTACTGGATCGGGCTTCGAACCGAATCGGACGGACGCTGGAGCCGCGCTTCGTCTATCGTCACCTGCGCAACGGATTCGCCGCTCGCATGAGCGCCGACGAGGCGCGTGCGCTCGCCGATCTGCCCGGGGTGCGCGCCGTGGTGCCGGATATCGTCGAAACCCTGCACACCGATGCCGGTCCCGCTTGGATCGGCGCGCCCGGCGCCTGGGCCGGGTCCAGCAGCGTCGCAGGGACGCGCGGCGAGGGCACCGTCCTCGGCGTGATCGACTCGGGAGTGAACTGGGCTTCGATCTTCTTCGATCCGAATCAGACCACGCTGCCAATCAACAATCCGCGCCCCGGGTTTCTGGGTCTTTGCGCCAACGGCACCGTCAATGGCTGCAACGACAAGTTGATCGGCATCTACGACTTCACCGACGAGAACACCGACGGCTTCGATCCCGACGGTCACGGCTCGCACACGGCGTCGACCGCGGTCGGCGTGCCGCTGAATTTCAGCCTGAGTTTCGGCGCACCGATCGGCTTCCAGACCTCGGGCATCGCGCCGCGCGCCAGCTTCATCTCCTACAAGGCCTGCCAGGCGCCGCCGGACAGCCCCACCGGGCAGTTCGAATGCCCCGGCAGCGCCACCAGCGCGGCGCTGGAGCAGGCGATCATCGATGAAGTCGATGCGATCAACTACTCGCTCGGCGGTTCGCCGATCGATCCCTGGGGCTTCGCCGGCAACCAGCGCCTGTTCTTGAACCTGCGCGAAGCCGGCATCGTGCCGGTCACTTCGGCCGGCAACAGCGGTCCGATCGACGGCACCGTGGGTAGCCCGGCCAACGTTCCATGGGCCGTCGCCGTCGCCAACGTGCATCACGGCCGGATCGTCGGCAATCGCCTGGTCAACACCGTCGGCGGGGATTTCGCGCTCGGTGAGCTGGTCGGCGAGGCAATCTCGAGCGGCACCACCATCCTCCCGATCGTCCATGCCAGTGATTTCGGCAACGCGCTATGCGGCACCGGACCGGCCGAGCTCGGGCCCGAGTGCGCCGACAATACCGGCGCGTCGAACCCGTTCGCGCCCGGCACCTTCGACGGTCAGATTGTCGTCTGTGATCGCGGCACCTACGGCCGCGTCGAGAAGGGCAAGAACGTGCTCGAGGCCGGCGCCGGCGGCATGATTCTGGCCAACACCGCGGCCCAGGGCGACGATACCCGTCGCGACGAACACTGTCTTCCGGCCACGCATATCGACGATGTCCAGGGCGACCGGCTGCGGGACTGGCTGTCTTCCGGGACCAGCCACGGCGGCCGCCTGACCGCCACCGAGCGGTTCATCGATCCGGCGCTCGAGGGTGAAATCAACGATTCCAGCTCGCGCGGTCCGGCTTTCGACTCGCCCGGGCTGATGAAGCCCAACGTCAGCGCGCCCGGCACCTCGGTGCTGGCCGCTGTGACCCAGATCAATGCCACCGAAGACGGCCCGGGGCCGAACGCCGCCAACCAGGTCGGCTTCCTGACCGGGACCTCGATGTCCTCGCCGCACGTGGCAGGCGCCGCGCTGCTGATCCGCTCGGCGCATCCGGGCTGGGACGTCGATGCGGTGATCTCGGCGCTGGAAACGACCGCGGTCGCATCCAAGGTCCGCAACGCCAGCGGCACGGAGACGCGAATTGTCGACCGCGGCGCCGGCGGTATCCAGGTCGACCAGGCGATGCGCATCGGCCTGTATCTGCCGGTTACCGAAAGCGAGTTCCTGGCGGCCGATCCCTCCAGCGGCGGCGACCCGGGCGCGCTCAATCTGCCGGGGCTGGTCGACGCACGCTGCATCGGCACGTGTTCGTTCACGCGCACGGTCCGGGCGCTCGGTCCCGGCACATGGCAGGCGAGCGGGGAAGGCGATCCGGCCATTTCGGTCACGCCGTCGACGTTTTCGCTCGCGGCCGGCGAGGAACAGACGCTCAATATCGAGGTCGTTCGCGGTCTCGCCAGCGTCGGAGACTGGGATGCGGGCAGCGTCGTGCTGACCCCGACCGCCGGCGACTATTCGACCCAGCGGCTGCCGCTGGGCGTCCAGGTTTCGGCGAGCGGGTATCAGCAGGAGATCAGCCAGACCAATCGCGGGCGCGACGCGATCGGCATCGACGACCTGATCCCGGTCGACGAACTCGTGTTTCGGACCAGCGCGCTGGTCCGGCCCGAGCAGCGGGTAGCGAACCTGCCGGAAGATCCGACGCCGGAGTCCGCCTTCGACAGCAGCACCGGCACGTCGACCGAACTGGTCCAGGTACCCGCCGATGCCATGCTGCTGCACGCCGAGACCTTCGATTCGGGCGCCATCGACGTCGACCTGTTCGTCGGCCGCGATCTGAACGGCGACGGCCGCGCGCAATCCGGTGAAGCGGTTTGCCAATCGATTTCGCCCGACGACCTCGAGCGCTGCGTCATCGAAACCCCGGATGAGGGAACCTGGTGGGTGCTGGTGCAGAACTGGTCGGCTATCGGCTCCGGATCGAACGCGATCCCGTTCGAATTCGCGGTATTCGCCGAGGAGCGAGATCCGAGCCTGGTCGCGGTCGGCCCGGGGGCCCACGACGGCGGCCCGCTGAGCGTCCCGGTGTACTGGGACCAGCCGGCGATGAAGCAGGGTGAGCGCTGGATGGGCGTCGTGGCCGCCGCGTCGTCGCCGACGGTTCTTGCCGACCTGGGTCTTTACCCGCTAACGGTGACGCGTACCGGGACCAATACCCCGGCCGACGTTGCGCTGTTCAACGGCACGACCTACGATACGGTGATCGCGGCCAGCACGATCCACGACCGGATGTTCATCGACGTTCCGCCGGGCGCCGGATCGGTCGATTTTTCGGTCACCGGTGCGCTTTCCAGCGTTTCGATCCGCCGGCTGCCGTTCGACGACCTGTCCAGCACCGTTCCGGCGACGCCGCCGGCACCGGCCGGCATCCTGGTCGATGCCGAAGCCAGTGGGGATGCTTTCGTCGCCAGCCTGGCTTCCAGTGATGCACCGATCGAGCCCGGTCGCTACTTCGTCGTGATCGAGAACCTGTTTCCGTCGGAGCAGCCGGTTTCGGTGACGGCAACCGTATCGATGATCGAGGCCGGCCCGACGCCGGAATTGCAGAACTTCCCGCGCCGCGGGCTCTGGGGCCCGGTATCGCGCAGCATCAACCAGGGGATCGACTTCCAGCTCGGCGGCGGCGGCCGATTCGTGGTCTGGTACACCTACGACGAGGACGGACTGCCGACGTTCTACATCACCGATACGGTGGCGTTCGATCCCGGCAATCCGTTCTTCGATGCGGTGCTGTTCCGTCCCACCAGCAACGATGTTCGGGCAACGCTGAAGGTCGTCGGTGAGGCCCAGTTCACGGCCGTTGCCGAGGACCGGGTCATGTTCGCGTGGCGTCTCAACGGCAATCACGGCGCCGAAATGCACGATCCGGCCACCAACACGACCTGTCCGACGATCGACGGTGACACCCTGCCGTTGCTTGGTCACTGGGTTTCGCGAACGACATCGGCAGGCGGCGCAACGGTATTGATTACCGATTCCGCCGAAGCCTGGATTCGCTATTACTACGACAACCTGAATCGCCCGCGCTGGGTGCTCGCCGACGAAGAGTTACCCGCAACCCTGCCTGGCGGCAATCTGATGGAGGTTCTGGAATTCCGCGGCTTCTGTGCGTACTGCCCGAGCCAGCCGGTGACGAACGAGGTCGTCGGCACGCTGGAGCGGCAGTTCATCGATGCCGATACGGCGCGCGAGGTTTCTGATTTCGTCGCTGGTGCGCCGATTAACGCCAGCGTCGACATCGACCGCCAGATCGAACTGACGTCGTTCCCCGCCCCGTGTGCCAATCCATGATCCGGGGTCGCAAATGATGGCATCGAGGACTCCGGATCAAGCGCAGGGCGACGCGGTCGCGTTGCGCGATCTCGCCGTTGAGGTGCTCGAGGACGCCAAGGCCGTCGACATCGAGACGTTCGACCTTCGCGATCGCAACACCTTTGCCGACTTCATGATCGTGGCCTCCGGGAATTCGAGCCGACAGAACAAGTCCATGGCCGATCGCCTGACGCTTCGAGTCAAGCAGTCGGGCCTTTCCCCGCCGCTGGGCGTCGAGGGTCAGCAGGAAGGCGAATGGGTGCTGGTCGACCTGACCGATGTCGTCGTGCACCTCATGCTGCCGCGCACGCGTGCGTTCTACAACCTGGAGAAGCTGTGGGACGAGACCACGCGGGCGCGGCCCGCGCAGTCGGTTTAGCGAACCCCTCCGCGTTTCCCTGGGTATGCGAATCAACCTGGTCGCGATCGGTCGCTCGATGCCCGATTGGGTTGAACAAGGATGGCGCGAATACGCGCGTCGCCTGCCACCGCAAATCGATCTCGAACTGATCGCGCTTGCACCGCCCGCCGGCCGCCGCGATGGCAGCAATCGCCGGCGCGAGGGCCGTCTGTTGCTGGAGCGATCGCCCCGGGATGCCACCTTGATCGCGCTGGACGGCACCGGTGAGCAATGGTCGACGCAGGCACTGGCCCGGCGCATGGAGCAGTGGATGATGCAGGGCGCGCCGGTGGCGCTGCTCGTCGGCGGCGCCGACGGTCATTCCGACGAGGTCCGCTCCGCCAGCGCAGCCCGGTGGTCGCTGGGACGGCTGACGTTTCCGCACATGCTGGTGCGCGTGATCGTTGCCGAGCAGATCTATCGCGCCTGGACGCTTCTGTCGGGGCATCCCTACCATCGTGGCTGAGGCGCACCGAAGCGATGGCGGAGCCGGTCCCGGCCCGCTGAAGCGCGCAGGACTGGTGCTGGCTTCGGCCTCGCCGCGGCGCCGGGAACTGCTCGCCGTGCTGACCGGGGCGTTTTCGGTGCAGCCGGCGGATCTGGACGAATCGATAGCGCCCGGCGAGTCGCCGGCGGAATATGTCGAGCGAGTGGCGAGCGAAAAGGCCGCCGCCATTGCTGGCTCCAATCCCGCCATGCTCGTTCTCGGCGCGGATACCACGGTGGTTCTCGAAGGCCGTTGTCTCGGCAAGCCCGGCGATGCAGACGACGCGCGGTGTATGCTGGGCGCGCTGTCCGGACGATGGCACGAGGTCTATTCGGCCGTCGCACTGGTCGAACCCGGCGCCGCCTCGGAGCGCGCGCTGAGCGTGACCCGGGTTCGATTCGAGCGCCTGCCCGAATCCTGGATCGAGCGCTACGTGGATTCGGGCGATCCGATGGACAAGGCCGGTGCCTACGCGATCCAGGGCGAGGCCGCCGGCTGGATCTCCGCGATTCGCGGCAGTTACAGTGGCGTGGTCGGCCTGCCGCTGTACGAGACCGGCCGCTTGTTGCGACGCGCGGGCTGGATTTGAGCAATGACGAGCCGCCACGCGCTCATTCCCGACAGTCCGATTCGCCCGGTGGCGCCGATCCACCTATTGGAATAAGTCATGAGCAATGAACTGCTGATCAACGTCACACCGTCCGAAACCCGCGTGGCGCTGGTCGAGAGCGGCTTGCTTCAGGAACTCCACCTGGAACGACGCGGCGATATCAGCTATGTCGGCAATATCTATATGGGCCGGGTGGAGCGCGTTCTGCCCGGCATGCAGGCCGCGTTCGTCGATATCGGTCTGAGCCGCACCGCATTCCTGCATGCGACCGAGATTGCCCGGTCGCGTCCCGAGCTGGACTCCGATGCCGATGAGGAGACCGGCGAGCCCCAGGTGCCGCCGATCTGCGAGATGATCCGCGAGGGCCAGCGGCTCCCGGTCCAGGTGATCAAGGACCCGATGGGCTCCAAGGGCGCCCGGCTGACCACGCAGCTGAGTATCCCGTCGCGTTACCTGGTCTACCTGCCGGGCTCGGCCACCGTGGGGGTATCGCTCCGGATCGAGAACGACGAGGAGCGCGCGCGCCTGCGCGGACTCGTCGACGACATGCTCGGCGGCGGAAATTCGAAGGGCGTGGGGCTGATCGTGCGCACCAACGCCGAGGGCGTGGGCACGCGCGAACTGAATCGCGATCTCGATTACCTGCGGCGCCTGTGGTCCGGCCTGGAGAAGATACTGGAATCGGATTGCGAGGCCGGCACCTGCATTTACGAGGATCTGTCGCTTGCGCTCCGGGCGCTGCGCGATCTGATGCACGCCGGCATCGAGCGCGTGCGGATCGATGATGCCGAGACGCATCGGCGCGCGCAATCGTTCGCTTCATCGTTCATCGACGAGTGGTCGGACCGGCTGGAGGAGTTCCGTGGGCCGGGTCCCATCTTCGACCTGTACGGGGTGGAAGACGAAATATCGCGCGCCTTACTGCGCAACGTGTCGCTGAAGTCGGGCGGGCACCTGACCATCGACCAGACCGAGGCAATGACGACGATCGACGTCAACACCGGCGGCTTCGTCGGTACGCGAAGCTTCGCCGATACCGTCTACAAGACCAACCTGGAGGCGGCCCAGGCCTTGTCGCGTCAGCTTCGGCTGCGCAATCTGGGCGGCATCATCATCGTCGACTTCATCGACATGACCGACGAGGAGCACAAGCGCCAGGTGCTGCGCATGCT
>CAYPZP010000093.1:2995-11980 GCA_964415285.1 uncultured Halomonas sp. | reverse complement strand
CGCGCGCTGGTCGACGGCGGTTTCGCGGACCTGCATCATCCCGAGTACTGGGATCTGGGCTGGGTCGAGCACTCGCCGCTGGCCGAGCAGTTCGACCGCATCGCCAGTTCGATCGGTCACTCGGTCCGGTTCATGGAAACCGTCACGGGTCAGACCCCGGGCAGCGTCCGGCGGGTCGACTTCTTCACGTCGCACGAAGCGCTGCACCTGCACTACGAGCAGGCGTTGACGCGCAAGGTGCCGCGTCAGTGGGGCTGGTTCAATACCTCGACGCATTTCCCGTGGATCGGCATGCGCACCGCGGCGCTGGACGGCGCCCACGTGGAGCTGTTCCGCGGCATCCGCAACCCGATCGGGATCAAGGTCGGCCCGGGCATGTCGCCGGACTGGCTGAAGGGGCTGATCCGCGCGCTCAATCCCGACGACGAACCCGGGCGCCTGGTGCTGATCCACCGCATGGGTGCCAACGGCGTCGGCGACAAGCTGCCCGGTCTGATTCAGGCGGTCAAGTCCACGGGATCGCCGGTGCTCTGGATCTGTGACCCGATGCACGGCAATACCGAAAAGACCTCGACCGGCATCAAGACGCGTCGGTTCTCCAACATCCAGGCCGAACTCGAACAGGCGTTCGACATCCACGCCGCCTGCGGCTCGCGCCTGGGCGGCGCGCACCTGGAGCTGACCGGAGAAAACGTGACCGAGTGCATCGGCGGCGCCCGGGAACTGGACGAGGACGACCTGTCGCGTGCCTACAAGACCACGGTCGACCCGCGCTTGAACTACGAACAGGCGCTCGAGCTGTCGATGCTGATCGTCGGCAAGCACCAGAGCCTGCAGCGCTGATCGCCCGAGACCGTCGCCGCGCCTGACCATCCATGCCGGCGCGCGAACTCGCGCGGACGCGCCGGGGCCGGCCGGTCAACCCCGGGTTTCGGGCCCGTCAGGCCGGGAACGAGCGCTTCGGTGAAGGCGGCTCGATCCGCATTTCGCATCCCCGCCGTCCGCATTCCTGAGCCCTCCGGAACGTCGCGTCCGGGATTCCGCAGCCGCTCGGTGCAATCGGTTCGCCGGCGCGCCGGTCCGATTGGAACAGACTCCCGAGGAACTCAACCAATGCGATTCGCCGTTATTGCAGCATTGCTGCTGCTCCAGACTGCCGCCGTGGCCGAAATCCACCCCCGGGCCGATGACGTCCGACCGCTGCTTCCCGGAATGCAGGCGCCCGCGTTCCGGCTGCTCGCCGTCGACGGCAGCGCGGTCGAGTTCGACGCCGCGAAACTGGACAAGCCGGTCGTGGTGACCTTCTATCGCGGCGGTTGGTGCCCGTATTGCAACCTGCATCTGGCCGAGTTGCGCAAGAGCGAAGCCGCGCTGAAGGAGATGGGCTTCGAAGTCTGGTTCATCAGCCCGGATCGCCCGGAGCTGTTGTCGCAGGGCGAGGACTCCGAGTTCGGTTACCGGCTGTTTTCCGACCCGGAACTCAACGCCGCCCAGGCATTCGGCATTGCATTCCACGTCGATGACCAGACCAACGAACGCTATCTCGGCTCGGGCATCGATCTGAACCGGCGTGCCGGCGCTGCGCTGCAGGCGCTGCCGGCACCGGCGACCTTCGTGATCGGTGAAGATGGCCGGATCCGGTTCGCCTACGTCAATCCCGATTACACCGTGCGGCTGGCGCCGGCGGTTCTGGAGGCGGCTGCGCGTGCCTACGTCGCGGGCGCCGATCGGCGCTTGCGCCGCAGCCGCGGCGGCTGAACGCCCGGCCGGAACCCGGGCCCGGTCGGTCCGGGCTCCGGGGACGTGGCGCTACAGCAGGTCTTCGACCGCCTTTCGTTCCTCGCGCAGTTCGGCGTCGGTCGCGTCCATGCGCGCGCGGCTGAACTCGTGGATTTCCAGGTCCGGAACGATCTTCCACTGGCCGGCCTCGCATGTGCACGGGAAGGAATAGATCACGCCGGGCTCGATGCCGTAGCTGCCGTCGGACGGAACCGCCATCGACACCCAGTCCTCGCCGGTGCCCATCACCCAGTCGCGGATGTGGTCCAGCGCCGCCGAAGCCGCCGAAGCCGCGCTCGAAGCGCCGCGCGCCTTGATGATCGCCGCGCCGCGCTGCTGCACGGTCGGGATGAACTCGTTTTCATACCACTCGCGATCGACCCGGGAAATCGCGGCATCGCCCTTGATCAGCGCGTGATGGATGTCCGGGTACTGGGTCGCCGAGTGGTTGCCCCAGATCGCCATCCTCCGGATGTGGGTGTGGTGTACCCCGGTACGCGCGGCCAGCTGCGCCAGCGCCCGGTTGTGATCCAGGCGCGTCATCGCGGTGAAGTTCTCCGGCTTGAGGTCCGGCGCCGCGGCCTGGGCGATCAGGCAATTGGTGTTGGCCGGATTGCCGACCACCAGGACCTTGACGTCGCGAGAAGCATGGTCGTTCAGCGCCTTGCCCTGCGGGCCGAAGATCTTGCCGTTCTCGGCGATCAGGTCGCTGCGCTCCATGCCGGGGCCGCGCGGCTTGGAGCCGACCAGCAAGGCGTAGTCGGCGTCCTTGAATCCTTCGCTGATATCGTCGGTCGTGACGATGTCGTAGAGCATCGGGAAGGCGGCGTCGTCGAGTTCCATGGCCACGCCCTTGAGGGCATCCATGGCCGGCGGAATCTCGATGAGCTGGAGGATCACCGGCTGGTTCGGGCCGAGCATGTCGCCGGCGGCGATGCGGAAGCAGAGCTGGTAGCCGATCTGGCCGGCGGCGCCGGTCACGGCCACGCGTACGGGTTGGTTCATTCGGAGTTCCTGGGGTTTTCTTGGTGTCAGCCATCTATTTTAACGTCCGCGGCGGTCCGGGGCCGGCGCAGCGCGTCGTCATCGGCGTGCCCCGCCGCTGGTAGGCTCTACAGCAGTCGAAACGAGTTTTCCCAAGCCCGTGAGGATTTCCCATGAATCGATTTCGTTGTCTCGCGCCGCTGGGCGCGTTGATGATGGCCGCCTGGAGTCTGCCCGTGGCCGCGTATGACCGGATCACCGGCGCGCCGCACGCTTCGCGTTCCGATGTGATCGCCGCCAACGGCATGGTCGCGACCAGTCAGCCGCTGGCCACGCAGGTGGGTCTGCAGGTGCTGCGCGACGGCGGCAACGCGATCGACGCGGCGATCGCCGCAAACGCCGCGCTGGGCCTGATGGAGCCGACCGGCAACGGCATCGGCGGAGACTTCTTCGCGATCATCTGGGATGCTGAGAGCGAGCGGCTCTACGGCTACAACGGCTCCGGAAGATCGCCGCAGTCCTTGTCGCTGGCATGGTTCGTCGAAAACGGCTACACCGACATCCCGGCGCACGGCCCGCTGCCGGTCTCGGTGCCGGGCACCGTCGACGGCTGGTTCGCCGTGCACGATCGATTCGGCCAGATGCCAATGGCCGAGGTACTCGCGCCGGCGATCGATTACGCGCGCGAGGGATTCCCGGTCAGTGAACTGATCGCCTACTACTGGGACCGCTCGGTTCCGGTCCTGTCCGGATTTCCGGGCTTTACCGAGCAGTTCACGATCGACGGCCGGGCCCCGCGCGAGGGCGAGATCTGGCGCAATCCGAACCTCGCGAACACCTTGTCGACGATTGCCGCGAACGGGCGCGATGCGTTCTACAAGGGCGACATCGCTCGAACGATTGCCGACTACATGGCCGACAACGGCGGCTTCCTGAGCTACGACGACCTCGCCGCGCACCGGGGCGAATGGGTCCAGCCGGTCAGCGCCAGCTATCGGGGTTACGACGTCTGGGAACTGCCGCCGAACGGGCAGGGCATCGCCGCGCTGCAGATCCTGAACATCCTCGAGGGATTCGACATGGCCTCGTACGGTTTCGGCTCGCCCGAGCACGTTCACCTGTTCACCGAAGCCAAGAAGCTGGCGTTCGAGGACCGGGCGCGCTTCTACGCCGATCCCGATTTCGCCGATGTCGATATCGACTGGCTGATCAGCAAGGAGTACGCGGCCCAGCGCCGCGAACTCATCGACATGGACCGCGCCGCGCGCACCGTCGAGGCGGGCAATCCGGCGCTGGAGGAAGGCGACACGATCTACCTGAGCACCGCCGACGCCGCCGGCAACATGGTTTCGCTGATCCAGTCGAACTACCGCGGCATGGGCTCGGGCATGGCGCCGCCGGGCCTGGGTTTCATCCTGCAGGACCGCGGCGAGATGTTCGTCCTGAAAGAAGGGCACCCGAACACCTTCGAGCCCGGCAAGCGTCCGTTCACGACCATCATCCCGGCCTTCATCACCAAGGACGGCACGCCCTGGATCAGCTTCGGCGTAATGGGTGGCGGCATGCAGCCGCAGGGCCATGCGCAGATCGTCATGAACCTGGTCGATTTCGGCATGGGGCTGCAGGAAGCCGGCGATGCGCCGCGCATCCGGCACCGCGGTTCCAGCCAGCCGACCGGACAGAACACGCCGATGAGCGACGGCGGCACGATCAACCTGGAATCGGGTTTCGACTACGCGACGATCCGGGCGCTGATGAAGAAGGGCCACCGGATCCAGTCGGCTCTGGGGCCCTACGGCGGGTACCAGGCGATCATGCTCGATCCCGACCAAGGCGTCTATCGCGGCGCCTCCGAGGTGCGAAAGGACGGGCAGGCGGCCGGCTTCTGAGCCGCTGGCACGCAGCGGTCACGCTCGAGGGTTTACAATACGGCCCCGTTTCATAAATCGGTTCGGACGGTGAAACCGGTGCTGTCCGCCTTGATCTGGAGCCCATGAGAAAGCAGACCCTGGTTCGTATCGTCGCCGTCGTCGTGCTGCTGGCCGTGGTGCTGGGTGCGCTGTTCGGCGGGCGCTTCTGGCAGATTCGCCAGCAGATCGAACAGATGTCGCAACCGCCGCCGCCGACGCCGGTGGAGGTCGTGGATTCGATGGTGCGCGAGTGGCCGCAGTCGCTGGAGGCGATCGGCAGCCTGCGCGCGGTCAACGGTGTCGAGGTGTCCAACGAGATCGCCGGCGTGGTCGAAACCGTCGAGTTCGAGTCCGGGCAGCGCGTCGAGGCCGGCGACGTGCTGGTTCGCCTCGACGCGGAAACCGACGAGGCCGCGCTGGAAACGCGCCAGGCCGATGCGCGGCTGGCGCTGCAGCAGTTCCGGCGCTTCGAGAACCTGATCGAGCAGGATGCGGTATCGCAGTCCGAGTTCGACGAGGCCCGCGCCACCTACGAGGCGGCCGAGGCGCGTGTCCACGAGCAGCAGGCGCTTCTGGACAAGAAGACCATCCGGGCGCCGTTTTCCGGCGTCCTCGGGCTGCGCGGCGCGGATCTCGGGCAGTTCATCGCCGTCGGCACGCCCATCGTCGGCATCAACATGCTCGACCCCATCCAGGTCGATTTCACGCTGGCCGAGCGCGATTTCCCCCGCATCGCCGTCGGCGACCGCATCGAAGTCGAGGTCGCCGCGTATCCCGGCGAACGGTTCGTCGGCGAAGTGATCGCGCTGGACTCGTCGGTCGTTCCCGAATCGCGCACCTTCCGGGTCCGGGCGCGTCTGTCCAATCCCGAGCTGCGGCTCCGGCCCGGCATGTTCGCCAACGTGCACGCGTTCCGCGGCCGGCAGGATCGGGTGGTCGCGGTACCGCGCACGGCGATTTCCTACAACACCTACGGCGATTTCGTCTATGCCGTCGTCGAAGGCGACGACGGGCTGGTCGTCGAGCGGCGCACGGTGCGGACCGGCCGGGTGCGGGACGGCGAAGTCGAAATCGCCGACGGTCTGGATGCCGGCACGCGCATCGTTGCAACGGCACTGCTCCGCCTGCGTAACGGCGAGCGTGTGCGCATCGCCGAGGATACGGACGGCGCGGAGTCCGGCTGATGCGATTCACCGATCTATTCGTCCGCCGACCGGTGCTGGCCACGGTCGTCAGCCTGCTGATCCTGCTGCTGGGCGCGCGCGCGGCGCTGCAGCTCGAAATCCGGCAGTTTCCGAAGCTCGAGAGCACCACGGTGACCGTGACCACGGCCTATCCCGGCGCCGATTCGGAACTGGTACAGGGTTTCGTCACACAGCCGCTGCAGCAGGCCATCGCCGAGGCCGAGGGCATCGACTTCCTGTCGTCGAACAGCGCCAAGGGCGTGTCGACGATCGAGGCGCGCATGGTGCTCGATTACGACGCCAACGACGCGCTGGCCGAAATCCAGGCCAAGGTCGCCAGCCAGCGCGACGTGCTGCCCGAGGCGGTGCGCGACCCGGTGATCACGTCGACGACCGGTGAGACCACGGCGCTGATGTACATCGCGTTCTACAGCGAGGAGCTGGCGGTACCGAGCATCACCGATTACCTGACGCGCGTGGTCCAGCCCAGGCTGCAGGCGCTGCAGGGCGTCGGCAAGGCGGAGCTGCTGGGGCGCACGTTCGCCCAGCGCGTCTGGATCGATCCGAAGCGGTTGGCGGCGATCGACATGACCGCGCGCGAGCTGGTCGCCATCCTGCTGGAGAACAACTTCCAGGCCGGGATCGGGCGCACCCGCGACGAATTCGTCCGCATCGACCTGAAAACCAATACCGACGTCGCCGGTCCCGAGGCATTCGCCGACCTGGTGATCAAGGAAGTGGACGGCAGCATCATCCGGCTGGCCGACGTCGCGCGCACCGAACTCGGTTCGCAGACCTATTCGGAAACCAACCAGTACAAGGGACAGCCCTCGACCTACCTGGCGATCGAGCTGGCACCCGGCGCCAACCCGCTGGATGTCGCCGAGCGCGTGCGCGCCGAACTGCCCGGCATTCGCTCCCAACTGCCGTCCGGGCTCGAAGTCGAACTGGCCTACGACGCCTCGGAGTTCATCGAAAGCTCCATCGAGGAGGTCATCAAGACGCTGATCGAGGCGGTGCTGATTGTGCTCGTCGTGGTGTTCATCACGCTCGGCTCCATCCGCGCGGCCGTGGTGCCGTCGGTGGCCGTGCCGCTGTCGCTGATCGGCGGCGCGATGATCATGCTGTTGCTCGGCTTTTCGCTCAACCTGCTGACGCTGCTTGCGATGGTGCTGGCGATCGGGCTGGTCGTCGACGACGCCATCATCATCGTCGAGAACGTCCACCGCCATATCGAGCAGGGCGAATCGCGCTTCGAGGCGGCGTTGAACGGCGCACGCGAAATGGCAACGCCGGTGATCGCGATGACCACGACCTTGATCGCGGTCTATGCACCGATCGGGTTCATGGGCGGCCTGGTCGGTTCGCTGTTTTCGGAATTCGCGTTCACGCTGGCCGGTGCGGTGCTGGTTTCCGGCGTTGTCGCGCTGACGCTGTCGCCGATGTTGTCGGGCAAGATCCTCAAGCCGCACGGCCAGGCCTCGAAGTTCGAGGGCGTGGTCGAGCGCAATTTCAATACCCTGGCCGATCGCTACAAGTCCGCGCTTTCGTGGACGCTGCAGTCGACCCCGGCCGTGATCGTGTTCGCGGTTCTGTTGCTGGGATCGATCGCGTTCATGCTGCAGTTAAGCGAGAACGAGCTCGCGCCGACCGAGGACCAGGGCGTTTTGCTGTATCAGGGTCAGGCCCCGCAGACCGCGACGCTGGAGTACCTGGAAAAGTACGGCGCCGAGATGCAATCGCGTTTCGAGGAGATCCCGGGCTACGACGAGAGCTTCATGCTGCTGGGCTCGTTCGGTCCCGATACCGTGTTCGGCGGCTTCAAGCTCAAGCCCTGGGACGAGCGCGAGGTGTCGCAGTTCGAGGTCCAGCCGATACTGCAGGAAGCGGTTTCCGACGTCACCGGTCTGCGCACCTCGATCTTCACCCAGCCGTCGGTGCCCGGGGCCGGGCAGGGCCTGCCGGTGCAGTTCGTGATCACCAGCGCCCAGCCCTACGACCAGCTTTCGGAGGTTGCCGACGAGATCCTCGGCCGGGCGATGCAGAGCGGCCTGTTCGGCTTCGTGCAGAAGTCGATCGAGTTCGATCGGCCGATGACGCGCGTGGTCATCGACCGCGAGCGCGCCGCCGACCTGGGACTGTCGATGGCCGACGTCGGGCGCGAGCTGTCCAGCCTGCTCGGCGGCGGCTTCATCAACCGTTTCAATATGCAGGGCCGCTCCTACGAGGTCATTCCGCAGGTCGAGCGCGACTACCGGCAATTCGCCGAACAGCTCCGCGACTACTACATCCGTGCAGACAACGGCACGCTCGTGCCCCTGGGCAGCCTCGTCTCGTTCGAAGACAGCGTCGAGCCGTCCAGCCGCACCCAGCATAACCAGCTCAACTCGCTGGCGCTCGAAGGCGTGCTGGCCGGTGCGTCGATGGGCGAGGCGACCGGGTTTCTCGAACGCACCGCGTCCGAGGTCTTTCCACAGGGCTTCAGCTACGACTACAAGGGCGAGTCGCGCCAGTTCAAGAAGCAGGGCGGCGCGCTGGTCGTGACCTTCTTCCTGTCGCTGTTGGTGATCTACCTGGTGCTGGCCGCGCAGTTCGAAAGCTGGCGCGACCCGTTCATCATCCTGGTCTCGGTGCCGCTGTCGGTAGCCGGTGCGATGGCGTTCATCATGCTCGGTTTCACCAGCATGAACATCTACTCGCAGGTCGGGCTGATCACGCTCATCGGCGTGGTGTCGAAGAACGGCATCCTGATCGTCGAGTTCGCCAACCAGCTCCAGGTCGACAAGCACTTGAGCCGGCGCCAGGCCGTCATCGAGGCGGCCGCGATCCGGCTCCGGCCTATCCTGATGACCTCGGTGGCGCTGATCGTCGCCATGGTTCCGCTGCTGATCGCCAGCGGCCCGGGCGCCGAAAGCCGCTTCGCCATCGGCCTGACCATTGCCACCGGGCTGGGCATCGGTACGCTGCTGACGGTATTCGTGCTGCCGGCGTTCTATTGCCTGATGGCGAGGGATCATGCGGCCGAAGCCGAGTCGGCCGAGTCCTCGGACGATTCCGCCGAAGGCAACCCGCAGCCCGCCTGATCGCCGCGCACGATTGCACTCGTAGGAGCGATCTCCAGATCGCGA
>CAYPZP010000093.1:0-2895 GCA_964415285.1 uncultured Halomonas sp. | reverse complement strand
GGAGCGATCTCCAGATCGCGACGATCGATGCGATGTCGCCCTGATGGATCACGACCTGCGGCCTTGCTGCACGAGCCTACAAGTCAACGGCCGTTTCGCCGCTCGCTGCGCGCGCTCTGGCGACTGACTTTCTGAGTCGTCAAAACTAAGCAAAACCGATCGTGCCGGTGCGCAGCCTGACTGCGTCAGGTCCCCTGCGATGCTCGCATTCGGCGGCGGCCGAAGAACTCGCTCCGGTCGCTTGCGCTCACTGCGCCCAGACACCTGCGGCCTTCATCCGCCGAATACTGCGCTTCTCGGCTGCTTCCAGGCAGATTGGAGATTGAATCGATCGTCGCGCAAGAAGATGTCTGCTCAGGCAATTGCGACGGAATCGCTCAGCAGTCGAAGCCTTAAACCTTAAAACGTTGAATCTTAGAGCTTAAACGGAGCAATCGAGCAACCGGAATCCGGAAGCCCGAAACCCGAAACCCGAAACCAACGTTTCGACCTTGATTCTCGTATCGTCCGCGTCCACCTTTTTTTGACAACCCCGGAACCCAAACGCCGAAGGAAACCGAACATGAAGATCCTGATGATCCTGACCTCCCACGACCAGCTCGGCGATACCGGCGAGAAGACCGGCTTCTGGCTCGAGGAGTTCGCCGCGCCGTACTACGCGTTCGTCGACGCCGGCGCCGAGGTGACGCTGGCCTCGCCCAGGGGCGGGCAGCCGCCGCTGGATCCGACCAGCGAAGGCGAGGAGCACCAGACCGAGTCGACCGAGCGCTTCCGGAACGACGCCGATGCCCAGGAAGAGCTCGCGCACACGGTCAAGCTCTCCGACGTCGACGCGAAGGACTTCGATGCGGTGTTCTATCCGGGTGGCCACGGGCCGCTGTGGGACCTGGCGAACGATCGCGATTCGATCGATCTGGTCCGCGAGTTCATCGAGTCGGGCCGCCCCGTCGGTGCGGTATGCCACGCGCCGGCAGCGTTGACCGAGGTCAAGACCTCCAACGGCGGCTACCTGGTCTCCGGCAAGCGCGTTACCGGCTTCACCAACACCGAGGAAGAAGCCGTGGGCCTGACCGACACCGTGCCGTTCCTGGTCGAAACACGCCTCGGCCAGCGCGGTGGGTTGTTCCGTCGGGGCGAGGACTGGACCGACCACGTCGAAGTCGACGGCCTGCTCGTCACCGGCCAGAACCCGGCCTCGTCGGCACCAGCGGCCAGGGCAGTCCTCGATCTTCTGCGATAGCGCGACGGCAGTGCTCAATCCAAGTCGCGCTCATATTAGTGGCACAGGATGCAGGAACCCGGATCTGAGTCGATTAGGGAACCTCTGAACAACTCTGCACGGGCGCGACGGAGTCTTTGCGGGATGCGCCGGCGCGGCTTCGGAGAGCGCGGTTTGGTTGTTCCAAACAAGCGAGCCGAAACGCAGCGGAGCGCCCGCAAAGAGCCTGCCCCGGACTGGATCCGGGGTCCGTCCCATAGGGCGATTGTGATGACAAGCGGCCGGAAAATCCGCATTTCGCGCGTCGCTCAGATCGATCGTGGCAACGGCCACCGTCACTCGACTCGCCCCACATGATCCGCGGCTTTTCCGACTGAAACGCGCTCCGTGCAGGGTTATTCAGGGGTTCCTTACTGGTCTAGCGGACTTCGAGCCCCCAACGCGCCGCGCTGGACGACGTGGGTATAGATCATCGTGGTGCGCACGTCGGAGTGGCCGAGTAGCTGCTGGATGGTCCGGATATCGGCGCCGGATTCCAGCAGGTGGGTCGCAAAGCTGTGGCGGAAAGCATGACAGGTGATGCGCTTGGTCATTCCGCACCGCCGCGCGGCGGTTTTAACAGCGCGCTGCACCGATTGGTCCCGAATGTGGTGTCGCGCCCAGCGCCCCGTCTGCGGATCCTGGCTGATGCGTGCGGCGGGAAACACGTACTGCCACCCCGCCTCGAAGCGCGCGTTCGGATACTTGCGCGCTAACGCATAAGGCAGCAGCACGCCGCCCTTGCCTTGTTTCCGGTCGCTGTTTGAAATCGCCAGGGCCTTTTCGGTCTGTTCGCGCAGCCCGGCCGCGCACCGGTCCGCAAGGACGGTCACGCGGTCTTTGTTGCCTTTCCCACTGCGCACGACCAGCGCGCGGCGAGCGAAATCGATGTCCTTGACCCGTAAACGCAGCGCTTCATTGACCCGCAGACCCGAGCCATACATCAGCCCGGCGACCCGGTCGTGCGGCTGGCGCAGCATGCCCAGCACTGCGCGAATCTCATCTCGATCAAGCACGACGGGAATATGCTTGCGCGGTGTCGCCCGCACGACCTGGTCGAGCCAGGGCAGATCGACCTCCAAAACTTTCCGATAAAGAAACAGAATCGCATTCAGCGCCTGGTTCTGAGTGCTGGGCGACACGGCGCGATCCACCGCGAGATGACTCAGATAGGTCTCTACGGCTTCCTTGCCCAGCGTTGAAGGGTGTTGCTTTCCGTGGAACAGAATAAAGCGTCGCGCCCAATGGAGGTAGGCCTGCTCCGTGCGATAGCTGTAGTGGCGGGTCCGGATAATCCGGCGCATTCTGTCCAACAGTTTCTCGGCCATCCCCTGATTTGCCTCCGACTCCTGATTCGTGCATTATTTGAACCGGGCGGACAACGGTTGGGTATCGGAAAATGGCAAGCGGACGCGTAGGAAATCGCCGTGATATTGGGTCGGAAAAGGCCGATATCCACAGCGCGCCTCGAAGGAAAGCGCCTAAATATCAGCTGCTTGAGTGCGTCGATTCCTGCTCCAGCGAGGATATTCGTCACTTTGGATCAAATATCCATTACTCGGCGTTTTCGCCCCCTAATTTGTAGTTATGTGAACGTAACACTATCCAGGAATATTCGAAATGGAAGATGAATTTGA
>CAYPZP010000092.1:0-12035 GCA_964415285.1 uncultured Halomonas sp. | reverse complement strand
GGCCTCGTTCGCATGGATGTCAATGGTCGCCAGACGCAGCGTTGCGCCGGAGAGCACCGAGACCGCACCGCCGAACAGCGCGTCGCCGCCTCCGGTCATTTCGAGCTTGATCAACTCGACTTCGGTCGTCGCGCCGCCGCCGATCGTGAGCACATTGCTCGTCCCCGTCCCCTCGAGCACGGACACCGCGCCCAGCGCGGGGAAGTCGTCGCCGCAGACGTTGTAGCCGCCGCGGATGGTCAGGCTCTTGTTGATCAGTTCGTCGACGCCGGTGAAGGTCTGGGTCCGCAGGCGGAGTTCGTCGCCCGGCTGGGCGGCAGCGATGGCGGCCCCGAGCGTGGTGTGGTCGCAACCGCTGGCGCCCACGGTGATGACCGCGGCCGACGCCGGCAGGCTGGCAAGCAGCGCAAAGACAAGCGCGATGGCGAACCAGGTACGCGCGCCGCAACCCTCGGTGATTGGCCGACGGTCTGATGCGGCCCGGACCGAACGCTGGAGAAGGCTGGCCCGATCACTCATACGTCACCTCCGGCGCCGAAATGAAACGGCGCCGTAGCGCATCGATCGGCTGCGGGATTCACGTCCGGGTCTGCGGCGCCAGGCGACAGCGTCCAGTCCGGCCCGCGCCGCGGTTCGGGGATTGCACGCGGTCGCACGAGGTCCGAATCCAGCGGCGGTCCGCCGCAGAATTCCTCTTCGAGATGGGGATTGCCGGTCGAGTCGTAGGTCAATCGATAGGAAGGCATGCACGGTCTCCGGGATTGGGTCACGCCATCCCGGTTGCAAAGACCGTGCCAGGGCCGCTAGGGATGCCCTGTTAATCCATATAATTCAGTTATTTACCATTGACTCGGGAGGCGCATCCGGTGCTTGATCGCTGAGATTGGCGGCACGGTGTCCCACGATCGGTACACCCGGATTCCCAGCGACAGGACACTCGGCCGAGTCGTTCGCGATCGTGGGAGCGGCCGGCCCGAATCCGGCTCGCCCCTAACTCGCGTCCGGCTCCGAGATATCGTCGGCCTGGTCCAGCTTGCGCGTCAGCGTGTTGCGGCCGATCCCGAGTCGCTTCGCGGCTTCGGCACGCTTACCGCCGGTGGCCTGCAGCGCCTCGTCGATCAGGCTTGCTTCGAGAATTCGCGCCGCTTCATCCATGATGTCGTCGGCTCCGGCGACGAGCCGTCGCCGCGCCCACTCGCGCAGCGGCGCGTCCCAGCCGGATCCCGCGCTTTCGGCTTCGCTGTCCCGGATCGATGACGGCAGATCGGAAGCCTGGATCGCATCGCCGGGGACCAGGGCGGTCAGGCGCCGGCACAGGTTCACCAGCTCGCGCACGTTGCCCGGCCAGTCGTAGGCACACAAGCAACGGCGCGCCTCGGCGCTCAGCCGGCGCGGAGTCGTATGCTGCTCGGCGGCCGCGGTGGCCAGGTAATGATCGAGCAATGCGCCGATATCCTCGCGCCGCTCGCGCAGCGGCGGCACCCGCAGCTGCACGACGTCGAGGCGGTGCAGCAGGTCGGCCCGGAACCGCCCCTCGGCAACGGCCTGCGAGAGATCCCGGTTGGTCGCCGCGATCAGCCGCACGTCGGCGGTCAGCGGTTCGCGCCCGCCGAGACGGTAGAAATCGCCCTCGGCCAGCACGCGCAGCAGGCGAGCCTGCAGCGCATGCGGCATTTCGCCGATCTCGTCGAGGAACAGCGTGCCGCCGGCGGCTTGCTCGAAAAAGCCGGCTCGGGCCTGGTCTGCGCCGCTGAACGCGCCGCGTTCGTGACCGAACAGCTCCGACTCGAGCAGCTCGGCCGGCAGCGCGGCGACGTTGAGCGCGACGAACGGGCCCGAGCCGCGGTCCGAGGTCTCGTGCAGCGCCTGCGCGATGCGTTCCTTGCCGGTGCCGGATTCGCCGACCAGCAGCACCTCCAGCCGGGTCGAGGCCAGCCGGCCGATGACCCGAAACAGCTCCTTCATCGCCCGCGTGCCGCCGATCAGCGACGGCGAGCCGGACCCGGCCGCAACCGGCGGCGATTCGACGCGGCGCTCCAGCGCGCGCTCGACCAGCCCCACGGCCGCGTCGACGTCGAACGGCTTGGGCAGGATCTCGAACGCGCCGGCGCGCATCACGGCCACCGAATTATCGAGATCAGCAAACGCGGTCATGACCAGGATCGGCACGTCGGGACAACGCTCGGCGAAATCGGTCACCAGCTCGATGCCCGAGCGGCCGGGCATACGCAGATCGGTGATCACGACCGCGGGCTCCGGGCCGCGATCGTCGGCAAGCGCCGCGTCGGCCGAATCGAACTCGCGCGTGGCCAGGCCGGCACGCCGAAGCGCATGCACCAGCACGCGCCGGATCGAGGCATCGTCGTCGACGATCCAGATGCTTTCATCGCGGTCGTTCATGACGCGCCGATTATCGCCCGAACGGCGCCGCGATCATGCCGGCACCGGCAGCAGCACGCGGAACACGGTTCGGCCGGGTTCGCTTTCGAATTCGATGCGCCCGCCGTGACGGTCGGCGATCTCCTGGGCGATGGCCAATCCGAGACCACTGCCGTCTTCGCGACCGGTGACCAGCGGAAAGAACAACGAGTTGGAGAGCTCCGGCGGCACGCCGGGCCCGTCGTCGATGACCTCGACGGCCACGGCCAGCCGATGTTGACGACCCTCCCAGGTCAGGCCGTGGGCTGCCCGGGTTCGCAGCAGAACGCGCCTCGCGCCGGCCTGCAGCGCGTTGCGACCGAGGTTGAGCAGCGCGCGCAGCAGCTGGTCGGCGTCGAGCTCGATCGCCGGCAGGCTCGGGTCGTAATCGCGTTCGACCCGGACCGCATCGCCGCCCTCGGCCCGGAGCAGTTCGTAGAGCCGATCCACGGGCCGGTGCACGCTGCCCGGCTGCAGCCGGCTGGGGCCGGCCGGGCCGAGCAGCTCGTCGACCAGTCGTTCCAGCCGGTCGGCCTCGTTGCAGATGATCTCGCCGAGTTCACGCCGGGCGGCGTCGGGCTCGTCGCGGGTCAGCAGCTGGGCGGCACCGCGAAGCCCGGCCAGCGGATTGCGGATTTCGTGGGCGAGCTGGCGCACGACCCGGCGCGACAGGTCCTGGCGCTCATGCAGCCGGCGGTCGGCCTGGGCCCGTCGCCTGGGCCCCGCGTCGTGGAGCTCGAGCAGGCAGCGCCCGCCCGGCAGCGGCACGGTATCGACGTCCAGCCAGTCCGCGCCGCCGCGGTGTCGCCACTCCAGATCCTGGGTCGACAGCACCCGTTGCTCGGCCGCAGCGCGCTCGACCAGCGCATCGATGCCGATCGCGCGCAGCGCGTCGGCCACCAGCGCCGCCGATCCGGGGCGCGCCAGGCCGGCGCCGAGCAGGTCCTCGGCCCCCGGGTTCATGTAGCGAACGCGAAGCCCCGGGTCGAGCAGCACGACCGCGGTCTGCAGCCAGGCCAGCCACTCGGTGGATTCGCTTTCGCTGTCGCGCGGTTCGTCCAAGGCGGGCCGCTCGGGTCGGGACTCCCGGCCGATCATACCGCTCCCGTTGCGCGCGCCTGCGCGATCTGCAACCATTCGCGCATGGAATCACGATCGAATACCGGACGCCGGCTCGGCTGGCTGGGGATTCACCTGCTGCTGGTCGCGGCCGGCTGTCTCGTATGGGGCTGGCTGGATTACCGCTACGTCACCGAGGACTGGACGCCGCAGCAGATGATCTCGGCCGCCGAGTGGATTCCGCTCGGCCTGGCCACGATCGCGATGTGCTTCAACCTGTGGGCGTTGGGGGACATGCGCCCGGCGGTGCACGTGCTCGGCTCGCTCGCCGCGTCGCTGGCCGCGGTCGCGATCTGGTGGGCGGTCGTGGCGCTGACCGGCGGCTGGTTCCATACCGCGATCGGCGGCGCGCCGGGCTGAAACGGCGCGGCAATCAGCCCGAGCGCACCAATCGGTCGACCCGCAGGCGCTCGCGATCATCGAACAGCCGGCGCGCGCCGGCGGTCACTGCGGCCAGCGTGCCGAAGCCGGTGCCGACGGTGACCGTGAACATGATCAGGATCTGGTACTTGACCGCGATCGCCGGCGGGCTGCCGGCCAGGATCTGGCCGGTCATCATGCCCGGCAGGCTGACCAGCCCGGCCGCGGCCATGGCGTTGACGATCGGGATCAGTCCGGCGCGCACCGACGAGCGCCGCACCTCGTCGATGGCCTGCTTCCAGCTCTGACCGAGCATCAGCCGGTTCTCGATCACGTCGCGCTGGCGCCAGACGCCCTCGGTGAGCCGGTCGAGACCGAGCGAAATGCCGTTCATCGTGTTGCCGAGCAACATGCCCAGCAGCGGAATCGCGTACTGCGGCCGGTACCAGGGATCCGGTCCGATGATCACGATCAGCGTCAGCACCGTGACGCTGAACGCCGAGATGAACATCGACGCCGTACCGATGCCCAGCGACCAGGCGCCCGTGAACCGGTACTGCTGCCGCGCCATGACCTCGCGGCCGGCGATCAGCAGCATCGCCAGCGCCATCAGCGCGATCCAGTGCAGCGCGCCGATCGCGAACAGCGCCTCGAGCACCAGACCGATCAGCGACAGCTGGATCACCGTTCGCGTCGCCGCGATCAGCAGCGTGCGGGTCACGCCGAGTCGCGCCGCCGCCGCGGTGGCCGCCAGCGCGAGCACCAGCAGCGCGGCCAGTGCCAGCTGCCACCACGAAAGGTCGATCACGTCCACGAGACTTCCCGAAGCGCGCCGCCGTCGATCCGGTATTCGCGCTCGGCCACCCGGCGCAGCTGTTCGGCGTCGTGCGCGACCCAGAGCGCCGGCATGCCCTGCTCGCGGATGCATTCGGTCAACCACCGCTCGATCGCCCCGGCCGAGGCCGGATCGAGGTTGGCGGTGGGCTCGTCGAGCAGCAGCGCCGAAGGCTCGATCGCGATTGCGCGGGCCAGCGCCAGGCGCTGTTTCTCCCCCGACGAGAGCCGATCGACCGACCACTGCAAGGCCTCGTCAGGCAAGCCCAGCGCTTCGGGCAGCGAGGTCGTGTCCGGTGGGAAATGCGCGTCGACGCGGTCTTGCCACCAGCGGCTTTCGGCCGGTACCAGCACCACGCGCCGACGCCACTCGTGGCCGGGCATGGACTCCCGCCGTTGCGTGCCCAATCGAGTCTGTCCGGAATGCGGTTCGAGGTCGGCGATCGCGCGCAGCAGCCGCGTCTTGCCGCTGCCCGAAGGCCCGGACAAGCCGACGATGCGACCGGGTTCGAGCGTGAGGTTCACGGCTTCGAGTGCGCCGACGGCAAGCGCGTCGAGTACCAGCGGCGCGCCCGCTTGGCTCACCGCGCCGTCAGTTCGCGGGCGGCGGCGACGACGCCGGGCACGTCCGGCATCATCAGCCGCGACGCATCGCCCAGCGGAATGTAGCAATCGAACCCGGTCAGCCGACGGATCGGGCGATCGGCCGTGCCGCGCTCGACCAGCGCCGTGACCACGGCCTCGCCGATACCGCCGTCGGGCCGCCCCTCGTCGAGCACCAGCACCCGCTCGCAGGCCGCGGCGTGCTCGGCGATCGCCTCGGTGTTCAGGGGCTTCAGCCAGCGCAGGTCCAGCACGCGCGCTGCGATGTCGTCTTCGCGCTCGAGCTGGCGCGCAGCGCGCAACGCCATCGGCACGCCGTTGCCGAAGGTCACGATCAGCAGGTCGGTCGCGCCTTCGGCGTAGACGCGCGGCTGCCAGGGTTCCAGGCAACGCTCCGGCGACGGGTAATCGAAGCACCACAGGCCGTCGTCCTTGTCGTGCAGGTCCTTGGTCATGTACAGCGCGATCGGTTCGATCATCGCGGTGACGCGCCCGTCGATCTTCGCCAGTGCGGCCAGCGTTCGCAGCATCATCGCTGCGTCGTCGCCGCGCGAAGGGCAGCCGACGACCAGTCCCGGGATGTCGCGCAGCGCGGTCACCGAATTGTCGTTGTGAAAATGCCCGCCGAAGCCCTTCTGGTAGCCCAGCCCGGCGATGCGCGCAACCATCGGATTGCGATAGCGGTCGTTGGAAAAGAACTGCAGCGAGCAGGCCTCGCCGCGAATCTGGTCGCAGGCGTTGTGGAAATAGGCCAGGTACTGGATCTCGGGAATCGGCAGGTAACCCATCGAGCCGTAGCCCTGGGCCAGGCCGAGAATCGTGGTTTCATCGAGCAGCGTGTTGAACACGCGCGCGCCGCCGAAGCACTTCCACAGCCCCTTGGTCACAGTGTAGACGCCGCCCTTGCGTGCCACGTCTTCGCCGAACACCAGCGCCTCCGGATACTTCAGCAGCAGATCGCCCAGCGCGCGATTGATCTGGACCGCCATGTGCCTCGGCGCTTCGCGCTCCGGCAGCTGCGCCTCGCCGCCTCGGGACCCCGCGCGCACATCGGCATCGACGCAGCGCGCGGCCTCGGCGGCGACGCGATCGGGAGAAAACGGCGCCAGCGGACGCGCCACCTGTTCGACCGAGGTCAATTTGGGCAATTCATGGGCGCGGTCGGCTTCGGCCAGGCAGCGGCGGCGGATGGCCTCGTAGCGTTCGCGGATCTTCGCCGGCTCGATCAGGCCGCGGGCCACGACCAGGCGCGCGGAGTTCAGCAGCGGGTCCAGCGACTCCTCGCGATCGAGCTCCTCGGGCACCCGGTATTCGATCTCGAAATCGGTGCCGGCGTGGCCCATCAGCCGGGTCGTGTCCAGATGCAGGAACACCGGGCGGCGGCGCGAGCGGCAACTCGCCACCGCCTCCCGCACCGGCTCGAAACCGGCCGACAGATCGAGCCCGTCGGCGTGCACGTACTGCATGCCGTAGCGGGCCTGCATCGACTTCGCGGTCCACTGCAGCGGCGTCGGCACCGAGATGCCCAGGCGGTTGTCCTCGCAAACGAACAGGATTGGCAGCGGCAGGCTCTGGTGCGCGGTCCAGGCCGCGGCGTTGAGCGCCGACTGGGCGGTCGCGTGGTTGACGCTGGCATCGCCAAAGCTGCAGACCACGATGCTGTCGGCGGGTACCGGAATATCGTGCTCGACACGCGTGCCGTGGGTAATCGCCAGCGCCGTGCCGACCGCCTTGGGCAGATGGCTGGCGATGGTCGAGGTCTGCGGCAGGATCCAGAGCTTCGGATGGCCCCAGACCTTGTGCCGACCGCCGGAGGCCGGGTCTTCGGCCGCCGCGGCAAACGAAAGGCAGGTATCGGCGATGTAGTCTGCGCCGGGCAGCTTGCGATAGCGCTCGGCGACGAACGCGCCCGAACGGTAGTGCAGAAACGCCGGGTCGGTTGCGCGGGTCGCCCGACCGACCATGGCATTGCCCTCGTGGCCCGACGAACCGATGGTGTAGAACACCTTGTTTTCCTGGCGCTTGACGCGCGCCATCAGGTCGATCTGGCGCGACATCAGCTGGCTCTCGAACAACTCCAGCAGGTCGAGGTCGGAAATGCCCGAAGGCGGATCGCCGGAACCCTCGGCCTCGAGTTGTTCGAGGTAATCAAGGAATCGTCGGTCGACGACCTCGGCACGGTTGAGCTGGCGTGCCCGCGCGGATCCGCTCATATCGGGAGATGCCCGGCGAAGATGGGCGCGATTGTATCGAACAACGGACCGCAGGCCGCGCCGCGGCAATGCATCTCAGCGGCCCATCGACCGCGCGGCCAGCGCAGGCCTGCCCAGTCCGATCGCGAAACTGGCCAGCAGCGCGCCGCCCAGCGCCAGCGCGGTGTCCTTGTGGCCGTCCCAGACATCGCCCTGGGCGCCCAGGTAGGCCATGCCCAGCTCGCCGCCGAATACCAGGGCGGCGCACCATTCCAGCAGCTCGTAGATCGCTGCCACGCTCAGCAGAAAACTCACGGCGATCACGTGACGCCAGGCGCGCGTTGCACCGACGCGCAGGTTCACCCACTCGTGGGCCAGCGGTGCCAGCGCCAGGCCGAACACGAAGTGGACCAGGCGGTCGTAATGGTTGCGCTCGAAACCCAGCGCGGCGTCGATCGAAACGCCCAGCCACTGGCGACTCCAAGCGTCGTAAGGAACCTCCGAGTAGGTGTAGTGCGCACCGAGCAGGTGCAGCGCCAGGAAAACGAACAGGCCGGCGTAGGCCAGGCGCGAGAAGCGCAATCGGCCATAGCCCCACCACAGGGCGGGCAGCGCGGCGAAAACCAGCGCGTTCTCGAGCAGCCAGTCGGCGCGGTAGCTCGGTGCCAGCGCCAGCAGCAGCCAGATCGCCGCCAGGGCGGCGAACAGCGAAAGCGGCCACGCGTCGGGTGTGTCGGGCTCGCGCATCGGCCCGGAATCGATGCTCATGCAACAATTCCCTCGAATCGGATATCGACAGGATCGCCGACGCATGGCCCCACCGCAAGCTCTGCCGATCGACGCGCTGCTTCCGAAGCTGCTCGAACGCCTTCGAGTCTGCACCACGGTGCTGCTGCAGGCCCCGCCGGGCGCCGGCAAGACGACCCGGGTGCCGCCGGCGCTGTTCGATGCCGATTGGCGCGGCGGCCGGCGCATCCTGGTGCTGGAACCGCGCCGGCTGGCGGCACGCGCCGCGGCGCGCTTCATGGCTCGCGAACGCGGCGAGGAAGTCGGCGCGACGGTCGGGTTTCGAACCCGCCTGGAAAGCCGGGCCAGCCGCGAAACCCGCATCGAGGTAGTCACCGAAGGCATCCTGACCCGGATGCTGCAGGCCGATCCGGCGCTGGTCGACTATGCCGCGGTGGTGTTCGACGAGTTCCATGAGCGATCCCTGAATGCCGACCTCGGACTGGCGCTGGTGCGCGAGACGCAGCAGGCGCTTCGCGAGGATCTGCGCGTCGTCGTGATGTCGGCGACGCTGGACACCGCACCGCTGGCGAAGCTGCTCGACGACGCGCCGGTGCTGAGCAGCGAGGGACGCAGCCATCCGGTCGCGGTCCGATACCGCCCGATCCGGCCAGAGCAGCGCCTGGACCCGGCCGTGGCCTCGAGCGTGCGCGGCGCGCTGGCCGAACAGACGGGTTCGGTGCTGGTGTTCCTGCCCGGCATCGCCGAGATCCGGCGCGTGTCCGATCGCCTGGGCGAGCCCGGCGACGACGTCGACGTCCGGCCGCTGCACGGCAGCCTGCCGCCCGCCGAACAGGACGCCGCGATCGCACCGGCGCCGGCCGGTCGCCGCAAGGTCGTGCTGTCCACCGCCATCGCCGAGACCAGCCTGACCATCGAGGGCGTGCGGGTCGTCGTCGACGCCGGACTGGCGCGTCGCGCGCGCTTCGATCCGGGCTCCGGCATGACGCGGCTGGTGACCGGGCGCGTGTCGCGCGCCGCGGCCGAACAGCGGGCCGGACGCGCCGGTCGGCTGGAGCCGGGCGTCGCTTACCGGCTATGGAGCGAGGCCGAGCACAAGCGGCTGCCGGCGTTCACGCCGCCGGAAATCCTCGAGGCCGACCTGGCGCCGCTGGTGCTGGAGTTGGCCGGCTGGGGCACGCGCGATCCGGGTGATCTGGCTTGGCTGGATGCGCCGCCCCCGGCGCACTGGGCGCAGGCGAGCGACCTGCTGCGCTGGCTGGATGCGGTGGACCAGCACGGCGCCATCACGGCCCTGGGTCGAGACATGCTGTCGGCCGGACTACATCCGCGCCTGGCACGAATGTGGATTCTCGGGCGGCGAAACGGCTACGCCGGGACCGCGGCCCGGCTGGCCGCCCTGCTCGGCGAACGCGACATCCTGGGCCCGGACGCCGGCGCCGATCTGACCGACCGGCTCGATGCGCTGGCCGGAGAGCAAGGGCCCGGCGTGCGACGCGGCGCCCTGCACGCGGTGCGCAAGCTGGCCCGGCGGCTATCCGGGTCCGAAGCCGACCGAAGCCGGGCCGATCCCGGCGCCCTGCTGGCGCAGGCCTTTCCCGATCGAGTGGCCCGGCGTCGATCGGGCGGCTCGGCGCGCTACCAGTTGGCCAACGGCCGCGGCGCCTGGCTGCCGGACGACGATCCACTGGCGGCAAGCGAATGGCTGGTCGCCGCGGAACTGGACGGCCGCGCGCGCGAGTCGCGGATCTTCCGGGCGGCCGGCATCGACCGGCGCGGCCTCGAGAACGCGCTGGGCGAGCACATCGCCGATCACGACATCACCGAGTGGGACAATCGACGCGGGACGGTGGTCGTGCGCCACCAGCGCCGCCTCGGCGCGCTGGTGCTGGAGCAGCGCGAAGGCGATGCGCCGACTGCCGAACAGCGCGCGGCCGGACTCGTCGAGGCCGCGCGCCGGAAAGGCCTGGACGCGCTGAACTGGACCGATGCCGCGCGCGGACTGACCGCGCGGGTCGAGTTCCTGCGGCGGCAGGATCCCGACGCGTGGCCTGCCTTCGACGAAACCTCCCTGACCCGCAAGCTGTCCGGCTGGCTGGCGCCGTTCCTGGCCGGCCTGACGCACTGGCGCGAGGTCGAGAAACTGGACCTGGTGCCGGCGCTGGAGCACCGACTCGGGCACGCCCGAAAGCGCGAGCTGGACCGGATGGCGCCGACGCGCATTGAAATCCCGACCGGGCAGGCGATGCGCCTGGACTACGGCGCCGAGTCCGGCCCGGTGCTGGCGGTGAAGCTGCAGGCGGTGTTCGGCTGGAGCGAAACGCCGCGCGTCACCGACGGACAGGTCCCGATCGTGCTGCACCTGCTCGACCCGGCCGGCCGCCCGCTGGCCGTGACCTCGGATCTGGCCAGCTTCTGGGAAAACGCCTATCCGGAAGTCGCGCGCCAGATGCGCGGTCGCTATCCCAAGCATCCCTGGCCGGACAATCCGCTCTCGGCGCGACCGACGATGCGCACGAAGCCCAAGCGGTCCGGTTGATTCGATCTCGGCGACCCGTGGCGCGGTGCGCTTCGTGAACCAATGTCTCCAGCCCAAACCGCCCATCGAACCGCACCAGCCCCAGCATCACCGCCGGCGCGATCCAGAAAAGCTCAATCCACCCGAACCTGGGCGAATTTCCGCTTGCCGACCTGCAGCAATCCGGTAAAACCCGGCGCCAGCTGCAACCCGCGATCGGTGACCTTCTCGCCGTCAATCTTGACCCCGCCCTGCTGGATGAGCCGGAACGCCTCGGAATTCGAAGCGGTGAGGCCGGCCGCGGTCAGCGCGGCGGCGATGCCCAGGCCGTCGCCGCCGGAATCGAGCCCGGTTTCGGGCAGATCGTCGGGCAGCGCCGACTCGCGGAAGCGGGCGATGAACGCTTCGCGCGCGGCATCGCCGGCGCCGGCGCCGTGGAACCGATCGACGATCTCGCCGGCCAGCTCGAACTTGACGTCGCGCGGATTGCGGCCTTCGGCGACCGCCTGTTTCAGCGCTTCCAGTTCACCGGTCGGGCGAAAGCTCAACAGGTCGAACCAGCGCCACATCAACTCGTCGGAGATGCTCATGACTTTGCCGAACATCTCTTCTGCGGGCTCGAAAATACCGATGTAGTTGTGCAGCGACTTCGACATCTTCTGCACCCCGTCAGTGCCCTCGAGCAGCGGCCAGGTGATGATGACCTGGGGCTTCTGCCCGGCCTGGGACTGGAGCTGCCGGCCGACCAGCAGATTGAACTTCTGGTCGGTACCGCCCATTTCGATGTCGGCTTCCAGCGCCACCGAGTCGTGGCCCTGAACCAGCGGATAGAGAAACTCGTGGATCGCGATCGGCTGACCATCGCGGTACCGCTTTTCGAAATCGTCGCGCTCCAGCATCCGGGCAACCGTGTGCCGGGCGGCCAGCCGGATCATGTCGGCGGCGGTCATGTCGCCGAACCATTCGGAGTTGAAGCGGATCTCGGTGCGTTCGCGGTCCAGCACCTTGAACACCTGCTCGGCGTAGGTTTCGGCGTTGGCGCGAATGTCCTCGTCGGTCAGCGGCTTGCGCGTGGCGCTCTTGCCGGTCGGATCGCCGATCATGCCGGTGAAATCGCCGATCAGGAAGATCACGGCATGTCCGGCGTCCTGGAAGCGGCGCATCGCGTTGAGGATGACCGTGTGGCCCAGGTGCAGGTCCGGCGCGGTCGGGTCGAAACCGACCTTGACGCGCAGCGGGCGATC
>CAYPZP010000091.1:0-12063 GCA_964415285.1 uncultured Halomonas sp. | reverse complement strand
CCGCCGCCCCATGCCGTCGACTATGGCCTCGAGGCGAGTGAAGAAGCGCGCTGATGTCTTCGTCGTCAAACGCGATTGATTAGCCTGCACTAGAGCATAAGCCGGATAACTGTTGCTACGGGTCACGGCCGAAAGTATGCGACCTTCGGTCTGCGCTGCCAGCAACTCGACCAGCGCTTGCTGCTTCGGACTTGGAGCCGGTGTTGCGAGCGCAGCAGCGGCGGCAGTCACATCGCGTACTTTCGCCATATCGCCGCGGGACGCATGATCGGCGCCCCCCCCATTGCATGAGCCGCAAGCCGGGCCGTCGCGGCGCCCGAGCGCGTCGCCATGACGCAGCGGCGTCAGCAAAGGCGATGACAATCAGGACGCGGAACCCGCGAGCGCGTGACCCAGCAGGTCGGACAGGTGCCCCGCAGCCGCAAGTTAGTCACGCTCGCAGAAAATGGGGGAAAGCCGGGAAGGTACCGGACCGGACCGGACCGGACCGGACCGACATCAGTCTGTTGCGCTGCCAGTCGGGACGGCAGGCTATAGCGCTCCAAAGCGCGATGCAGCCACTGTGCACCCTGTTACCAGCATGGCTGTAGCTGATGAACGGCACGTAGCGGCGTTTTCGTACCATGCAATCTCCTCCTCGGCCGCCGAGCCAGCGTCAAAGTGTCTCGGCGCTGTCCCGCAGCATTCCGTAACGTGGCATCCTTTGACGCAGCATAATGTTTACGGCTGCGCTGGGCCCCTCTAACGCAAGCCTCGATCCGCCATAGCCAATCTCAGGGGAAACAGGACTCTTGTGCTATAAAGGCAGGCAGGAATAGATACACTCGAGCCGTGTGCAACTGGCTGCCTGATATTCGGTTTTACTTTTTCCGTCCCGGGATGATCATTATGCCCGGTCACACGAGAACCGACTTGTGGCGATCCGACTTCCAAGCTCGTGTCTATAGACACCAATCATCGCCGGACAAGTACTCGCATGAAGAAAGCATTGATTACAGGCATTACGGGTCAGGACGGTTCGTACCTTGCAGAACTGTTGCTGAAGAAGGGCTACGAAGTTCACGGCATCAAGCGCCGTGCATCTTCATTCAACACCGATCGAATCGATCATCTTTACCAGGACCCGCATGAGCAAGGCGTGAAATTGCGGCTTCACTATGGCGACCTCACGGACGCCACCAATCTCATCCGGGTGATCCAGGAAGTGCAGCCAGACGAGATCTATAACCTTGCGGCGCAAAGCCATGTCCAAGTGTCGTTCGAAACGCCTGAGTACACTGCCAATTCCGATGCGCTCGGCACACTGAGACTTCTTGAAGCGGTGCGAATACTGCGCATGGAAAAAACGACGCGTATCTACCAGGCCTCCACGTCAGAGATGTTCGGTAAAGTACAGGAAGTGCCGCAGAAGGAAACAACCCCGTTCTATCCCCGGTCACCCTACGGCGCTGCCAAGGTCTATGCCTTCTGGATCACGGTGAATTACCGCGAAGCCTACGGGATGCATGCATCGAACGGCATCCTGTTCAACCACGAGTCGCCCGTCCGCGGGGAGACCTTCGTTACCAGGAAGGTAACGAGGGCGCTCGCCCGCATCAAGGAAGGGCTGCAGGAGAACTTTTTTGTCGGCAACCTCGAGTCGTTGCGCGATTGGGGTCACGCAAGAGACTACGTCGAAGCCATGTGGCTGATGCTGCAGCAGGACGTGCCGGACGATTACGTCATCGCCTGTGGTGAACAACACTCGGTGCGGGAGTTGATCGAAGTGGCGGCTGCCGAGCTGGGGATGGATATCGGTTGGCAGGGCAAGGGCATGGAGGAGCGTGGCATCGATCGCGTAACAGGCAAGCAGATCGTGGCCGTAGACCCTCGTTATTTCCGGCCCACGGAGGTCGACACACTGCTTGGCGACCCATCCAAGGCGAACAGGGTGTTGGGATGGAAGGCAACGACATCATTCGCCGACCTGGTCAAGGAAATGGTGGCGCAGGACCATGACGCGGCGAAGCGTTATGCGACGGTCAAGAACGCCGGATACCGCGCGTTCGATCATCACGATTAGAAAGCACTGATCGTGAAACGAGTTTTTGTTGCCGGTCATCGCGGATTAGTTGGATCCGCGATTCGTCGTCGGCTCGAGGCTGATGGCATCGAACCCGTGACCATGGGCCGCGCCGAACTCGACCTGATCGATCAACATGCCGTCGACGACTGGTTCCGGTCAGCTTCGATCGAGGAAGTGTATCTTGCCGCCGCCCAGGTCGGCGGAATTCACGCCAACGACGCCTATCCTGCAGAATTCATCCGCAATAACCTGGTGATCCAGACCAATGTGATTCATTCGGCCTGGGCGCATGGCGTACGAAAGCTGCTTTTCCTCGGTTCATCCTGCATTTATCCGAAAAATGCGCCGCAGCCGATGCGCGAGGACAGCTTGCTGACCGGTCCGCTCGAACCGACCAACGAGTGGTATGCGGTCGCCAAGATCGCCGGCATCAAGATGTGCCAGGCATACCGCAGGCAATATGGCTTTGACGCTATCTCCGTCATGCCGACCAATCTTTACGGACCAGGCGACAACTTCGACCTGGAGAATTCTCACGTCCTGCCGGCATTGCTACGGAAGTTCCACGAGGCAAAGCTGTCGGGATCAAAGTCCGTCGAGATCTGGGGCAGCGGAAAACCGCGCCGCGAGTTCCTCCATGTCGACGACCTGGCGGATGCATGCGTATTTCTGATGCGCCACTACAGCAATCCGGAGATCATCAACGTCGGGTGGGGGAAAGACATCGGCATCGCGGAACTCGCGCAATTGATCGCTGGCGTGGTGGGGTTCGAAGGCCGGCTTGAGTTCGATAGAAGCAAGCCCGATGGGACGTTGCGCAAGCTTCTCGACACGTCGCGCCTTACGGCTCTCGGCTGGCAGCCGACCATCACACTCGATGACGGCGTCGCATCGACCTACGAATGGTATCGCTCGAACAGCGGGTCAGCAGCCTGACGGTACGTTAACGTGTGTGAATCGGTGTCGCTCTACCGCGTAACCGGTGCCGAGCCGTACGAACGATAGTGGCCGCCATAGCCGTAATCGCTGTATTTCTCCGCCTTGCGAACGTCCAGTTGGGTAACAACGATGCCGACAACCGGCGCATCCACCCGCGCTAGCAATTGCAACGCCTGCTCGATCCTGGGGCTCGGTGTCGAATCTGCCTTGGCCACGACGATCACGGCATCTGCAAACCTGGACAGCAACAACGCGTCTCGCACCGGCAGCACGGGTGGCGTATCGATGATGACTCGGTCATATCCCTGCGTGAGAACCCGCAGCGCGTCCGCCATCCGGCTGTGTGAAAGCACTTGCTGCGGGTCGCCAGGAATTGACCCGTGCATCATGACATCCGCCTTGCCGGTACCACCGGGAACGATCAGTTCGGCGAGCGGGCTGTCGCCCTTCAGGAGCTCTACGAGGCCTTTCGTGGTCTCGGGCAGGTTCAAGGCCATGCTGATCGAGGAACGGCGTAGATCGGCATCCAAAAGCAGCACCTTCTCGTTCTGCGCAAAGGCATGCGCGAGGTTCATCGCGACCGTGGACTTGCCTTCGCGTCCGACCGCCGATGTGACGATGATGACCTTATAAGGCTCCTTGTGACTGCTCAGGGAAACAGCCGTCCGCAGGGAGCGGATCGATTCGCTGAACCCGGATTCGTCACTCCCGAAGAAAGCGTTGCCGTAGAAACTCTCGCGATTACCCGTGAGCATCGGCACCATACCCAGCAATGGCCGCTGGAGCTTTCCCTCCACGTCTGCATAGCTCCTGACGGATTTGTCCCAGGATTCCAGCAGGACTGAGATCACGATGCCTCCGATCAGCGTCGAGAAGAAGACCAGCAAGACAATGCGTCTCTTGTTCGGCCAGATGGGTTCGCTCGAAATGACCGCAGGCGAGACGATGCGAGCCTGCGCCGACTCCAGCTCACCCGTCACATCGGCTTCGCCGATGCGGTTGTAGAACAACTCATACAGCGTGCGATTGGCATCCACCTCCCGCTGCAGCGCATTGAGCTCGGACTCCACGCTGCCGACCTCCTGGTAGCGTTGCCGGGCGGCGGCAAGTGCTTCGACCACAGCGGCCTCTTCGGCCTGGGCCGACTCGAATTCATTGCGAATCGCGGTCGCAACGCTGCTCTGCTGAGTACGCAGGTTACGACTCGCCTCTGTCAATTCGGACTGCGCGGCGATCATTATCGGATGCATCGGCCCGTAGCGATTCTCGATCTCTGCGACCCGCTGCCTGGCCCGTGCCTCGGCCTGGCGAAAGTTCTGCACCACCTCGTCGCCCATGATGGCCGGAATGCCCTGCAGGTCCTCAGATGCGGCAGCCACGGCGGTCGTGACCTGCAGATAGGCAATCTCGCTCTGGGCAAGCGTCTGTCTGATCGCCACGAGTCGCGACGTCAGATCATTCACTTCCTTGGCAGGCAGGGCTCGCAGGCCCTCGACATCGACAAGCTGCTTCTGCTCGCGAAACGCCTGCAGCTTTTGCTCGGATTCACGCAACGCTCGTTCCATTCCGCCAAGCCGTTCCGCCATCCAGGCGCCGGCGGATTTGGTGACGTCGACTCGCTCGGTCAGCATGCGCCGGATGTAAGCCTGCGCATGAGCGTTTGCCACGCGGGCGGCGAGCTCCGGCTGTTCGGATTCAAAATAGACCCGCACGAGCTGTGTCCCGCGAATCGGCACCACGCCCAGCCGGGCATAGTAGGCCTTGATTGCTTCAGCCAGCGGTCCAGATGAAGTCGTTGCGTGTTTTCCGGGGAGGTCAAACGGCAACCACGAGCGCCAATCCGCTATAGATCCGGAGGGTTTCTCGCCGGCGGCGAACTCGGGCTCATCGAGCAGGTCGAGGCTCTCGATAACCATCTCCGCCAGGGGGCGCGAATCCAGTATCTCCACCTGTGTTTCGAAATACTGCTGGCTTCGGCTGTCGAGTTCGTAGACCTCTTCGATCGAAATCACATTTGCCGGCTGGGACTCGATCAGGATCGTTGTCGATGCCAGGTAAATCGGGATGATCGACAAAGCGTAGAACGCGGCGATCAGGCTAGCCGTCACGGTAAACGCGAGAATGGACCATTTCCTGCGTCGGACGCCGTTCCAGTAGCGGGTCAGCCGGGCGACATCGACCCGCTCACCCTCTTCCCAATAATCCTGCGTCAATTGTGTGTCTTGATTCATACCCGGATCGACTAGAAAAAGCTCTGCTGGACGGTGATGACATCGCCCGCAGATACCGGTGCTGAGAGTGCGGTGCGAGTTGGTCTGGCACCGGGAACATCACCCCGGATCCTGTCGATTTTTTTACGGTTCGCCCGATCCGTGAAGCCCCCCGCCATGGCGATAGCCTGCTCGACCGTCATTCCGGGCTGAAACGTAAAGCTACCCGGCTTCTTGACTTCTCCATGCACGAAGAAAGGCCGGTATTCACCGATCGACACGGTTACATCTGGATTAACGAGGTACGGTCCCTTGAGACCGCGCGTGATGAGTTGTTCCAGTTCAGCCACCGTCAGGCCTTTCACTGTCAGTTCGCCGAGAAACGGGTAGTTCAACTTGCCAGTATCGTTGAGGCGAAAATTCATACTCAGGTCGTCCTCTCCGAACACCGTGATTATGATCTGGTCTCCCGGGCCGAAACGGTACGCATCCGAGACGTCTTGGGCGATCACGGTCGAGTCCGCGAACAGGCTCAGAACCAGAGTGATCAGGAACAGCCGCAGCAGAGCGGCAGGCCGGGGAGAACTGAGATTCACGGTCAAAAGCCTCCTTGAGATTTCAAAGTCTGCATTCCCTGCCGAAGCGCCAATCCATAAACACTCGATTGCTCCTAACCATGCGGCGACGGATCGCCCAATGTCGCAGCCGATGCGAAACCCCGGTATCAAAACGTCATGTTGGCACGCAAACTGACGACGTTGAGGTCAAAATCGAATCTGTCGATATTGCTGTCCTGCGAGCCGATGCTGAGCGCAAACTCCCATTCCAGCCAGCGTCGCATTCCGTAGAGCAGCGCCAATCCGTGTTGGTTGAATGTGTCAGTTCGTGCCTCTACCGCGCCACGAAACTCCTGGCGGGATTGAAGGGCTGAAAGCCGGGTGATGATGCGCCCGGTCCAGCGATGATTCCACGCGACGGAGTATTTCGTATTATCGATGACGTCCCCCGTAAAGGAGGTGATCTCGGATGGGTAGCGACTCGTTGCAAAGTCCAGGTGCGAATCACTCCGCAATGACCAGCGCACATCCGCCGACCAGTTTGGGCCGGAAAATCCAGGACGAGCACCGTCGTCGTATGTTTTGTCGATATAACCGGATCTCACCGTACCCGTAGACTTGCCAGTGATTTCCCAGGTCGCGCCGAAATCCACCCGGTGTTCCCTGCTGTCCAGGCTGGGCTGCAGGCCGCGGTCCACCTTGTAGTCAAAGTCATCGGCCTGGACACCGAATAACAGGGACGTGCTCGGCATCACACGAAAGTAAAACGTTGTGCCACCGTAGGTGTGGTCGTAATCGAAGAACCTCGTGCGTTCACGATTATTGCTGTATTCCAGCTCGCGCCGCCCGGCATCAAACACAAGGCGGCCCTTCGTTCCGGTGGCACCGTAGGTAAAACGGCTGACGAACTGCGCCTGGTTGAACTCGTCCGGCTCGCTGAGGAACGTGCCCGGATCTGTTCCAAGCCCCTCGCTCAATCCCGTGCCCCGCTGCTCGTGTCCATCTTCAAAGGACACGCTGAGATCGAGCAAGCCGCGTCGACCTAACTCCAGCAATGCTGCGGCCTGGATTTCGTGATCGTCATAGTTGTCAGCGCTGCTTTGCGCATATGTGCCGAATTCCCCTCGGTATCCCAACTGCAAGCGATGTCGGCCCGGTTTCATCACGGCGAGCACACCGGGGGAAAGAATCGTCACCAGCGACGCCAGTTCATCAACCGCGCTGCGGAAAATATTGTCGTCGTAGCGAAGTTCCGCGAAGATCGAAGGCCTCAGCGCCTGATGCTCGACTGTCTCCGGTTCCTGCGCATAAGTCACCGGCACCAAACCGTATGCACCCAGGGCCACCAGCGAAAGGCTCTTCGTGCAGAGCCGGTTTGAAACCCATGCCATTCCGGGTGTCTCATGCGGGAAATTCCGAGAAAAGCAACCGCAGCAATCCTGTTGGCTAGAGATGAGCACGCTTGGCTAATTCGTGGTTACCGTGAATCCATAGGGTGCGGCGCTGACAACCTGGCCGTCGCTGTAGGTGACGGTCAGTTCCTGGTCGGAAAAGTTGTAAACGACATAGCTGACGACACCATTCTTGTCGAACGCCAGCGCCGCCGGGTAGTCGGACGTGAGCGCCCCTGTTCCCGTCATCAGGTGGCCCAGGCTGTTGAAGGCATGGATCCACTGGTAGGTATGCGCTTTCGTTTCCCCTTCTTCTACAACGTAATCAGAGACCGTGTTGTAATCCGCGATCGCCGCTTCAGGCTCGGTCATCGCCCAGACGTTCCACCATATGTCACGCCACTGGTCGTCAGGGAGACCGGACGGCTTGATATTCGATGACTCGCTCAGACCAAGCCTTACATAATCAGCCAGGTAAGCGGGGTACTGACCCAGGTGCAGACTCAGTGCATTCGAAGGCAATGCCTGTATGCCAAGGATATGGGCGAAGGCCCCACTGAACCAGGTGGAAAAAGAAGTCCCCTCGCCCCAGATTATCGACGTCGCGATGCGGTTATAGCCGGCAGGAAAATTGTTTTCTGCCGCACCGACATTGTTGTATCCGTCGATGTTGTTCCAATATTCCCAATAGGCTGCCGTCGTGGATGCATGGAGGTAAATCCCCCTATCCACCAGGTCTTGCCGGCCGGTAACCAAGCCAAACAGGATGATGGCGCCATAGGCAGTCGCGGCTTCCGAGGTTGATTCGTTATTGTTCCCGCGCAAGAAGTTCGCTGGACCGGACGCCCATGAGAAGCCGTTGGCGGGATCGAAGTTCCGGAGATAGGGGAACATGGGATCACTGGCATCGGCGGCATAATCACGAATCAACAGCTCGATCATCGGCCCGTACTGATCGGCGCCACACCAGTCGAGATCCCGTCGGCAGATCTCGGCGGCCGCGCGCACAAAATACCCGTAATGGAAGTGATGGTCGTTCAGCTGTTGATGCGCGGCGAAAGATTCCTCGAGGCCGAGCAACGTGTCCCATTCATCATCGTAAACAAAGTACTTTGTGACATCGAGATTGCCGTTGGTTTCTGCGGTAAACCAGTCAGCGAGTTCATCTTTCAACCAGGCTCGCAGTTGCGTCGCCTCGACCGTCATGCCGATGGAATCAGCGATCGCGATAAGTTCCGCCACCTTGCCGTAATTCTTGCCGGCCCAGTAAGTGTCGGTGCGGTCGTTCCACGCGGCAGCTCCCTGCTCGATGAACTCGCTCACCAGGTTCTGCAGTCTTTCCGGATCCATCGTGCCGTCAATCGAAGGCAAGGCTGGCAGCACCCCGACGAACGGCAATTGGTAGTCGAAGCTGTCGGTCCGGACGAACTTGATCGTGCCGCGGGCACTCCGCACATCGACACTGGCCGCCGGCTGATCTCCATTCTTCCAGTGCAACGGGTGCATACCGGCGATCGTCTCGATCGGCGCGCCCTGACCGTCGAGGTATTGGTGGCTGACGGTTACGGAGTTGTCGCTCCGGTCGACCACGTAATCAATATCGACGGCTGCAACCACCGCCCGCGCCCGGCTCTCGAAGTAGCTGGCGATCTCGTCAGTGGGAGTGCCTTCCGTCACGGGGAGGTAGGTCAAAGTCAGCTCATTGGCGGCATTCCTTACGACGATTTCGTTCCCGGAAGCATTACCGAAAGACGTAGCGCCCTCTCCGGTCACCAGGAAGTTGTTGCGATTTCCGGCAACACTCGTCCAGATGCCAAGGCTGTTTCCTCGCTCGTAGAAGACCCCTTTCTCGCCACCGCTGGCGCGCAGCGTGCGTACGACCAGCTCTCCGGCATGCGCCTTCACGTAGACGTACGGAGATCCATGCACGAAAGTGGCATCCATGATCGCTTGGCCGTTACTCTGCCACTCGACGGTGACGGAGCCGTCGCTATGATCTCTCAGGAAGGCGTCCATGTTTGAGAAAACAGTATTGCCTACCGCTATCCCGTCGAACACCTCGGCAAATGGGTCTGGAATCGGATATCCGAAACCGTTGACCGAGGCCCGCATTCCGGAAGGGATACCCATCACCCGAGCACCCCTGTTGGTGATGCGCGCCGTGATCGGATCCGGTGTAATGTAGGCGGCGTCGCGCGAGTCACCTATCGACATCTCGCCGAGGAATGGAATCGAACCCCACCATTTATGTGTGGGTGTCGGCCTCTCGGCAGCATTGCCGGTCAATTGGGGACTCAGAGCAGTCGGCGTGCCGGTCGGAATTCCCGTTGTCGCATCGCATGCCTGAATCGCCGGCTCCACTACGCCGGCGTTGAAAATCCAGTTGCCATTGTCGACGACGCAACGGTAACTGGCCGGGTTGATCGTGTTGGAAATACTCCCCGCACCATAGGCGATGATATTGTCGTCCCCGTCGGAACGCGCCCCCACGGTGATGATTCTCGACACCGACGCCGAGTTTCCTGCCTGGTCGGTCGCTGTATATATGATTGTATAAGTTCCCGCCCCCGCGCCAATGGACCCAGTTGCCATGACCGCCACCGAACCGTCGACGCTATCCAGGGCCGATGCGCCGGGATCTGTGAACGGGGCACCCTGCTCGAGACGTACCGAGATGGGACCCGCCAAGGTCACGACCGGTGCCGTCGTGTCCGCCACGACAACGGTTCGCCTCGCCGTGGCGGTATTCCCGGCAGCATCCGAAGCGACGTAAGTAATGACGTAGGTACCAGCGCTTGGGCCAACGGCACCCGTGGTGACGACGGCTACTGAACCATCAACGGTATCCGTCGCAGTCGCACCCTGGTCAAGGTAATCGGTGCCCTGCTCATGATGGATGTCCGCAGAGCCCGTCACCGTGATCACCGGCGGAGTTTGATCCAGCACGATCGCTGGCTGGTCGTTGCCACCCCCGCCGTCGCAACCCGGCAGAATGACGAGGCTCGAGGCCATCAAGAAAATCAAAAAGGCTAATCTGCACGGCCCATTGCGCTCTCGCGACGAAAACCATGCTGCGGAGAAGAAATCGGCGAGACGGCTTGATTCTTGATGCGTCATGAACCTTCGATTGCGCCACATAATGACAGCGTTGTCAATTTGCCAGGCGTTCGATAGCGATTATGCTGCGCTGCTCCGGAGGGCGGTTACATGGCGGTTCGATCTGCGTCGGCGGAGTCAAACAGTTCCCGAACCGCTCGAGCCCTTTCTTCCAACGTCCCTCCTGACATCAGGTAGGACGGCACGGCTCTCGCCACCGCCGCGACGAGCGGCAGCCCGTCTCCCGCATGCGCCAGCTGATTGAGACCGTTGGAGTACAGGCGAGCCGCAGACTCCGCATTGCCGATACGGCGAACGAACAGCTCCCTGCCATTCAGCACCGTGTCGATGAAAACGACGAAACTCAGCGGGCATACCTGGTCCGCGGCACGAGCCGGCAGTTCATAGGCAGGAACATGCTTACTGGCGATCGTATGTTGCGTGCTGGCGGGTAACACCGGGGCACACAAAGGCTCAGTCTTGAGACATAGCGCGTGCGGATAGGGCTCGATATCCAGAGTTGACGGATCGATCGGCGCCAGTTCATCGCTCAGGTACTGGAAACCGCTGTGGCTGAGACACCATGCGAGCGACGACTTTCCACTGCCCGACTCGCCGGAAATAATCACGCAGCGCTCAGCCCTCGCCAGCGCAGCCCCATGAACGAAGAACAAGTCGGCGCGCAAGAGCTGCAAGCGCTCGGTCATGTCCTTTTCGAATTCATAGAGGAGATCGTAGCTATCCCGGCAAGGTATTTGCGTCTCGCCGCACGACAGCATCCAGCCACCGGAACGATCGCCAGGAGACACCTCGTACGAGAGCGCCGGTCCGGCCTTCTCCTCCCCGGGAATCAGAAACGCGGAATAGCACTCTCGAAGCAGCGTGCTTGCGGACTTGTCGCCGCAGTGCACGAAAACGTCGCATCTCAATACGCGCAGTACGAATTTCAACGCGCGCTTCCGCGAGATCCAGTCAGGAACCGTTTGCGGAGGCAGTGACAGAACGGCAGAGGCGCCCGGGAAGCGCCGCGATCGGACTCCATTTTTTCCGGCGGCAAACCCAACCGGTCTATTCGACTGCGCCGAATGCCCAGACTGCGTTCACTGGCGCAGGGTGCTCACGTTTCAGCCGCCTGGGCCTCGGCCATTGCCTTTGCCCTTGCCTTTACCCTTGCCTTCGCCTTTACCTCTGTCTCGAACGCCCTTATCACCGCGGGGCGACCCACCGGAGGCAAACGACGGAACGGCCCGCAGGGTCAAGACTACCGGCGCCACGTAAGCAACTTTCTTTAAGAATTCCCTTCTATTTTCCACGAGGCGATCCCTCACATATGTGAAAAGCCTTAATAACACGGAGTGACAGCGTTGACAAGGAGTGGGCAACTCGGGTATCGACTTCCGTGACGAAAACCTCAATTTATTACCCCTGAACGGCTTGCAGGGCAGAGCAACCTGTCGATGCACTGCTCGCTGCACGTTCAACGGGCCTTTTCAGGGCATTAGGTCTTATAACCCGCCCTAGTGCCCTTCGTTAATCGATCAGCGCCAGGGCTCCGAACTGGGCAACGGCGGACTGAACGTCGTCCACGGCGGTCTGGCGTTCGATCCCGAAAGCCGTTGCAAGCTCAAGAGCGATCTCGTCCGTTCCGAGGCCGTCGCTAAGACACTGCCAAACGAATGATGCCGACGAATTCAGCTGATGAACCGTGCCAGCAGCCTTGTCAAGGATGATGAGCTCTCCATCCGCGTTTTCAATCGCGAGGTCCGGACGTGGCTTCAATATCATTCTCCATTACTATGGCCGCG
>CAYPZP010000090.1:0-12361 GCA_964415285.1 uncultured Halomonas sp. | reverse complement strand
CACCACGATGCACCGGTGGCGTTCCCGGACAGCATGCGCGTGCTGGCAGCCACGGTTACGCGTAGAACGCGATCAGGCGATATCCTCGGCGCGCACCAGCGCGTGGACGTGCAGACCGCGCTCAAGGCGATGACGATCTGGCCAGCTTGGCAGCATTTCGAGGAAGATCGCAAGGGCTCGATCAAGGTCGGCAAGCTCGCCGATTTCGTCATCCTGTCGGATGATCCCATGGCGGTAGATCCGGAATCGTTGGCCGATCTACGCGTTCTGGTTACGGTGAAGGAAGACCAGGTGATCTTTGAAGCCGACGCCGACGCCGATGCCGATGCCAGCGCAGCACTGCGCCGGCAGTCTCCGTTCATGAGCGATCCGGTAACGGCCCACCGCTTCCTGCACGCGATGTACCAGGGAGTCGGTGCCGAGCGGCGTCCGGGATGTGTACATAGCGACTCATTCTGTCGCCGCTTGTTTGGCGTGTCCATGCAATTGAGGTAAGCGGATTTTCCGAAGCGGGCTTCCGTGATGCCGGGGCCGACTCGCTGGGCCGAGGCACGTCCCGATTTGCGGGAGGTGATTCGCGCTTTCGGCCCGGTGATCGCGAAACCCGCCTGACCTTCGCTGCGCAGGCGCTCGAGATTCATGGATACGCAGTCGCGAGGCGTCGTCCGGATTGCAAGGTCAAAACGCGCCGTGGCCGGGTGCGCCCGGGGCGGTTGTACCGGGTGTCGCGTCAGGCCGGATTCAGCGGGTTGAAACCTCCTTGGGCGCGCTCTGGCTTTCGCATGAGTCGCGGCGGTTTACACTCAAGCCTGCGTTCAATCCAAGCAGCAGCGCGGTGCAGGGCGCTCGCAACCACTGATACGTTCACGATCCATGACCAGACCGATCCTGATCTACGGCGTGGCACTTGCGCTTCTGGCGCTGTTCCTGAGCGGTATTCGCTACTTTTATTTCGTTCGCGAGCTGCCGACGCAGCTGTTCATCCTGGCGCTGGGGCTGCTGTTCACCGGCATGGGGCTATGGGCCGGCCATCGTCTGTCCGCTTCGAACGGCGCACCAGCCGGACACGGCGGGGTCAGTCAGCGGGCCATCGACTCCCTGGGGCTGACTGCGCGCGAGCTCCAGGTCTTGACCCTGATGGCCGAGGGTTGCTCGAACCAGGAGATCGCCTCGGAACTGTTCGTGTCGGTGCATACGGTCCAGTCGCATGTCTCCAGCCTGCTCGGCAAGCTCGACGTCAAGCGGCGAACACAGGCCGTGCGCGAGGGCCAGATGCTCGGGCTGATCGGCTTGCCCTAAGGGACGAATTGAGCGAATTCATCCTTTTGAGCGATGCGTGCCGGCCGACTCCGATCTAGCCTGCAGGTCCTGTTCACTCCAGGAGCTTGCCATGGGTCGCATCCTGCTGGTTCACGGTCTGATCGCGGGCGCCGTGATCGCAATCGTGTCGTTCGGCGGGCTGGCGCTGATGGCGGGCGACGACGGCGTCGCGGCGGGTTCCCAGTGGCTGGGCTACACGGTTATGGTCATCGCGCTGTCGGTGATCTACTTTGCCGTCAAGGGCTACCGGGACGACCAGCAGGGCGGCGTAATCCGGTTCCGGGTTGCGCTGAAGCTCGGGCTCGGAATCTCCCTGGTCGCCGGCGCGGTCTACGTGCTCGGCTGGGAAATCTACTTCCAGGCCACCGGCGGTGATTTCGTGCAGGAATACGCTGCGTCGTACCTTGCGCAGATGCGAGCCGACGGCGCTGCCGTCGACGCGATCTCCGCTGCGCGTGAGCGCATGGCCGAGTTCGAGGAACTTTACGCATTCCTGCCGGCGCGCATCGCCATTACGCGGGTCGAGATCCTTCCGGTCGGGGTGCTGATTTCACTGCTGAGCGCGGCACTGTTGCGAAAGCCCTGAGCTCGGGTCGTGCGCGACTCCGCCCCATCTTGCTCCCGGAACGGGGTTTTTTGGCCGCATCGAAGCGACTGCGCGAAACGTAGCGGAAATTGTTTGCTGCGGCTCGGCATTCGTCACGCGGGCCACGACACCTGGCCGGAGCCGAAGCCGGCGAATCTCGTCGACTTCGGCTCCCATGGACCCGGGTCCGAGTCACTCGAACCCGTCGGCGAAGAGGTACTGCGCCGGATTGCGGAATCCCACTGGCCGTGGCGCTCCGTTGACGACCGGCGTGGAAGCGCTGCCTGAACCGTTGGCGTCGTATGCGGCGGTGACGGTAACCTCTTCGACAACGGAATTGGTCAGTGTTGTCGTGAAGCGGCCGCCGGCGTTCGTGGTGCCGGATGCCTGCGCGAACACCGCGCTGCCGGTGACCGCCAGTTGCACGACCACGCCCGAAGGCGGTTGACCGGCGCGGTTGAAGAACTGCACGATAACGTCGACGGCATCGGTGCCGTCGGCGGCGGCAAACTGCCGATCGGATGCCAGCAGCGTGTCCGCCGACTCGCTGTCGACAATGCCGCTGCCGGGGACGATCGCCGCGATCACCGGGTCATGATCCGATGCGCGATACGGATCGGCGCTGAAGAAATCGGCCGGTTTCGGCCTTCCCGCACTCAGATCTTCTTTGTTGTAGTCGAATTCCGACAGCTCATCGGCATTGATGTGCCAGTGCGTGGCGTCCAGCACCTGCAGCGCGAGCGAAGGGCTGGCGAGCACATAGTCGAGTGCGCCGGATTCGCCGAAGAACTGGAAGCTGTACGCCGGATCCGGGTCGTCGTAGCGCGCGCCAAGGTCGGCCATTCCCGCGTCTACGAGCAGCCGGATCGGGTCCTCCATGGGATAGCTGTTCAGATCGCCAAGGACCAGGTAGTCCGGATCGCCGCTTCCGGTCGGATCGCTGTTCATCCAGTCCAGCAGCGCTTCGGCGGCGCTGGCGCGGGTTGCGTTGTAGCAGCCCTGGCCGTCGCCCTGGTCGCTGTCGGCGCCGCTCGCGCCACCGCAGCCCTTGGACTTCAGGTGGTTGGCGCTGACCGTGAGTCGCTCGCCGGAGGCGATGTGGTCGAAAGTCTGTGCCAGCGCGGGCCGATTCAGGCTGCTGTCGAAGCGCCCGTCGATGCTGGAATCCAGCACCGTCGGCGGACCGATGGGATCGACCGTCGCCGGGGTGTAGAGCAGCCCGTTCTTGATCGCATCGGTGCCGATCATACCGGCGTCGACGAACGACCAGGTGCCCGGCGCCGTGGCGGTGTTGAGCGCATCGATCAGCGCCTGCACAGAGGCACTGTCGTTGTTCTCGATCTCCGACACGGCCACGATATCGGCGTCCAGCGCGATGAGAGCCGCAACCACCTTGTCGGTTTGACGCGCCAGCTCGCCGGGCGTGTCGGCGCCGCGGCAGGAACGGTTCATCGCCGGGGCGCAAATCGGGCCCGAATCGTCGAGCGTGGAGAAGTAGTTCAGCACGTTGAACGCCGCGACTCGCAGCGGCGCCTCGGCCAGGTCCGGAGCGGCCCTTCGCGGCGCGGCGGTTTCGTCGAACACGATCGGCGCCGTCGGCTCGATCTTGTAGTTGCTGAAGGTGAAGTACATCACCCCCTGCAGGCCGGTCACGGTGTGGCCGGTGCGAACCGGGTTCGAGGCGCTCAAGGGACTGGTGTCGTCGGCGCCGACCGGGAACGGCTCGACGTAGGTGCCGGTCCGCCCGTCGTCGACCAGCAGCCGATTCCGGTCATTGGCCTGCTGTTGGGAGATGGCCGCAGCACCCGGCATCCGAATCTGCGTCGGCTCGAACAGTCGACCGTCGGACAGCGTGAATTCGCCGAAGCGAGCCAGGTCCAGGGTTTCGGTAACGGTCAGCGCCTGCGGCAGCGTGACCGCCATGCCCTCGGTGGATTCGAGCGCCGCGGGGTCGGCGATCGGCAGCACGATCGGCACCGGGTTCACCGAAAGACCGGTTCCGCAGTGGATCGCCTCGTCCACGTTGCTCAGGCGCGTGGCGCCGAAGGACTCCTCGACGCGGCCGCGGGCGCGAACCAGGTCGCCCAGCTCGACGTCGAGCGAGGTCGTCAGCACGAACAGGCCCTCGGAGCTCAGCGGATCGGCATCGGTCTCGGCGTCCCGTTCCTGCAGGAAGAAACCGCCGAGCTCGGCCGGCACGCCGTCGGCAAAATCGCCGACGACGATGCCCTCGATTTCGACCAGGTCGCCGACGAGCAGGCTGAAGGTGCCGTTGCCCTGAATTTCATGAATCCGCGTTGCCGGATCGCCGCAGACCAGCGGGGGCGGCGGTTTCGGGCAGGAGCCCGCATTGCCCGGCGTGGCCTCGGCGATGCACCAGGTCCCGGACAGGTCCTCGGAGGTCTCGTCGCTGCCGTTGATCCCGTTTCCGCCGGTTTGGGTTTCGTTCCCCTCGGTCAGGTCGTCGCGCTGAAAGCTCAGTCCGTTGACCGGTCCGCTCGACCCGAGGGTTTCCTGGGCGGCGATCGGCGTATCGTCCAGGTAGGTGCTGATGTTGCCGCCGGCATCCGGTCCATCGATCGCGATGCCGGTCTTGTCGACGGCCTCGGCCTGATCGCCCCAGACCACGTAATCCAGGTCCTGCACCAGATCGCTGGCGCCGTCCCAGGTAAACAACACCGCGAATTCTCCGGAGTCGGTCAGATTGCCCTGTCCGTTGATCGAGTCGGGCAGCGCCTCGCGCATGTCCGGAACCGGGTCCGCGCTCGCGGCGTCCTCGAACAACTCGTAGTCCGGGAGGAAAGCCCAGGCAGTAGCGAATGCATCCGAGCCAGCCAGCGAGATGACCTGGTAGCCGCCGGCCGGGATGCTGGCGCCGTCGGGAAAGCGTGCGCTGAAGTCGCCGAAGCCGCGGCCGCCGCCCATGTCGTTGCGCACGCCGGTGACGATGTTGTAGTAGTACACACCATTCGGTGCAAACGTCGCATCGCTCAGGTAGACATCGGACAGGTCGTAGGCGACCGCGTTGGGTTGTGGATCTCGATGAACTCGGCGCCCTCGGAGGCGACCGTGATCTCGGTCAGCAGCAGCGCTTGGGATGTGCCGATCCCGCCGCGCGTCGGAACAGGGGAGGTTTTTTCGGATGTGCGGTCGGCATGCTTGGATGCCTCGGTGGATGCGCCGGCCCCAGCGATACAGGCGCAGCACAGCAAGGTGGCCAGAAGGCAAGCCGGACTTTTGCGGGTCGACATGTTGTTCTCCCGGAAACGATGGTCGGACGACGATTCGCGGCTCGCATGTTCGGGCGAGCCGGATATGGAAGCTTGACGTCAGCGTGACGGAGTCTTGACGGCGGGCTCGCGCGATCGGGTCAGGGCGCTGCAGGACGTTCTGAATGCCGCTGACGGCGCAGTTCCATCGATTCCGCCCGATCGTCGATTGCGATCCTGCGCCGCGTCGGCGACCCGGTCTGGCGAACGCTTCGACCGCGCGATGGTCGACTTGAGCATCGCGCGGATCGGCGCTTCCTGTATCCGACAAGCGCAATCCGGGTGAAAATCGTATCGCGCATCCCCGCGCGCTCCGGTGGCGGAATCGCCTCGGGTCACGGCCGGCACCGTAGAATACGAGGCCGGGATTCAGGAGCTTGAAGCGATGCGGTTTTTGGTGGTCGTCTTGCTGGCGGTCGGGGGCTCGATCGGCGGCCCGGCGACGGCGCAGGACCTCGAATCGATCACGACTGCGAGATTCGGCGACGTGGCGATCCGCCAGGCGCGCGAGGCGAGCGCGCGCGTCGAGAGCATCGACCAGGCGATCGTATCGGCCGAGATTCCGGCGCGCGTGATCGATGTCCCGGTGCGGGTCGGAGAGACGGTCGAGGCCGGGCAGCTGCTGGTTCGACTCGACGCCGACGAGTATCGCCTCGGGCGACGGGCGGCGCAGGCGCAACTCGAGCTGGCCGAAGCGGGGAGCGAGCTGGCGCGGCTGCGCGCCGAACGCGCAAGACGGCTGGCGCCGGAACAGTTCGTTTCCGACGACCAGTTGCTCGAGGCCGAGACCCGCCTGCGACAGGCGCGGGCCGAGCAGGCCGCCGCCGAGGTGGATCTGGAGCGCGCCGAGCTGTTGCTGTCGCGCACCGAAGTGCGCAGCCCGTTTGCTGCGGTGATCCAGTCTCGCCTGGTTGGTTCGGGCGCGTTGGCGGCGCCGGGATCGCCGCTGGTCGAGCTGGTCGCCACCGAACGGCTCGAACTCAGCAGCGGGATCGCCCGCGGTCTCGTCGAGGGGCTGGTGCAAAGCCGGTCCGTCGAATTCCTCGACGGCGACGACCGTTACCCGGTGCGGCTGTTGCGCGTATCGCCGCTGGTCTCTCCCGGGGCGCGCCAGCGCGAGGCCCGGTTCGCATTCGTCGATGCCCGCCCCGCCCCCGGTAGCCAGGGCACGATCGCCTGGGTCGATCCGCGCCCGGTACTGCCGGCCGACTTCGTCGTGCGTCGCGGCGGCGAGCTCGGCGTCCTGCTGATCGATCCCGGCAGCGCAGGCGGGGACCGGGCGGAAGTGCACTGGCGCCCGCTGCCCGAGGCCGATGCCGGTCGCCCCGTTCAGGTCGACCTGCCGCCCGATGCACTGCTGGTCGGCGACGGTCGGCTTCGTGTCCAGCCGGGCCAGAGCGTGACCGTCGAACCGCGGCGCCGCTGAACGCGAGTGACGACAGCCGACATGCTGGAGCGCATCTACGCCAACCATCCGCTGGCCAACGTCACCATGGCGGTGGTGCTGGTCATGGGCATGGCCTCGTTCATGCTGATGCCGCGCGAGCGCGATCCGGAGATCAACTTCAACTGGATCAACATGACCACGGTGCTGCCCGGCGCGTCGGCCGAGGACGTCGAGCGGCTGGTGACCGATCCGCTGGAAGAAGCCATCGGTCGTCTGCGCGACGTGCGTTTCGTGGTCTCGTCGAGCCGAGAGAACGTATCGAACATCCTGATCCGCTTCCAGGAAATCTCCGAGCGCGATTTCGACAAGCGCGTCGGCGATCTGCGTCGCGAGGTCCAGGCCATCGTCAACGACGAGCTGCCGCCCGAAGCGCGCGATCCGAACATCCTCGAAGTGACGTCCTCGAACGGCTTCCCGACCGCGCTGGTGCTGGTCGTGGGCCAGGCCCGGGACGAAGCGCTGCGGGAACTGGCACGGCGCACCCGCCAGGATCTCGAGCGCCTTCCGGCCTCCGACTCCATCCTCACCCAGGGCCTCGACGACCCGGAGCTGCAGGTGCTGTTCGATCCCGCCGCGCTGGCCAACCGCGGTCTCAACGCGACCGACCTGGCCGACGCCAGCGCGGCGCATTTCCAGGACACGTTCGCCGGCCGCCTGCGTACCGTCAACGGACAGTGGCTGGTGCGCTCCGAAGGCCGCTTCATCGACCCCGCGCGGCTGGCCGAGATGAACCTGACCGCGCCCGACGGCGCGGTGGTCGGCTTCGACGAGGTCGCGCGGCTGCGAATCGGCACCAGCATCCCCGAGGAGCGGGTCAGCTGGCGCGGGCGGCCCGCGGTCATGCTGTCGATCAACAAGCGTGCCGGCGCCAACACGCTGGAGCTGATCGCCGACCTCAATGAGTATATCGACCGGGTCAATCCGGTCCTGGTCGAGAGCGGTCAACGATTGGTGCTGGCCGACGACCAGACCATCTCCACGCGCGAGGCCATCGACGTGATGCGCAACAACGCCGGGGTCGGCCTGCTGCTGGTGCTCGTCGTGTGCTGGCTGTTCCTCGCCACCCGCGTCGCGCTGCTCGTGGCCGGGGGGCTGCTGGTGTCGGTTTCGGGCACCTTCGCGGTGCTGGCGGCCTTCGGTTTCACGCTCAACATCACGGTGCTGCTGGGCGTGGTGATCGTGCTCGGCATGCTGGTCGACGTGTCGGTGGTCATGGTCGAGGCGCTGGTGTATCGATTGCGCCAGCGCGAAGCGCCGATGCCGGCGGCGATCGGCGCGCTGGGCGAGGTCGGCGTGCCGCTGACTGCATCGGTGTTGACCACGATCGCGGCGTTCCTGCCGCTGATGCTGCTGCCCGGCATCATCGGCAAATTCATGTTCGTCGTGCCGTTCGTCGTCACCGTGGGCCTGCTGATCTCGCTGTTGCAGGCGTTCTGGATCCTGCCCACGCAGGTCGTTCACAGCCGGGCACGTCCCGCGGCCGACGATCCCCGTCACTGGCGGGTGCGTTTCAACCGCGGCGTTCGCAGAGCCTACGTGCGCGCGCTGGTCCGGGTGCTGCGGCGCCCGCTGCCTTATCTCGGCGCGGCGGCGCTGGCCTTCCTGGTCGCATTGGCCGCGGTGATGACCGGTCAGGTCCGCACCGAGTTCTTCGCCCAGGATCCGATTCGCCTGTTCTATGTGCAGGTCGACATGCCCGGCAACGTCGCGCTGGACGACACGCTGGCGCAGGTCGAGCGCGTCGAGGCGCGCGTGCGCGAGCGTTTGCGGGAAGGGGAGGCGCGTTCGGTGGTCAGCCTCGCCGGGGTGCAGTTCACCGATATCGAACCCCTGTTCGGTGATCAGTTCGGCCAGGTCGTGGTGTCGCTGCACTCGGCCGACGAGGGCCGGCGCGTCGACGAGATCGTCGAGGGCATGCGCGAGCACGTGCTGGCGACGCCGGGGGAGGCCTCGATCTCGTTCCTCCAGATCTCGGGCGGCCCGCCGGTTCAGCTGCCGGTCAACGTCAAGGTTCGCGCCGATGACTTCGACGAACTCAACCGGGCCGTGGAGCGAGTGCGCGGCATCGTCGCCGGAATCGAAGGCACGCGCGATATCAGCGACGACCGCACGCCCGGCCGCTCGGAGCTGGTGCTGACGCCCGACCGCGAGGCGCTGGCGCGGCTGGATCTGCCGCCCTCGGTGCTGTCGCAGCTGCTGCGCCTGCACGTCGACGGCGAAGTGGTCGGCTTCACGCGCGAGGCCGGCGACCGCTTCGAGCTTCGGGTCAGGGCCGATCGCGAGCCGCTGGCCGACCCGGCACGCGTGCTGGACGACCCGATTCGTCTGCCGGGCGGGCAGCAGGTGCACCTGGGTGCGCTGGTCGAAATGGAGACCGGCAGCGCGCCCGGTAATATCCGCCACTGGAACCTGCGCCGCGCGGTCACCATCGAGGCCGACATCGATCCGGAGCGGACCAACACCGTTCGCGTCAATAACGAGATCCGCGACGCCTGGGCGCAGGTCCGTGCCGAGTTTCCCGGAACCGATCTGGACTTCACCGGCGAGCTGGACGACATCAACGAGTCGCTGGATTCCATGGCGGTGCTGTTCCTGCTCGGGCTCGGGCTGATCTACCTGATCCTTGCGACCCAGTTCCGGAGCTACTTCCAGCCGATGCTGATCCTGCTGACCGTGCCGATGGCATTTACCGGCGTGGTGTTCGGCCTGATGCTGTCGAGGAATCCGCTGAGCCTGTACACGCTCTACGGCATCATCGCGCTGGCCGGTATCGCGGTGAATGCCGCCATCGTGCTGATCGACGCGGCCAACCAGCGCCTGGCCCTGGGCATGCGCCCGCTGCACGCGACCATCTACGCCGCTCGCCGCCGCGTGATTCCCATCGTCATGACCACGGCGACGACCATTGCCGGCCTGATGTCGCTGGCCGTGGGTCTTGGCGGGCGCTCGCTGCTGTGGGGGCCGGTCGCCATCACGCTGGTCTGGGGCCTGACCGTATCGGCGCTGTTGACGCTGTTCGTGGTGCCGGTGCTGTATCGGCTGTTCATGCGCAACTCCGACCGAGTCGTCGCGCGAGACTGAAGTTTTGCGGGTTCAAGCGCCGGCGGATTCGGGCGTTGCGGAAGCGTTGCTGGCGAGCCCGTGCGCCGCGCAACAGCGCGACGGCGTCGGCTGATCGGAAAGCCCGGATCCGGCCGGAACGGCGGATCCGGGTCTGCGTGGACTCAGCTGGGCTTGGGCACGTAGCCGCTACACCAGCCGTTGGCGTTGACGAGCTTGCCCTGGAACAGCTGGCAGCCGCCCCATTCTTTTCCGTTCGTGCCGCGGTACAGCGTGCAGTTGGCGCAGATCTGGTCCGGCCCGCGCTGCGGATACTTCTGGGCATCGATGTTGGCCGCGTCGTGCTTGTATCCCAGCGCCTGCGCGGTCGGATCGTCGAGACTGAGCTTCGGCATCTCGCCCGGCGCCGATTCGGCGGCGGTCTCCGTGGCTGGCTGTGGCTCGGGCTCGGGTGCTGGTTCCGGCTCGGGCTGCGGCGTCGGCGCCGGCGCCGGTTCCGGGGCTTGCGCCTGCTGCGCGCTCGCGCCGGTGTCGGCAGCGCGCGACGGAGCGGGCGGTGCCGGCGGCGAGTCGTCTGAACAGCCGGTGATCATCGTGACCGGCAGCAGCGCCGCCGCGGTGCCGAACAGGCGCAGAAAACGCCGTCGCTGTTCGGCCGTGTCGCCGTGGGGCGGATCGGTCTTCTTCTGCATGCTGACTCCTGAGATGGTGTGACCCTGCGGCGCCGAGTATACGGCTGGTGGTCCGTGTGAAACAAATCCGGTTCGCCGCCCGGCACGGGTCGCTTGCCCGCGTGCGCTCGAGCGGGACGCTTGCGGCCCTGCGTCGGTTGCGACAGACTGTCGCCTTGTCGACCCAAGGAAACGGAAATCATGTCGAATTACCTGCGTAGTGCTGCGTCACGTTGTCTGCTGCTCCTGGTCTGCGGCCTGTGGCTGACGGGATGCGATGAGCAGGCGTCAACGCAGTCCGCATCGGCCCCGGTCGATGGTGGCCAGCCGCCGGGAATGCCGGCTGCCGATTCGACTGCCGACGAACTGTCCGATGCGGTCGAAGCCATGGGCGCGCTGGACCGTGCCTACGGCGGACGCTTTTCGCCGGACGGAGCGAAGCTTTTGTACCTGTCCAGCGAAACCGGCCTGCCGCAGTTGTTCCTGGCCGACGCCGACGGCGGCAACGCCCGGCAGATCACCGAGGTGACCGACCAGATTCGCGGCGTTGCTTGGTCGCCGGACGGCCAGACGCTGGCGCTCAGCCTGGCGCCGGATGGCGGGCTGAACACGCAGGTCTACCTGCGCGGGCTCGAAGGCGGCGAGATGCAGCGCATCACCGACGGCGGTCGAACCAACAACTGGCTCGGCGAATGGAGCGACGACGGTCGCTACCTGGCGTATTCATCGAACCGTGCCGGCGACGGATCGATGGACGCATGGCTCTACGAGGTCGAGAGCGGCGAGTCGGCGATGATCGCCGACAACCCCGGCATCGGCAGGATCGCGGACCTGTCGCCGGATTCGTCGCGCGCCGTAGTCTGGCGCATGCGCTCGCGCGGCGACACCGATTTGTACCTGATCGACCTGGCCACCGGCGAGGAGCAGCTGCTCACCGCCCACGAGGGTGTGGCCATTTCCCAGGGCGCGCAGTTCGTCGGCGATTCGCGCATCCTGTTCGCGTCCAACGTCGAGCGCGAGATGATGGCGCTGGCCGAAGTCGGGGTCGACGCCGACGGCCGGGCCTCGCCGATGCGCTACGTTGCCGAGCGCGATGATGCCGAACTCGCGGGAATCGAAATCGACGCATCCAGCCGCCAAGCGGTGCTGAACTGGAACGCCGCCGGCCGCAGCGAGCTGGCGTTCTTCGATCTCGAAACCGGTGAAGTGACCGACGGCCCCGAACCGCCGGCGGAGATCGCGAGCGTCGAAGACGCGGGTCCGGAAGGGCGGCTCGCGATGACCATCTCGGGATCGAACCAGCCGGCCAACGTCTGGGTATTCGATCGGGAAAGCGGTGAGTTCGCGCAAGTCACCGAGACCGATTCAAGGGGGATTGATTTCGACTCGCTGGTCGCGCCCGAGCTGGTGCGTTACCCGGCGCACGACGGGCTGGAGCTGTCCGGCTGGCTGTATCGCCCACGTGGCGTGGCCGAGCCGGCGCCCTACGTGCTCGATTTCCACGGCGGGCCCGAGGGCCAGGAGCGGCCGTCGTTCAACGCCACGATCCAGGCCTTGCTCAGCCAGGGCGTCGGCGTGTTCGCACCCAACGTGCGCGGCTCCTCGGGCTTCGGCAAGGCCTTCGTCAACCTCGACAACGGGCGGCTGCGCGTCAACGCGATTACCGACATCAAGTCGACCGCCGATTTCCTGGTCGAGGAGGGCATCGCCGATCCCGACCGTCTCGGCATCATGGGCGGCTCCTACGGCGGCTACATGGTGATGGCGGGATTGACCCAGTACCCCGACCTGTTCGCCGCCGGGGCCAACCTGTTCGGCGTGGTCAACTTCGAGACCTTCTTCGAGAACACCGAGCCGTGGATGGCCGCGATCTCGACCGTCGAATACGGCGATCCGGAAACCCAGGCCGCGATGCTGCGGGCGCTGTCGCCGATCCACAGCATCGACCGCGTCCAGGCGCCGACCATCGTGCTGCACGGCGCCAACGACACCAACGTGCCGGTGGTCG
>CAYPZP010000089.1:0-12403 GCA_964415285.1 uncultured Halomonas sp. | reverse complement strand
AAATCATGCCAGAAATCTCTCCCTTCAGACTGTCTCAGCTGCGGGGAAGCTTACGACATCACGGACGCGGTAGCCGATCGCGCCGGCGCTCGTCGCAGCGGACTCCCCGTGATCCCGGCCGCCGAGATTGATGTCCAGCGCCGACGGCCGCTTCGTCGCCACTGGCCCGGGCAGGCGACGCGGTTAGAATCGGCAGCTGTTCCCAGGATTCCTCGAGCCGATGACCCGGACGCCCACGCTGCGCATCCCGCACACCCTGGCCCTGTTGTTCTTCCTGATGATCGCGGCGCTGGTTGCGACGTGGCTGGTGCCGCAGGGTTTCTTTGCCGAGGACGCGGAGACCGGCCGGGTGGTGCCCGGGTCGTACGAGGTCGTCGCCGAGCGCGAGGTGCTGTCGCCGCTGACGCTGTTCACCGCAATCCCGCGCGCCTTCGTCGATGCCGGGCCGATCATCTTCTTCCTGTTCATCATCGGCGGGGTGCTGGCGATCATTCGCGCCACCGGCACGATCGACGCGCTGCTGGGGCGGCTGCTGGAACGCTTCAGCGATCGGCCGGGGATGCTGATCCTGGCGGTGGTGTTCGTGTTCGCGCTGGCCTCCAGCGCGGTGGGGTCGTCGGGCGAGTACATTCCGTTCGTGCTGATCCTGGTGGCGCTCTGTCGGGCGATGAAGATGGACGCGATGACGGCCGTGGGCATGGTGGTGGCGGGTTACGGCGTGGGCTACGGCGTCGCGGCGTTCAACCAGTACACGGTGGTCGTCGCGCAGGAGATCGCCGGGTTGCCGACCTACTCGGGCTGGCCGCTGCGGCTGGCGCTGCTGGTGCCGTTCGTGCTGATCGCGGTGCACCACGTCTGGCGCTATGCCGAGGGCGTGCGACGGGACCCGTCGACGAGCCTGGTCGCCGACGGTCCGCCGCCCGGCGCCGAACCGCCGGCGCATTATCCGTCGCTGGAGGCCGGCCACGTGGCCATCGTCGTGGCCTTCTTGGCCGCGCTCGGCGTCGGCGTCTGGGGCATCGCGACCCGGGGCTGGTACCTCAACGAGCTCGGCGCCTGCTTCCTGGTGCTGGGCCTGGCGGCCGCCGCCATCGGTCGGCTCGGGCCGAGCCGCGCCTCGGAACAATTCATCGACGGCGCGCGCGACCTGACCGAGACGGCGATCCTGGTCGGGATTGCGCGCGGCATCGCGCTGATCATGGAAGACGGCCAGATCCTGCACACGATCGTGCATTACCTGTCGCTGCCGCTGTCGCTGGTCGGGGCCGAGCTGTCGGCGGTCGGCATGATGCTGATCCAGGCCGTGCTCAACCTGTTCATCCCGTCCGGCTCCGGCCAGGCGTACGTGACGATGCCGCTGATGGCGCCGCTGGCCGACCTGGTCGAGGTCCCGCGCCAGGTCGCGGTGCTGGCCTACCAGATGGGCGATGGGTTCACCAACATGATCATCCCGACCAACGCCATCCTGATGGGCATCCTCGGCGTGGCCGGAATTTCATACGCGAAGTGGTTCCGCTTCTGCCTGCCCCTGATCGTCAAGCTCTACGCCGCCGGCGCCGTGGTACTCGTGATGGCCGTGGTCATGGACTTCGCCTGACGCCGCGCGACGAACGGGACCAGTCTTCGCGGTCGGCGGTTCGTCTTCGATCCGTTCCGCCTGGCGCGCAGCGCGCAGGCCGGATACGTCCGAACCGAGCGCGCCCGAAAGCGTCGCAGTGGCGGCATTGGTCCGCAGCAGCATCTCGAGCTGGCGCGCGAGGTCCGGATTCGCGGGTGCGGCTGGAAAACGCGAATACCCGGCACGTATACTGGGTTGAACGATCATTTCCGACCCAGTGATTCCGGGAGGCCCGAATGTCGATCAGCGGACCCATCCAAAGCGCGGCCCGATGGCTGATCCTGGTCGCAGGGGCGGCCATGACCCCGGTATCCGTCGCCGATGACACCTTTCCGTACGCCGGCGAGCTGTCCGGGCTCTGGAGCGATCGGGCCTTCGGCCGCGATGGTGTAACCGTCGAGATACTCGATGACCGCAGGGCGCTGGTGTTCTGGATGACCTACCGGCCGTCGGGCGAACAGGCCTGGATCATCGGGCAAGGGCCCGTGACCGGCAACCGGATCGAAGTCGAAGAGGCCCGGATCACCGACGGTGGTCGATTCGGCGAACCGTTTCCGCCCGGGGACGTCGGTATCGAAGCCTGGGGAGAGCTTTCGATCGAGTTCCACGGCTGTTCCAGTGCCACGATGGTTTTTATCGGGCCGGCCGACTTCGGCAGCGGTACGCAGCAGCTGGAGCGTCTTTCGAGCATCGACGGTCGAGACTGCGACGATCGACGGTCTTTCCGGATGGGCTTCACGCCGTTTCCGCCGGACCTGCCCGATGCCGAGGGTCAGCCGGTCATCGACCTCTATGCGCGCCTGGGTGCAAACGGCGACCTGATCGCCCACCACTTCGACGACGGCATTCCCTGGCCCGAAGCGGCGGCCGGCGGCGGCGTCGATAGCTATCATCCCAACCTGCGCGGCGACTGGGAATTCCGCAGATCCTTGACCCCGGCCGGCCACCGGGTCTTCGTGTCGATCACGCCGATCGGCATCTCGCGCGACGCGCTGGCGCCCTACCGGGGCGCCGAGCCGGACACGCCGCGCGCGACGCTGGGTCCGCCGTGGGCCGATGCCGCGTTCGACGATCCCGAGGTCGTGGCAGCTTTCACCCAACACGCGGTCAATACGATCGAGTTCTTTCGCCCCGACTACCTGGCCATCGGTATCGAGGTGAATCTGCTGGCCGAGCTGGCGCCGGACCGATGGGATGCCTACCTCTCGCTGCACCGCCAGACGTGGACTGAACTGCGTTCACGCTACCCGTCGCTGCCCGTGCTGCTCAGCGTAACGGCGCACGACTTGTTGCCGGGCATTACCGATGCCGACCCGCAGCGTCAGGCCGAGGCGCTTGCCGACCTTCTTCCCTATACGGATATTCTCGGCGTTTCGTTCTATCCATTCCTCTCGGCGCTGGGAACCGAGCCGCTGCCGGACGATTTTCTGGGCAAGATCGACGCGTTGACCCGCAAGGCGATCGCGATCACGGAGACCGGCTTTCCGGCGCAGATGCAGCAGCTTTCCTTCGCGACCGGCGGCGGGACCTTCGATCTGGATCTGGCCGGCAGCGAGACCGGCCAGGCGGACTTCATCGAACGGCTGCTTGCGGCCGCCGAGCGCTTCGACTTCCGCTTCGTCGTCAACTTCATCGCCCAGGACTACGATGCACTGTGCGATGAAATCCAGTGCAGCGATCTCGATCGACTCTGGCGCGATACGGGCCTTTGGGATGAGCAGGGCGCGGCGCGACCGGCGCTGGAAATCTGGCGCAATCACCTGGGGCGCCAGGTCGTCAAATAGACGCGCGTGGGAGGGGCAGGCCGCCCCGTCGGGGCCGGGTCCGGCTCCGACGATCCGGGTGCAGACCCGGCTGAGAGGCGAACCGCCGGAATCATGCCGCAGTGTGCCGGTCCCGTTTCTCACATTTCCCGGCCATTTGTCGCTGGAGGCTCCGTCCGCTGCGTCCGGAACGGAGTGGACGCATACGACCGCTTCCTCCCCGGACGTCGATCGCACACGCACATCAGAAGGCACCTGTGATGTGTCTGCCTCGGCTCGACGAGCCGTTTCGGGCCTGAACAGGAGGAACATGCGATGCATGCCCCGAGGATGATGTTGCTGGTCATGCTTCCCGGAGAAACCTTGTTGCGGTTTTGTTTCAGCCTTCGCGATCGGCCAGCGGTTTTTCTTGAATTCGAAAATCCAGTCTGCTAACGTGCAATGGGGCGTTGGTGATAGGGAGCAGCAATGTTTATCGTCACGAACCGCCGTCTCGATTCGGATGCTTCCGGGCTGGACAAGCTGGGCAAGCGGCCGAACGAGAAGGGCAACAACGAGCTTCGCGTCGTCGAGGCAACGCGTCGCGGTAACGGCTATGCGATCGAAGTGTTGCCGGACGAGATCAGCAAGTCCGAGGCCACCGGCTACATCAAGGAATTCTCGCTCGACCTCGATCCCAAGGCGCAGCACTACGCCAGCCTGCGCGTAGCCTGCGAGCTGGTCAAGCGCCTGCGAGCCCGGAAGCGGCACCTGCTGATCCTGGTTCACGGCTACAACAACGAGATCAAGGACGTCCTGCGCGCGGCCTTCGATCTCGAGAAGACCTACGATGTCGAAGTCCTGCCCTTTTCCTGGCCGGCCAATGGCGGCGGCGTGCACGGCAAACTCAGCTATCTCTCCGACAAGCGCGACGCCCGCGCCTCGACCGGCGCACTCGAGCGCACGCTGAAAATGGTGCACCACTTCCTGATGAAGATCAGCGAGTCGAGTCGCGAGTCGCTCAAGAAGAAAGCCTTCGACAAGTTCCCGGACAACGCCGAGCGGCGCGACGCGCTGTACGCCAAGCTGCTGCGCAAGGAATGCCCGTTCACGATCAACGCCATGTTTCACAGCATGGGCAACTACCTGTACAAGCAGATGTTGAAGAGCACGATCAGCGAGGGCAACGAGCTGATCTTCGACAACGTTGTCTTGTGCCAGGCCGACACGAACAATGCCGACCACGCAGACTGGGTCGACCGCATCCGGCACAACCGCCGGGTCTTCATCACGATCAACGAGAACGACTATGCGCTCAGGCTTTCGCGGATCAAGCCGGGCGATGCCCAGAAGGCTCGTCTGGGTCACTTCGTCAAGCGTCTGGACAGCCGGATCGCTTACTACGTGAACCTGACCAGCGCGTCCTGGGTCAAGGAATCGCACTCGCCCTTCGGCGAGCCGGCGACGAAGAACGACGAGTTGGCGGAGTTCTTCAAGCTGGCCTTTTCGGGCGAGCCCGCAGAAGCGGGTCTGCGATACAGGGAAGAGGGCAACTGGTACGAGCTTCGGTAGCCGAACGACGGCTTGCCGGCGCTCCCCGCGACGGAGTCCGGCGGTCGTTTCAGGTCCGATTGGCACGCCCGGTCTCTCTTCGGAATCATCGGAACCGAAGCGAGGGGGCTTCGATCGGCCGCAATGCCGATCGACTGCCGGGGCGAATTGCCTGCTGCGGTCCGGTGTCGCTCATGCCATAGGGAAACTCGGGCTGATCCCGAGACTCCCCGTTTCACCGTCAACACAAGGGGTACGACAGCCTATGGGCTAGGAGTACGCACGTGAGCAAGACAGAGCATCATGGAATGAAACCCCTGGAAGGACTTTCGCCGTATTGCCGGATGAGCAAGTACGGACAGGAGTCCGAAGGTGATAGCGAGCATCGCGACGACCGCTTCGGTCGGCTCTTCGGTGATCTGAATCCCGCCTACACCCGGCCGGACATCCTGTTCGAGATCGGAAAGCTCGGCGGCAACATGCAGGCGCCGGACGACAAGGACCGCACTGAAAGCGTGCCGGTCGGGATGATCTTCTTCGGGCAGTTCGTCGACCACGACATCACGCTGGACGCCACGACCACCTTCGACAGCGTGGTCGGCAATCCGGGCGAAATCGCCAACGTCCGAACGCCGACGCTCGACCTCGACTGCATCTACGGCCTCGGGCCCGAGGCGCAGCCGTACCTCTACGAGCAGGGCGGGGTATTCGAAGGCGTCAAGCTGCTGACCGGCGCGGACAATTCGGGGCAGGCCGGACTTCACGACGACGATGTCCTGCGCTCGCCGAACGGCCGCGCCATCATCGGCGATCCGCGCAACGACGAGAACCGCGTGATCAGCCAACTGCAGTTGGCGATCATTCGTTTCCACAACCACGTGGCCCAGACACTCTACGATGAGACCAAGGACGAGGAGGACGTCGAGACGCTGGAGGGACATGCGCTGTATGAGGAATCGCGCCGCCTCACCACCTGGCATTACCAGTGGGCGGTGGTCAACGGCTTCCTGACCGACGTCTGTGGCAGCGCGGTGGTCGAGCGCATTCTCGGGTGTGGACGACAGTTCTACTGCCCCCAGGTCCCGTTCATCCCGGTGGAGTTCTCGGTTGCCGCCTATCGCTTCGGGCACTCGATGATTCCGATGAAGCTACAAGTGCAGAAAAACGGCAATCGGCTCGAACTGTTCGGCCCGGAGCTGGGGCTCGGCTTCGATCCGCTGACCAACCCCGACTCGGTCGTCGACTGGCACGAGCTGCTGTTCACGCCGGAAAACCGCAAGGTCGAGCGGGCGCAGAAGCTGGATACGCTGCTCGCGACCGATCTGCTGGACCTGCCGTTCATTACCGGGGAACCCGAGGACAAATCGCTGGCCACCCGCAACCTGCGTCGCGGTAACGCGTTTCTGCTGCCCGGCGGCGAGAAGGTCGCCGAAGCCCTCGGCCGCGATCCGAAGCAAATCGAGAAGGTGGTCAAGAAGGTCGCCAAGGTCAACGGCGATCTCGGCGACGACGGGATTCCGCTGTGGCTCTACATCCTGGCCGAGGCCGAGGTGATCGGCCGCGAGGAGTCCGACGGCAGCACCAACGAGGGCGAGGGGCTGGGGCCGGTCGGCGCGACCATCGTCGCAGAAGTGATCATCGGCCTACTCGAGCTCGATGACCATTCCTATCTCGGCGCCAACCGCGACTGGCAGCCGAGAGACGCGTGGAACACGCTCGGCAAGCTGGTGACGGTCGCACACCCCTGAGCGGCCGTTTCGAGGCCGGTGGCCGGCAGGCGCCAGCGCTTGCGGCCACCGGCGCTCACCCGGCCGGATGTCGCGTGGAAACCGGGTCCGGGTCCAGTACCGATCGGGCAGCGCAGGGGCTGCAGGCGTGTTTGCGGCGCAACCCGTGCGGGGCGAGCCTTTGCCGGGCCTCCAGCTTGATTGGGCTCGCTGATTCGGAACGACCGAACCGCGCTCGCACAAGCCAAGCCGGAGTCTCCCGCAAAGGCGCCGTCGCGCCCGCGCAGAGTTGTTCAGAGTTTTCCTAGAGGGCAATCTCGAAATGGATATCCGACAGCATGAGCGGCGGGCCCTCCACGTCTGAAGGCTCCAGTTCGATATCCTCGATCCGCCCGGTCACGAGACCGTCCTGGTACCGCTCGAAAGCGATGGTCGCGTAGCTGCTGTATTCGATCCCCTCGGGCGAGATATAGCTGATCAACGGTTTCGGCGCGCTCGCGAACTGCTCCGGATCGCCGGATTCCATGGCCTCGCGCATGCCCAGCTTCAAGGAAACCGGCAGGTCTGCCGCCGAGAGATCGAAGCCCATCACTGCCATGGAGAATTCTTCCGTGGCCTCCGGCGAGGGTCTGGCAAGAACCAGCGTGGCCATCGACATGGTCAGGTTCTTTTCCTCTGGAAAATGCTCGAACGACTTCACGACGCCGTCCACTTCGAGCGACAGGAAGCTCTGGCTCGAATCGCTCACTTCCGGTTCCGGGGTCGGCGGCGTTTCGGCGACCGTTGGTTCGGCCGTCAACTCTTGCGGTTGCGATGCCGGCTCGGAGGAATCGCCGCAGCCGGAAAGGCCCGTCACGGCAAGGAGCAGGAGCGTGGGGCACAGAAGCTTTTTCATGGATTCCTCCGGAGAGCAGACTTGTTTCTGGGAGATTCGGCACTCGCCGAAGGCCTCGGAGCGCTCAGTCTAGCGGAAAGCGGGCCCCCATTCCGGCCGCCAGCGAGAAGCTCGCGGCGGGTGCGTCATCCTGCCTTCGGGTCGACCGTCCAGCAGCAGGGGCTTGGGCTCGAACCCTGTCAGCCGCCCGGTGTCGACACGGTTCGCTTGCCGATCGGTTCTATCATGCAGGTTGCACAGCATGGACGAACGCGATGACGCGGGGACGCTGCAAGGTTCACGGCCGGGCCGCCGAGGCTGCGAGAGCGGCGAGGCCGGAATGAGCACGAGAGACGATTCGATGCGCGCGCGCATCCCGCTGTCGATTGCCGTGGTGCTGGCGATCGTGTCGCTGGCAGCCGCCCTCGTGATGCTGTGGCGGGCCGAGGCCGGCGTGGAAACGGAGCGCGGATGGGTGGGACCGACGCCGGTGACGGTCTACCGCCCGGGTCCGGAGTTGCGCGCCGGGTTCTCTGACCCCTGGGAGGTGAAGCGGCTCGGCGGGTTGCCGGTGGTGGTGATTTCGCACGGCTTCGCCGGATCCCAGCAGCTCATGGAGCCCTTCGCCTTCACGCTGGCGCGCAACGGCTTTCTCGCCGTGACCTTCGACTACTACGGCCACGGTCGCAATCTCGAGCCGCTGGCCGGCGACGTGACCGATGTCGAGGGTGCAACGCAGTTTCTGCTCGATCAGACCGCGGCGGTGGCCGACTTCGCGCGGGCGTTGCCGGCGGCGGGAAAGGGCTTTGCGATGCTGGGGCATTCGATGGCCTCCGACATCATCGTGCGCTACGCCGAGGCCGACCCGCGCGTGGATGCGACCGTCGCGATCTCGCTATTCTCGCCGGCGGTCACCGAAACCTCGCCGGAGAACTTCCTGATCGTCGTCGGCGGCCTGGAGGGCTTCCTGAAGAAAGAGGCCCTGCGCGCGGTCGCGCTGGTGACCGACGATCCGGAGGTCGGCACGACCTACGGCCGGTTCGAGGACGGCAGCGCGCGTCGCGCCGTGTTTTCGCCCGGCGTCGAGCACGTCGGAGTGCTGTACAGCGAAACGACGCTCAAGGAGACCGTGGAGTGGTTGAACCGCTCGTTCGCGCGCCAGTGGATCGGGCTCACCGGCCGCGTCGACGGGCGCGGTCCGGCGATTCTCCTGCTGTTCGCCGGACTGGTACTGCTGGCGTGGCCGCTGAGCAAGGGGCTGCCGCGTGTGTCCGAGGCGGCGCGCGGCCTGAATCCGCGCTGGCGCGCGTTGTTGCCGGCCGCGCTGGTCCCGGCGGTTGCCACCCCGCTGCTGCTGGTCGCGTTCCCGGCGGACTTTCTCGGCATCCTGGTCGGCGGGTATCTCGCCGTTCATTTCGCGCTCTACGGCCTGATCACGGCCGGATTCTGTTTCTGGATTCGGCGGCGGGGCGGGTCGGATGCGCCGGCCTTGCCTCACCGACCGGTTGCCGCGGTGCTGGCCGCGGCGGTCGCCACGCTGTATGCGGCCGGTGCGGTCGGTCTGGCGATGGATCACTACGTCACCTCGTTCGCCGTGACCGTTCCGCGGCTGCCGCTGCTGGCGCTGATGCTCGGCGGCACGCTGGTCTACTTTCTCGCCGATGAATGGCTCACCCGCGGGCCGGATGTCCCCCGCGGCGCGCACCTGCTCACGCGCGTGTGCTTCCTGCTTTCGCTCGGTTTAGCCGTAGCGCTGTCGTTCGAGGACCTGTTCTTCCTGCTGATCATTGCCGTGGTGATCATCCCGTATTTCCTGGTCTACGGGCTGATCGGCGGCTGGGTGTATCGTGCGACCGGCGAGCCGATGATCAGCGCCTTGCCCAGCGCCGTGGCGTTCGGCTGGGCGCTGGCCGTGGTGTTCCCGCAGATGTCCGGCTGAGCGGGACTCCACGTCGCGCCAGGCGACGACCAGCAGCGTGACCGTCGCGCCGTGGAACAGCACCGACGCCGCGATGATCGCGCTGAGCTGCCAGATGAGCCCCGCGGCCAGCGCCAGCGCCCACACGCCGCCGATGCAGGTCGCCGTCAACGGACCGGCAGCGGGTACCCGGCCGAGCTGCCACCACACGGCGGTGAATGCCAGGGCCGCCAGCCCGGCCTTGATGCCCGCCATGCCCCGAATCAGCTGGAGCAGTTGCGGGTCGCTCGCTCAGTGCGCGGCCGGCTCGATCAGCGCGAGCGGTGCGGCGAACAGGGCGGAACTGCCGACCAGCAGCAGCCCACGCCGCCGCCGTCGTCGAGCGGTCGGGTCGGTTGCTGCCGTCAAGCCCGGGTCGGTTCGTGCTGGCTGCATGGGCGGGATTCCCGTTTCGAAGATACCCGGGAGCCGTTCGATTCCGGAACCCGCCCATTGTGCCGAATCCGGGTTCGATGCGTCGCGATGCATCGAACCCGGCGTCGATCCGGAATCGGCACGGGACCGGCGCGGTCGGAACTGCCTCGTGGGCTCCGGAACTTGTCATCTTGCTGACGGGCCTTGCGTATCGTCGCGCGTTTCACGAATCACGGCATCTTCCATGTCGAAGGAAATCCGGTTCACGCGCCGCGTCCCGTCCGGCGACGATATCGAGCGATCGATCTGCGACCGCTGCGGTTTCGTCGATTACGAGAATCCCCGGATCGTCGTCGGGTCTGTCGCGACCTGGGAAGACCGCGTGCTGATGTGCCGGCGTGCGATCGAGCCGCGATCGGGCTACTGGACCCTGCCGGCCGGCTACCTGGAACGCAACGAGAGCCCGGAGGAAGGCGCGTTGCGCGAGGCCTGGGAGGAGGCGAGAGCCCGCCTGGAGATCGACCAGCTGCTGGGCACCTACGCCATCACCCGAATCAGCCAGGTTCAGCTCATCTACCGCGCGCGCCTGGTCGACCCGGACGTCGCGGCGGGGCCGGAGTCGCGTGAAGTCGGGCTGTTCGCCTGGGACGAGCTGCCGCCGCCCGACCAGATCGCCTTTCCGTCGGTCCGCTGGGCGCTGGCCGATTTCCGGGCCAGTGCCTCGGCGCCCCTGTTTGCGCCGCACGCCAGGACCGACGAAGGACAGGGCGGGCCTTGACGGGGACCGGGCGGCCGCGCAAGCCCGGTCGTTGGCGCACGCCCCGAACCCCTCATCGGCGCAGGTGCGGGACCCGTGAGCGGATTCCATCGTTTTAGAGTCCGCTCTGGCATCATGGGCGTATGCGAACACGAGGAACATCGAACCAGGAGGCCCCGATGAGCGACTACGGCAATTCCGACGCCACCCGGATCGCCCGGGATTACTACAACAGCGACGATGCCGATCTTTTCTATCGCGAGGTCTGGGGCGGCCAGGATATCCACGTCGGCCTGTATGAATCCGAGGATGAATCGATCGCAGCCGCCAGCCGGCGCACGGTGCAGCGCATGGTCGAGTTGACCCGACCCTGGACCTCTCGGACGCGGGTCATCGACCTGGGAGCAGGTTACGGCGGTTCCTTGCGCTACGTCGCCGAGCGTTTCGGCTGCCGCTGCGTGGCGGTGAACCTCAGCGACGTGGAGAACGAACGAAACTGCCGGATCAATCGCGAAGCCGGCCTGGACGATCGAATCGATGTCGTCGAAGGCGATTTCGCCTCGCTGGATTTCGCCGATGCCAGCTTCGACCGGGCCTGGTCGCAGGAGGCTTTTCTGCACTCCGGCGAACGCGGCAGAGTCCTTGCCGAAGCCGCTCGCGTGCTCAAGCCGGGAGGGCGGCTCGTGTTCACCGATCCGATGCAGTCCGACGACGCGTCGGGCGAGTCGCTGCAGGCCATCTACGACCGGCTTCACCTCGATTCGCTGGCCTCGCCATCGTTCTATCGAAGCACGCTCGCCGAGCACGGGATGCGCGAAGTCGCGTTCGAAGAAGATCCGGAACAGCTAGCGCGGCACTACGCACGCGTTCGCGAGGTCCTGATCGACAAGAGCGACGTGCTGCGCGCGAAGGGCGTGGACGGCGAATACATCGAGCGGATGAAATCCGGTCTGGCCCACTGGGTGGAAGGCGGCCGGAACGGCGTTCTGACCTGGGGAATCTTCGTCTTCGAAAAGCCGCGGCCCGACTGAATCCCGGAGACGAACAACCGGGGTCCGGTTTCCGGGGCTGGTATCCGGGTGCGCCGGTGTCAGGGCCTACGGCGACCGGTCTGGCCGGCCGCCGCTGCGCCACGCCATCGACGACGGATGCTTCAGACGCGCATCTGCGGGCGTTCCCGGTCGAATCCCGGCTGCCGGGCGCGCGTCCCGAATGCTCGATTCAGTCGCTGCGCGCCGCGCCGGCATTGATCATCTTCGTGCGAATGCTCTCCAGCCGCTTGCGGTTCTTGCCCAGGTCCGAATAGCCGATTCGCGATGCCGATCGCATGTCGATCCGTCCGGCCGCTCGATCCAGCAGGAATTCGACGTCGTCCTTGAAACGCAGGATTCGCGTGGTCGCCACGGCGCGGAGGTAGTCATCCGAGCTCGCGACGATGTCGAAGCTGCGCTCGTCGCCGAGGATTTCCCGCAGGGTTTGCCAACTCTCGTCTGCATCGCCCTGGATCGAGATGGGCGCAATGTAATGCGAGTCGTCCGCCTCCTCGACGCTGGAAACGCAGTTCGGGCTCGACGGGCAGCGGGCGAGCTCGGTGACCTTGTTCGGATCGATGTCGTTTTCCGGCATACCGCTACATCCCATAATCATCAGTGCCAGCACCAGCGCGAGCGCGGTTTGGCAGGTCACCCGCATTCCTTGCGTCGATCGATCATTCACCGCGCGGCTCCGGTCCCGCCGCATCAGTCGCGATCGACGAAGATCGGAAGAGCGTCGTGTAGGGAAAGAGTGTTCAGAGCCGTGTA